>JADFPB010000095.1 GCA_022562515.1 Chloroflexota bacterium | reverse complement strand
TCTGCTATCCCGCTGATGCAAAAAGGCCTTAACAGGCCCCCGCTGAACATCAACTAAGCCCCGACCGCCGTTGACGGCTCGAAACCACCGTTGCTAACATTCTCTCAGTCATAGCTGCTCAGCCTTTCGCCAGCTCCTTCCCGGTTTCGGTACTCCCCTTGCCGCGAAAGCGCCAGAATATGGCGGACGAAAGCTGCTGCAGCCGGTGAATCAGCGAGTTACGAGCGTAGCTGCAGCTGTCACTCCCGGCGCCTCATCCGGGACAGGCAGCTACCTCAAGAATCAGGAGTCCCGGGTTGGCCTACGCCACTGCCCTGCACTGCCGTGAATGCGGCCGCGAGTACCCGATAGAGCCGAACTACGTCTGCGACTTTTGCTTCGGCCCGCTCGAAGTCACCTATGACTACGACGCGATCGGCAACGCCATAAGCCGTGAGAGCATTCAGGACGGACCGCTCACCATGTGGCGCTACGATGCCCTGCTGCCGGTCGACCGGGACGTCGCCGTAGACATCGGCACCGGCATGACCCCGCTCCTGAAGGCCGACAACCTGGGCAAAGAGCTGGGCCTCAACAACCTCTGGATCAAGAACGACGCCGTGAACCCGTCTTACTCGTTCAAGGACCGCGTCGTGTCCGTCGCGGTAACCAAGGCCCTCGAGTTTGGTTTCGACACCCTTACCTGCGCGTCCACCGGCAACCTCGCCGGCGCAGTCGCCGCCCACGGCGCAAAAGCCGGCATGCGAACGCTGGTCTTCATCCCCGCCAACCTCGAATACGGGAAGGTGATCGGCGCCTCCGTCTACGGCCCGACAGTCGTTACCGTCAACGGCTCATACGATGACATCAACCGGCTCTGCAGCGAACTTGCCGACAACCATAAGTGGGCGTTCGTAAACATCAACATGCGACCCTACTACTCGGAAGGGTCCAAGACCCTCGGATATGAGGTCGCAGAACAACTGGGCTGGAAAGCGCCGGATCACGCCATCGTCCCGCTCGCCTCAGGCTCCCTCTTCACGAAGATCTGGAAGGGCTTCAACGAGTTCGCAAAACTGGGCCTCATAGACGATGTCCAGACCACGATGCACGGCATACAGGCAGCCGGCTGCTCGCCAATTGTCAAGGCATACGATGCAGGCGAAACGCACGCCCGGCCCGAAGTTCCCGATACCATCGCAAAGTCGCTCGCCATCGGAAATCCGGCAGACGCCTACTATGCCCTCAAGATCCTGAAAGAGACCAACGGCTCGGCCCACGCCGTGCCGGAAGACGACGTCACAGAAGGTATCCTCCTGCTTGCCCAATCGGAAGGCATATTCGCGGAGACCGCCGCGGGCGTAGTCGTCTCCGGCCTCAAACAGATGGTCGTGGACGGCCTGATCCACCCGGACGACAGCGTCGTCGCATACATCACCGGCAACGGCCTCAAAACCCAGGAAGCCGTCGCCTCCTCGGTAAAACCAATACAGATAGAAGCCAACATGGAATCGTTCGAGGAAAACGTCCTCGGGACCCTGGCAGATTAACATCGAGGTTGAAATTGAGATCGTTCGGTTGCACTCTTAAAAAAGAGGCGGCATCGAAAATTGCCGCCCCCAGGCAGTTGGGGAGTTGGTAAAGTTGGCTAACAGACGGGTCAAGATTACGTTCCCCGAGGTCATGGTCGATAGGCCGCTGGTCTACAACCTCTCCCATATGTTCGAGATAGAGACCAGCATCAGGCGCGCCGATGTGGGCGCCAAAACAGGCTGGGTAATACTCGAGCTAATCGGCGCCGAAGATGAAATCGAACGCGGAATCCAGTGGGCGATCTCGCAGGGAGTCCGGGTCGACCCGATAGCCGGAGACGTCATCGAAGGCTGAGCAGCGATAAAATGCCTGTGGGCATCTGAAACCCCGGGTCCGAATCGGGCCCGGCTTCAACCCTCGATTCGAACCACGATCCTTCAATCGCATAAACAGCACTAGAGTCCAACAGAGGTCACGCACGTGCCAGTCACCGTTCGCATCCCAACCCCGCTTCGCCGAATCACCGACGGCAAGGACAAAGTCGAGGTGGAGGGAGATACCCTCCAGAGCGTCGTCGACGCCCTCGATGGCGCATACCCAGGAATCAAGGAACGCATCTGCGGCGAGGACGGCGACATCCGCCACTTCGTCAACGTCTACGTGAACGGCGAAGACGTGCGCTACATGGACGGCCTGGGCACCGCCACAAAGTCCGGCGACGAGATCAGCATCGTCCCAGCCGTAGCCGGCGGCCGCTGAGCTCAGGCTACCCCACCGCCAACTTCGCAATAACCATGCCGCCAGGCGCCGCCTTATTCCCTCTCTGCCCGGGAGAGGCCAGGGTGAGCGAACGCGACCGTCCCAAATTCGTCATCCCTGGGCGTCCCCGACCCGAGGATCTCAGCCTGCTGGGGCAACACACGTCCGACCGGGCCGACAACGCCCCATTCCCGAGAAAGTCCAGAGTCATCTGGCCACCAAGTCAGCAATAACCCCAGCCACCAGCTCATCCGGCACATCGCTGCGCGTCACAGCCTTCCCCGGCCCCTCGAGTAGCACCCATCTGATCACCCCGCCGCGGACCTTCTTGTCGCTTTTCGCCCGGTCCATGATCGCCTCGACTGACAACCCCGGAGCGGACACCGGGAGGCCGTATCGCTCGAGAACAGCGCGCTGCCGGTCCACCAGCTCGGCATCGATCATCCCCAGGCGCTCGGCGATCAGCGCCGCAGCCATCATCCCCACCGATACGGCCTCCCCGTGCAGGTACTCGCCATAGTCCGTGACCGCTTCGATCGCGTGGCCCACCGTGTGGCCGTAGTTCAGAAGCACCCGGACATCGCCGCGCTCAAACTCATCCGCCGACACGATCTCGGCCTTGATCGCCACGCTGCGGCGAATCACCTCCACCACCTGCTCGCCCTCGAGCGCCATCAGCACGTCCGCCTCCGACTCAAAAGCTTCAAGTAACTCCGGGTCGAGTATCAGGCCGTGCTTGATCGCCTCGGCCCAGCCCGCCGCCATCTCGCGCGCAGGCAGGGTCTTGAGAAAATCCACATCAGACAGCACCAGCTTCGGCTGGTGGAACGCGCCCACCAGGTTCTTTCCCATCGGAAGATTGGCGGCCACCTTGCCGCCCAGAGACGCATCGACCATCGACGCCAGCGACGTCGGAACCTGCACGAACGCCACGCCCCGCAGCCACGTCGCGGCCGCAAAACCGGCGATGTCGCCGATCACGCCTCCGCCAAGCGCCACTATCGTGTCGCCGCGCTCGCCTCGCAGACCGGCGAGCCAGCTATAGATCTGCTCCAGCGTCTGCAGGCTCTTCGTCCTCTCGCCGGACGGCAGCGTGAGGACGTGTGTCACGACGCCCGCCCGCTCGAGGGCCTCCTGCACGGTGCGCACCGCCTCCGGAAACACAGCCTGGTCCGCCACCAGGAACGCCCGTTTACCCAGACCTGCCAGCTCGAACTCTGCACCGATCGAGGCCGTCACGCCGCGCCCGACGATGGCCCGGTACTCGCCCTGCGAGGTGCGAACTACCGCCGCCAGTGATGACTCCGCCCCTGATGTCATTCCCTCTTGCCCTCAAACAACTTCCACGCCTCAACCACGCGCCGCGCTACCGCCCTCGGAGTCAGCTCATCCGTCCTGATGGTCGCGTCCGCAGTCGCGTACGCTTCCTCGCGCTGTGCGAGCAATGCACGTATGCGGCCCACGGGAGCCTCGTCGCCATCCTCCCGCAGCATGGGCCTGATGACGCCGCGGGCCTCTTCGTCACTATTCCCGCGCCGGCTCCGCTTCAACCGCCCGTAGATCATCTCCGGAGCGGCATCCAATCGCACCGTCATGCCGGTCGAGCGCATCACCTGCCGGTTCTCTTCGCTCTCCGGTACGCCGCCCCCGGTCGACACCACCAGGCGGTCCCCCTCGGCAACCTCCGCGAGCACCTGCCGCTCCAGCGCCCTGAAATGATCTTCGCCACGCTCGAAAATCTCGACGATCGGCATGTCGGCGCGCTGCGTGATCATCTCGTCCATATCAGCAAAAGCCCAGCCGAGCATGCCCGACACCAGCCGGCCCACGTGCGATTTACCCGTCCCGGAGAAGCCGGTCAGAAAGATTATCCGCCGGCGCCCTGAAACGCGTGAACTCATTCGCCACCCGGCGCGGCGGCCCCGCCCCCGAACTCCTGATGGCTCGCGATGTAGCCGGCCAGGTTCCGCCGGGTCTCATTTATGTGATCACCGCCGAACTTCTCAAGCGCAGCGTGCGCCAGCACCAGCGCCATCATCGCCTCGCCGATCACGCACGCCGGCGGCACCTGGCAGATATCGCTCCGGTGATACGGCGCTTCCATCACCTCGCCGGTGTTGATGTCCACCGAAGGCAGCGGATCCGTCATCGTCGCAATCGGCTTGATCGCCACGTACGCGACTATCGGCTCGCCATTGCTCATGCCGCCTTCGATACCGCCCGCTTCGTTGCTCCTCCGGGCAAACCGCCGAGGGTCCGACGGATCGGGCACGACGACGTCATGCACATCCCTGCCCGGCCTGCGGGTATTGGCGAAGCCACGGCCGATCTCAACGCCCTTGACGGCGTTCACGCTCATCATCGCCTGCGCAATCCGGCCATCGAGCTTGCGGTCCCACTGGATATGGCTGCCCAGCCCCACCGGAACACCCTTCGCAACGACCTGGAACACGCCGCCGATGGTCGTCCGGGCGTCCTTCGCCGCGTCTATCGCAGCGATGAACTTCTCCCCCGTCGCCGGGTCCGCGGCGCGCGCCTCGGACGCCTCAACCGCGTCCCAGTCGGCGTCCAGCGACACATCCGCCTCCACCTCGCCGATGGAGACGACCTGGCTATGCAGCGATATAGATAGCTCTTCAAGGAATCGACGCGCCACCGCGCCCGCGGCCACCCGCGCCGCCGTCTCACGCGCGCTCGAGCGCTCGAGCACGTTCCGCATATCGTGCGCCATGTACTTCAGCGCGCCCGGAAAGTCGGCATGGCCAGGCACGACGCGCGTGTTCGCTTTCCGGTCTACCTGGCCCTCCGGCGGCGCGATAGCCATCGCCTCGGTCCAGTTCGCGAAGTCCTTGTTCTCTATCCACATCGCGATTGGCGATCCCAGCGTCTCGCCCAACCGCACGCCGCCCCGGATCTCCGCAAAATCGGACTCGATCTTCATCCGCCCGCCGCGGCCATAGCCCCTCTGGCGGCGGGCAAGCTGCGTCGCGATGTACTCCTCTGTCAGGGATACACCGGCCGGAACGCCCTCAACAATCACCGTGAGTCCGGGCCCGTGCGATTCACCGGCTGTCAAAAATCGGAACATAGCTTTTCTGCGGCCCGCATTCGCGGGGTGACTTAGCGGATTAATGCCGGCTGATTACCGGCTGGGATCAAATAGTTCAGATCGACCACCCAATTCTATGCCAGTAATGGGAAGCCCAGAACCGGGCCCCTGAGCCGCCAAACGCCCAGGCCTGACACCCTGCTAACAACCCTTGCCATCCTCGCATCCCAAGTGCCGGGGGAGGGATTAGAGGCCGCTCAGCCGCTCAGGCCCCCCGGCGCGTCGGGATGTCCGGCCCAGCCAATAATGCCCAGGTACGCATGTAGTCCAGAGACATCCGGCCACCGCATGCCGCGTCTCTTCACCGCCCGCAACGTCTAATATCCACACCAATATCCGCAAGCCTCAAATCGAGCGGCGGGCGCGCGTTGGCCTGCACCTGCCGCCGGGGAGATAGACGTGACCAATCTGCATGGCGATGAAGCGCATCCGGCGCACATCGGACTACCGACTTATCTCCAACTGCCACTCGCCAGGCATGCCGGGGAGCTGGCAGAGGCGGATATCGCCCTCCTCGGCGCACCGGTGGACATGGGCGTGGTACACAGGCCCGGCGCACGTTTCGGGCCTCGCGCCATCAGGCAGGCGTCTTACCTCAACGTCTCCCGCACGCCGCTCTACCACCTCGGGCTGGACGTTAACCCGTTCGACTACCTGGACGTGGTCGATTTCGGTGACGCAAACTGTCCGTCAAGCTCGCTTGAGCTGAGCCATGAGGCCATCAAATCCAAGGTCTCGGAGGCCCTGGACGCCGGGTGCATTCCGATAATCCTCGGTGGCGATCACTCGATCACATTACCCTCGGCCACCGCGGTGGCCGAGCACCACGGCATCGGGCGAGTCGGCATTCTCCACTTCGACGCCCATGCCGACACCGGAGAGGCAGGCTATGGCGGCGTCCTGATTTCCCACGGCAGTCCCATGCGAAGACTCATCGAGAGCGGGGTCGTGCCGGGCAAGAACTTCGTGCAGGTCGGCCTGCGCGGCTACTGGCCCCCGAAAGAGACTTTCAACTGGATGGGCGAACAGGGGATGCGATGGCACCTGATGTCGGAGATCGAAGATCGCGGAGCAGACGCAGTGATCAGCGACGCCATCGACGAGGCGCTCGATGGGCCGGAACTGCTTTACCTCTCCATCGACATCGATGTCGCGGACCCGGCGTTCGCGCCGGGAACCGGAACCCCGGAGCCGGGCGGCATCTCCGCAGCCGAGCTGCTGCGCTCCGTCCGGCGAATCGCGTCCTCTGAGATCACCATCGTCGCCATGGATATCGTCGAGGTCTCACCACCCTACGATGGCCCGGGAGAGATCACCGCTACGCTCGCCCACAGGATCGTGCTGGAAGCGATAAGCGGCATGGCGCTGAAGCGAGCCCGCGCGGCGGGAGACCGTTGAAGGGGCCTGCCCCCATATGGCCGATCTTCCGCTCCGATGAATCTAACCGCGTATAACGGCGTTCCCACTTTCAATCGACCATGGCGATAGTGCCTGTCAAACTAAACATCCGAATCGCATCGCCGGAGGACGCGGACGCCATCGGCCGCGCCCACTCCGAAGGTTGGGACGCCGCATACCGCGGCCTGATGGCGGACACAGCCGTCGATGAGTTCATCCACTCTGGCGATCACACGGAGCGGTGGAGCGTTCGGCTGGAGGAAGAGCCGGAGGAAAGGGACGTCTGGGTCGCAGAGGTAGACGGGAAGGTAGTCGGCTTCGCCCAGACCGGCCCGAACAGGCCTTCCGCGTCCGCCCATCCATCAGAACCGAAAATAGCGGAACTCTACTGTATCTATCTTGGCGCTGGAGCCATCGGGACAGGGGTTGGCCGCAGGCTCTTTGCCCATGCCATCGACCACCTTCGATCCAGAGGCTACGAACAGGTCGTACTCTGGGTCCTGGAGCGCAACGAGCGTGCTCGGCGGTTCTACAAAGCCGCGGGCTGGCAGCACGATGGCACAAGTCGAATCGACCCCGGAGATGGATGCAAGGATCTTCGCTACTCGATCGATCTGTGAATTGGCGCTCAGACCTACTCTCACGTTTCAGACGGCTGTCATGTCTCAGACGAAACGAACCCCGATGGCGCCGGCCGCACCGCCGCACCGTTTACTTCAGCATCCTTGCGTTCCCTGAGGGAGTTGATATCGGGAGGGAGTCGCTATCGGTGACACGCCCCCCGGATCACCAATCGAAATGACACCAGCGGGGCTTCGAATTGGCGGGCCCGCGAAATTGAGCGCTACCGATTGATGAAAGAAAATGAAAGAGCCCGGAATTCCGGCGGGCGGCTCGTCTGTGGTATGAAAGCCCTGATCTCCGTCAGGACCAGATCACTCCGAGCGTCATCGCTGGAAAGCCCGTGCATCTCCGCCGCATGAGCGGCCGCTACCTCGACCAGCTCATCGAGCGACCCGCCCCGAATCGGGTCTTCGCAAACACCACCAATTTCAATGCATGGAATCGAAACACCCATGGGGTCCTTCCCTTCGACCGATGCCGTTCGATGCTCGGTCAGTTACTCGATGCTCAGCGCCTGTAATCGGTCTGTGGGCTATTCAGGAACGCTGTCGGTTGAACAGTCAGACCGGGAGCGCTGCAAACGGCTCTGGCCGTCCAAGATGGAACCCCTGGACATAGTCCACCCCACACTCTTCAAGGAGTTGAAGGAGGTTGGCGTTCTCCACGTACTCTGCCACGATCTCAAGGCCAAGTGAATGCAAAAGCTTTATAAGCGAGTCAAGGAACATAAGATCCATCTGCGAGTTTTCAATTGGCACGACCAGCGAGCCATCCAATTTTACTATATCGATATCGAGTTCACGAATGCGTCTGAGTGAAGTGTTGCCGCTCCCAAAATCATCGATCGCTATCTTGAGCCCGGACCGCTTGACGATGTCCATGAAGCATCTGATTTCCTCCAGCTCAGGGTTCGCCGCGGTCTCAGTGATTTCAACGATTACGCTCGACTGATCGATGCCGTGATGGGCGCCCATGGCGACAATGAATTCCGCCATCTCACGCCCGAGTGAATTGCTGGAGATATTTATGGCGGCGCCCAGGGAACCCCAGATCGGATCGGCGCCTCCCATGCTTGAAAAAGTCATCTCGACGACTCGCCGGTCAATGGCGCTCATCAGACCAAGCTCTTCTGCATGAGGTATCCAGAGCTCCGGCGGCTTCAGTTGTCCATCCTCATCGATGATCCGAGCCAGAACTTCGTAGTGCTGGACCGTCCCCTCAGACGTCCCCACTATCGGCTGACGGTGGAGAACGACCCGATCATTGGCGAGCGCACCAAGAATCAGATGGCGAGTACTGGCCATCTCCTCGATCTCGGACAGGTGTTCTTCGGGCTCAAACAGAGTCACCAATCCCGGTGCGCGGGATTTCGATTTGCGCATCGCCGCACCAGCCAGAGACAGGAGGGTTTCTGGATTCGCGCCATGGTCGGGAAACAGGACGATGCCCGCAGACGTTGTGAGTTGCTCATGATGGCCGGGCAACGGCAGATCGGCGGAAGAAACCTTATCCACGATCCCCCGGGTCGCGGCTTTTACGGAAGCCCCATCACTTGCCCTGATCAGCAGGGCGAACTCATGGCCGCTGATTCGAGCTACAAAATCGCGATCCCCGGCTGCACAGGTGATGAGATCCCCGATGAACGATATGCAGCGGTCTCCGGCTTCGTAACCGTGAGCATCGTTTAGATGACTCACGTCGTCGAGTCCAAACAGGACGACGGCGCCCTGCCTTCCGGGCCCCGCATTTCGGGTTGCCTCCATGAGGGCTTTCATGAACTGCCTGCGATCCGGCAGGCCGGTCATGGGATCGGAATCGTGAGAGCTAGAGTCCACGGCATCAACGCCCTTCTGCTCTGACAGCGCGGCGTACACAGCGATTTTACCATGTGGCAGTGGGGCGCCCGGCGCCGAAGATTCCTTTACGCCACTCGAGGCAAATCAATAATCGGCTCCATCGCCGTCAACCACTTCGCGGGCAGAAAATCGACCGTTTACCTGATGCCTGATGAAGCTGCGCCGGCTCTATCAATGAGCCCCCGGCTCAGGCCGGGAGATCAGGCTGCACGCGCAGAGGCTCTTTGCAGCAGGGCCTCCGCGACCTCACCAGCACCGGGAGAATGCGCGCTTGCGCCAGAGACCGGTATGACGCGCTCATCACCATCCGGCAGGACTACCTTCCTCTTCGCAAAACTGGAAACGATTCGATCCCCCGCGATCCGGGCGACGACGACATCAGTCTCCAGCAATAGCATCAGTGCGCTGAGACCCTCATCCCATCTTCCGAGCGCATCGGTCTCCCGCAGGGCATCGGTCAAGGGTCGGCGATATACCGGGTTATCGCCTGAGGCGCACCTTTCCGATCGTTCATCCCAACGATCGCTGCGCGATCCGGCACGATCACGGCGACCGTCATGCTGCGGACATACCGTCGAGACCTCGCGATCTCTGCTTTCAGCAACCAGAAAATTCCGGAGGCGCGAGCAGACCCGTGATCCAGTCCCTCGCAGACAACTTTTCAAAGCGTTCGGTGATCTCTGGGAGATGTTGCTCGTACCGCGCCTCTGGCTCTTTCGGCACACCGCGTACCAGATACACAACGCCAGGAAGTATTGCCGCAGATCCCGCTACAAGCGCCCACAGAACGCCAGGCACAGCGCCGCTGGACGGGTTGACGACTGGTCCGAGCAGCCCGAGGACAGCATCCCCGCGGCTGGATACATCGCAGCCCGAATTCCGGACGGCCGCGTGCGGGCAATTATTCCGTCCTTTCCCAGACTGGGCTCGAACGGGGACTGGTATCGCATGCCTGTGCTTCCTCTGGGCGGGAAATGACGGGAACATAAGACCATGGCCTCGCGGGCTTCGATATCTCGACTCCCCGGTGCGACCCGCCACCGCGCCACGCCGGAGCGCCGCACAGCCACCACCCAACACGCGTGTCACTCTGAGCGGCGCGCTGAGCCTGCCGAAGCGGTCCCGCGAAGAATCTCAGCCGGCCGGGGACACCCCGCATCCGGCCACGGCCTCCAACGCCCCGTTCCCCACGTAGTTCAGACGGGCCTGCGCCAGATCACCAACCGGTGGCGGGAGCGGAAAATCAGCCCCGACAAGAAGGCCCTGGCCAAGTGGTGGAAACAGATCGAGACCTGGCGCGCCCGCGACTGCCTGAACTACCAGTCCTCGGACGAGATCATCAAGCCGCAATATGCGCTGGAAAGGCTCGAGGCCCTGACCAAGCGCCGGGACCGCTACATCACCACCGAGGTCGGCCAGCATCAGATGTGGGCGGCCCAGTACCTCAAGTTCGACAAGCCGAACCACTGGATGACGTCCGGTGGCCTCGGGACCATGGGCTATGGCCTGCCGGCGGCGATCGGCGCCCAGATCGCCCATCCCGATGCCCTGGTGATCGATGTCGCCGGCGAATCATCGATCCTGATGAACATTCAGGAAATGTCGACGGCATGCCAGTACCGGCTGCCTGTGAAGGTGTTCATCCTCAACAACGGCTATAT
>JADFPB010000094.1 GCA_022562515.1 Chloroflexota bacterium | reverse complement strand
GTCCGGATGCCTCCCACAGCTTGGGATACATGCTGATCTCAGTAAATCCGGGTATGGTATTGGGCTCGCTGACCCAGAACTGGCCTGTGCCACGGTCCATCAGAAGGTCGATGCGGGCCATACCCTCCAACTGCAGCGCCCTGAACGTCCCCAGGGCCAGCTCCTGCGCCCGCCCCATCTCCTCCCGGCTAAGAGGAGCCGGGATGAGGAGCTGGCTCTCCTCATCGAGATACTTGGCCTCATAGGAATAAAACTCCCTGGAAGGAATAATTTCACCCGCTACGGAAACCTTGGGATCACTGTTTCCGAGGACGGAGACTTCAATCTCACGGGCTTCGATGCCCTGCTCGATGATCGTTTGGTCATCGTAGCGTAAAGCGGTTTTTACGTGCTCGAGCAGATCCTCCCCGGTGGCACTCCTGCTGATGCCAATCGACGAGCCCAGATTGGCCGGCTTGACAAAGACCGGATAGGATAGCTCCTCAGTCACACGCTGCACGCAGCCCTTGGCGTCGTCTTCCCACTCGTTTCGAGTGAGTGAGAGAAAGGGCAGAATCGGCAACCCTTCCTGCAGTAGGATTTTCTTGCTGGTGACTTTGTTCATGCCCACCGCTGAACCCCAGACTCCTGCGCCGACGTAGGGAATATTCAGGACCTCGAGGGTTCCCTGAACCGTTCCGTCCTCTCTAAATGGACCGTGCAACACGGGAAAAACTATCTCGGCGACGGGGGTCAATTCAGTCAAGACCGACACCCAGTGCCGGCCTTCGGGGCAATAAACCCCCAGGGACGGGTCAAGTTTGAGTTTTCGTCGGGTGGTCTCCGGCGGATACAAGGTTCCGTCTTTTTGAATCCCGAGAGCGGAAACCTGATATTTTGCTTGATCTAGATGGCATAAAATAGCTGAGGCCGATTGAAAAGAAATCTCATGCTCGGCCGATTTTTGCTGCTCAATGACTCTGTACTCTTTAGCGCGATCCACGTGGATGAAGCTCCGGCCCTCATCGTCGAACTCAATATCCTCGCCGGCGTCCTCAGGTTTGAGCGGCCTGCCGTCCACTTCGATGATGACATCAAACTCGGCGCCCGGCGACTGAGGATCGATTACAACGTTCACAGAGCGTGCAAGATACTTGAAAACCAGGTAATCCACGGGCTCAGCCGTCTCCCTGGTGTGAACGATGGCCTCGCGCGTGTTCTTCCAGGCACCCTGCACGTACCACTGTCCGTTGCGGTGTGGCAGGTTGTCGACGTAGAGGACTTCGGCGTCCGGGGCGTCGTAGTACTCCGCCTGTCCGGCGTACAGACCGCCGTACGAGAAATTGCGGCCGTAGCCTCCGTACAGTTCCCGGGTCTGGCCGGCTGCCAGCGGGTCCCGGTCCGGACCCTCGTCGGTGCCGATCGGAATATCTGAAATGTCGTGTCCGGCGGCCTCAAGCGCACGGCGGATCTGGCGCTCTGTGTCGATGTATTCACCTTCGCCAAAGTGGCTGTAGATGACCTTGCCGTCGGTGTTGAGCAGGTACTTGCCCGGCCAGAATCGGTTGGCGAACGCGTCCCACGTCCTCATCTCGTTGTCTTGGATGACCGGATACTTGATTCCGTATCGATCGATAGCGGCCTGAACGTTCTTCGCGAGCTTTTCGAAATCGAACTCCGGCGCGTGTACGCCAAGAATCGTAAGGCCGCGATCACCGTATTTCGCATCCCAATCGAGCAGGAATGGGAGGGTGCGGATGCAGTTGATGCATGTGTAGGTCCAGAAGTCGACCAGCACCACTTCTCCTTCTGACGTCAGTTGGCCGATGCTCGTCACTTCTGAGTTGAACCACTGCTGGTTGCCGGTCAGTTCAGGCCCGTTCTTGTTGACGATCAGTCCTTGAGCGCCAAGGACCGGAGCCGCGGTGGGCCGGGCGGGCGGCAGATCGGAGTCTTCCGCCAGGGTCAGGCCGGCGCTGAAATCCCTGCCCGCCACAGCGCCTGGGCTGTCTGAGTCGCCACCGCAGGCGACGGCCGCTATCAGTCCGATCGCGACGAGCGCGGCAAGCCATCGGCCGCGTATTCGCGGAAATCGATTTGAGATGGCGCCGCCAGGCATCATCAATAGATGTGGCGACTGAGCGATTCTGAGAATTCTCAAGCGGTGCGTATTTCCGGGCGTTCCGGGTGTTCTGGGCGTCTGGCGTCGGCGGATGGAAGCCGGATGCAGCCGAGCCATCCCGGCTCTTTTCTACAGAGTGTCTGAACTTTTGATGCCCGGCGTTGAATACAGGCTACCGCTCGATAGGACAGGCGAGGTCGTTGCCCCATTCGCCCCAGGAACCGTCATAGTTCCTTGCGCTCGGATACCCCAGCAACTGCAGAACGAAGAATCCGTGCGCCGCACGGATGCCGCCCTGTCAGTAGGCGACGATGTTCTTGTCCGGGGTGACTCCTACGCCTTCCAGCAGTGCACGCAACTCGTCACCGGGCTTGAAGACTGGTACGTCTTCACCAGTCACTAAGTTTGCCCACTCCAGGTGTACCGCGCCCGGAATGCGGCCGCCGCGGGCGGTGCCCCGGTCGTTCTCGCCCGAATACTCTTCGTCTGTGCGGACGTCCCAGAACACCGTCTCGCTATTGCCGATTTCGGCCAGAACGTCATCTTTGAGCGCGTTTACCGGCTGCGGACCCTGCGCTGTGAAATTACCGGGCGCATACCGCCGCGTTTTACGCTCGAGTGGCCGGCCTTCTTCAAACCATTTGGCAAAGCCGCCGTCCAGCACCTTTACCCGGTCGTGGCCGTAGAGCCGCAACGCCCAGAAAAGCCGGGGCGAGAGATGCGCGCGGTCCGAGTCGTATGCGATGACCGTCATATCGTTGGAGATACCAAGCGCCGACATTGTCTGCTCGAACTCGGACGCAGACTGAACGTGAATCCTGTCTCTGCTTTTGTAGTAGTTGTCAACTACGGGAACCGTGCCGGGGATGTGCGTGCGCTCGAAACCGCCCGGGGGGTCACAATCCACGATGCGCACCCCGGGATCATCCAGATGATCTGCGAGCCATTCCGTAGAAACGAGCAACTCCGGGTTGGCGTATCCGCGCTGGTCAATCGGCGGGTTGGGTGAACTCATGGTGTGCAGCCTGTTCTGGCCCGGCATTCGGAGCTTGCCGGGCATTCTGGGCCTGAGGAACGGGAGTCGATAGTAGCATGCGCCCCCATCTGGGACCCCAGCGCACCTGATTTCTTAGCGACGCAGCCGCGGTGTGTGCGCCCGGAGAGCCTCGCCTTTATGGGTCAATGGGTGAATATTGGGTGATTCGATGCTCGAAGTTTCACGCAAATCTCACGTTAACTCGCGTGCGAGGACGAGCACTTTGTGACAAGAATCACATCGTGCTATGTTTATGGGCGATAATCCAGGAGCCATAATTGCATTTCCTCGTAGCAGGCGTCAGTCACAATAGCGCGCCGGTTGAACGTCTTCAACGACTGTCCATAAATCGCAGGGCGCTGCCCGAACTGCTCCACCAGGGCGCCCTCCACCTTGGTGATGTCGTGATTCTCTCGACCTGCAACCGCACGGAGATCTACTCCGTTGCCGATGACCGCGATCTTGGCATCAACCGCATCCTGGAATTCCTGGCGATCATTGATGAACGCAAGGAACCGAGCGCGGACCCTCTCTCCCCATACGTCTACACGCTGACCGATGATGACGCCACCCGCCATCTGTTCCGGGTGGCGGCCGGTCTTGACGCCCTGGTGCTTGGTGAGCCGGAGATCGTTGGCCAGGTGTCTCACGCCCTGCGTGCGGCGGGCGAGGCTTCCTCGGTCTCTGCACGGCTGTCAAAACTTTTCCACCACGCACTCCGGACCAGCCGAAAAGTAAGGCGTAACACGGCAATCGGCCAGAGCAGAGTCTCCGTAAGCTCGATTGGCGTCGATCTCCTGGAGCGAGGAGTGGGCGGGCTCAAGGGCCAAACAGTCCTGATCGTTGGCGCCGGTGAAACCGGCGTCCAATCTGCACGCGCCCTGAAGCGGAACGGCGTGTCGGACATACTGGTAGCATCCCGCCGCTCCGAAAGCGCCGTAAACCTCGCGGCCGAGCTCGGCGGCACTTCTCTCACAATCGAGGAGATGCCCGCGGCAATCGCCGGTGTGGACGCAGTGATAACCTGCACCGCGGCCGAATATCCGATAGTCTCAGCGGAGGACGTCCGGAGAGCCATGGACGCCCGCCCGGACAGGCCGTTGTTCATACTCGATCTGGCAATGCCGCCGGATGTGGAGTTGGAGGCTGGCCGAGTAACCGGAGTCACACTCTATGGACTGGAGGCTCTGACGGGCATCGCGGATGAGCACCGGTCTGAGAGGCAGGCCGCGGCTGAGCATGCGGGGGGAATCATCGATCGCGAAGTAGAGCATTTCAAAGAACTTCTCGTCGGCGCCGAGTCGGAACCCCTCATTCGCGCCCTCGGGGAGCGCGCCGAGGCCGTGCGGTCTGAGGAACTTGCCAGAGCGCTCAGGCGGCTCCGGTCGCTGGGGGACGACGACCGCGAAATCATCGACGCCATGACCCGCGCTATTGTTAAGAAACTCCTTGCCGACCCGATCAGCTACCTTCGAGAGTTGGAGGATCCGGAGTCGGCCTCCGCCGTCGCGAGGGCCTTCGATCTCTCCGAAGAGTTGCCTGCAGAGTATCAGGAAGACGCTCGGTCTGATCGGGAGGATGGCACGGCATAGAAGGCTCCCGTCCCATGCGCCTGTTTCAGGGTCTGGCTCCCAGGACCGCAGCGCCGTATCCTTCCCCATGCCTGATTCGCTGAAGAACTTCGCGTCTGAAATCCCGTTCCATCTGGCCCGGAGGCTTGACCTTTGAAAACCACCCATTCCCAGGAGTTGTTCCGGCGCGCGAAGGAATTGATTCCGGGTGGAGTTAACAGCCCGGCACGATCATGGGGCAGTGTGGGTGGCAATCCCCTGTTCATTACCAGGGGCGCCGGATCACGAATCTGGGACGCGGACGATAACGAGTTCATTGATTACGTTTGTTCGTGGGGGCCTATGATCCTCGGGCATGCGCACCCGGATGTCGTATCAGCCGTCTCCGCGGCGGCCGAAAAGGGCACCAGCTACGGCGCCCCCACCGAGGGAGAGGTCAGGCTGGCGGAACTGGTGGTCGATTCCGTCCCGTCAATAGAGATCGTCCGGTTCGTGAACTCCGGGACCGAGGCGACGATGAGCGCGTTGCGACTGGCCCGCGCCTTCACCGGCCGGTCGAAGATCCTGAAATTCGACGGCGGGTACCATGGCCACGGCGATGCGCTGCTGGTGAAGGCCGGCTCCGGCCTCGCGACCGCCGGAGTGCCCACAAGCGCAGGCATACACGCGGGGCTGGCCGCAGACACGATTGTCCTGCCATACAACGATACTGAGGCGCTGGAGAAGGCCTTCGCGGCCCACCCCGGCGAGATCGCGGCGGTGATAGTGGAGCCAATCGCCGGCAACATGGGCGTCGTGCCGCCTCAGCCCGGCTACCTCGGGGCTATGCGCGAAATCACGGAACGCGATGGGGCGCTATTGATCTTCGATGAAGTCATCTCGGGTTTCAGGGTCGGCCTGGACGGCGCACAGGGGATGTTCAAAATTACGCCGGACCTGACGTGCCTGGGCAAGATCGTCGGTGGCGGCCTTCCCGTGGGCGCATACGGTGGCCGGGAAGGCGTGATGGCCATGGTGGCGCCACTCGGGCCGATGTACCAGGCCGGCACACTTTCCGGAAACCCCCTTGCCATGGCGGCGGGGATCGCCACACTCGAGCAGTTACGCGAGCCCGGCATCTATGACAGGCTGGAGCGGTTGGGCGCGCTTCTTGAAGCCGGCCTGACCGAGGTATTCGCAGACACTGAAGTTCCGATGACGATCAACAGGGTGGGCTCACTGCTCACGGTGTTCTTCTCGCCGGGCCCGGTCCGTGACATGGCAGACGCATCGGCGGGCGACCATGAGGCATTCGGCCGATGGTTCCACGGACTGCTTGAAGGCGGCATCTATATAGCGCCGTCGGACTACGAGGCGTGGTTCGTCTCAATAGCCCACACCGAGGCCGATATCGAGCAGACCGTATCGGCGGCGAAGGCCGCGCTCGAGTCGGTCTGAGCCGGCCTGCCCAAGCTGCCCATGATCGAGCTAGAAAACATGTCTCAGGACAGGCTGGCCAGTTGCTCTACGGACTGGTTTCCGAAGCAGTCGTCCGGGGCGAGATGATCATCTTCTGAGTCATCTTTGAACATCGGACAGCCGCACTCGAAGAAACCTGTCGGCAGGCCGAAGTCATCGCCATACTCGGGGACGGCGCGCTTTCGCAGCGCCCAGTTGACGCGTGTCTCAAGCTCGCCCGGCGACCACGGCTTCGCCACGTAGTCTGAGGCGCCAAGCTCCTCCGCGTACTCCATGTCCTCCATGGACTTGCGGGCCGTCACCATGATCACCGGAATGTGCTCCGTGCGGTGATCTTCCTTTAGCAGGGCGAGCGCCTCCCAGCCGTCCACCCGCGGCATCATCACGTCCAGCAACACCAGGTCGGGCTCCTCTTCCACCGCCCAGCGAAGCACGTCCGCGCCGTCGACGGCCTCCACGACCTCGTGTCCCTTGCTCCCGAGCAACGCCATCATCATCATGCGCATCTCGGCGTTGTCTTCAACAACCAGTATCCTTGCCATACTCCCCTCCCACAGCTCTTCGGAGCCGCTCGTTTGTTCAGCCCCGGCCAGACCGCCCAGGCTGCCTGACCACCCTGTTACGCCATTCCTGAGGTTGAATCAGCGCCTGCGAGCGGCAGCCTGATTCGGAACGTGGAACCGATGCCATACTCGCTCTCCACTGAAACGGTGCCGCCGTGCATCTCGATGATCGATCGGGCTATGACCAGCCCAAGTCCCGTGCCGGAGACATTCTGTGACTTCAATTCCGGCGCCCGATAGAAGGAGTGGAAAATCTTCGAGAGGTCGTCTTCGGAGATCCCCATGCCGTGATCCGTTACCTCGAAGAGGAACCAGCCTCCCTCGGCCCACGCCCTGACTTCGATCTCACTGCCGTCATCGGAGTACTTCGAGGCATTCCCGATCAGGTTCGATATGACCTGAGTGAGGCGCTCTCGGTCTCCGTTCATTCGAGCGGCTGCGCCAGAGAGGTTGGAGATATCGGAGCGTATGCGCTGCGATTTCTGCGCTGTGACCGCCTCGCAATCCCTGATCACCGCACGCACGAGATCTCCGGCATCGAGTTGGACACGGTTCACTTCGAACTGTCCAGATTCGACCCGGACCACGTCCAGAAGGTCATCGACGAGCCGGCTTAGCTGCTGCCCGTTGCGCTGCATTACCTCTACGTACTGCATCTGCTGGTCCGTGAGGGTGTCTTCGATATTCGCCGACAGGTATTCAGCGAAGCCAGTGATGATCGTCAACGGAGTCCGGAGTTCGTGGGAGATCATGGACAGGAAGTTGGTCCTGGTCTCGTTGGCGGCCTCGAGCGCCTGGTTTTTGGCCTCAAGTTCCTTTGCCGCCGCTTCCATAGTCGCCCTGGCCTGCAGCAGGTCCCAGTTCTGGCTCTCCAGACGCGAGAAGAGACTGCGTTCCACCCCCATCGCAACGGCGTTGTCCACGGCGGGGGCGACCTGGCTGGCAACCTCTCTCATCATCTCCAGGGTCTCCCCGTTGTAGACGTTCATGGCCTCGCTTGCTATCACCAGGAGCCCTACCAGGCGGTCGCGGGACCGGAGCGGCACCGAAATCCATGACCGCATGCCGGCCATCACCAGTTGCATGGTGAGCGGGTCGTGATCCTCGGGCGCGGTCGCGCAACTGCACACCCCGGATTCGGCCTCCTCCAATCCGGGCAGTTCCGCGGCCGGAAATTCGTCACCTGGCCCTACGCCGGCAATCTTCATGCCGTGAATCTGCAGGATCTTCATGCGATTCCGCGTGGCCTCGTACGAGGCCGTGTGCACATGGTCAAACCGGAAATTCATCTTGAGCGCTTCGTGAAGCGCGTCCAGCATCTCTTCGAGCGAGCGCGTCTCCGCCAGGATCCGGCCGATCTCAGCGAGAACGGAGCGCTCATGCAACTGCCGGTTGATCTGCCCGTGCAGTCTGGCGTTGCCAATCGCTCCCCCGATCTGTGCTCCGATCTGATCCGCCATTGTGATGTCGTCGCTGCTATAAAAGTCGGCCTGCGAGGAACACAGAGTCAGAGTCCCGATGGGAGCCCCGCGGGACCGGAGCGGCACGCAGATTGCCGATTTCATGTCACCCTGAAGCTCCCATGGCTCCTCAGACGTTGCCGGCCACGGCCGTTCACCGCCGACGACGATCGTCTCGTCAATCATGGCCGAGGCTTCCGCAAGGCTTCCTGTCAGCGGCAGCGGCTCGCCTCGGCCGGTGCGAATCCTCCGGTCTCCTGACACGTAGGAGTTCGTTATCGTCTGCGCCTCAAGATCAAAGGTAGAGATCATGATCCGGTCGTACTGCACCAGCTCGCCGGCAAGCTGGGCGAATGTGGCGAACGATTCAGAAATCTCCAGTGACGAGCCAATCACCCTGCCGATATCAGTCAGGACGCCACGAGCCGCGTGCTCCCACGCGAGCGACTGCTGGGCGCTTCTCCGGCGATATATCTGCGCCTTCAGCTCTTCCACCAGCTCGACAATCCGACCTGACCCGCCGCCGATCAGGAGCACGAGCAGATGGCGCGCTGCGGCCCCGCCCTCTATTAGCGCATCAGGGCTCCCGGAGCCGGTCGCGGCGAGCAGTCCCAGGTTGAGGGGAAACCCCAGCGCGCCGGCAGCGAGCCCCGCCTTCCAGCCCCATAACACCGCGATGACGATGACCGGCAGTACGACGAGCGACTCCACGCCGTTGCCAACGTTGTCTTCGAGCGCCAGGAATACGGCCAGATAAAGTCCGAGCGCGCCAAGAACCAGGGCCACGCGTCCAATTGACTCGCGGGTAGCCCCATGTGTGGTCGAAGCCGACCGGTTTCTGAGCAGCACCGATATCGCCATAGCTAATGAGACCGGCGAGAACTCGACTCCCGCCAGCCACCACCGACGCTAACGGGACAGGGGTCTGGCCCACATCGGCGGTAGTTGCTACGAATCTACGGGCAGGCGTGCACGCGTGGTGGGCGATCTACGACATCGAAGGAAGGCGAATCAGCTCTCCAGGCCCAGGTCTTCCCCGAGGTCTTCGTAAATCGCGGCGGCAAGTTGCTGGGAGCGGCGATGATGGGCGGCCTCGCCGGGCCGGGAGTTGAAGAAGAAGGCCACCGCCAGCCCGCGGTCAGGGTCGGCAAAGGCGTTCGAGGACTGCATCCCACCGTGGCCGAAGGTTGAGTCCGAGGCGTGGCGGCCGAAGCCGTACGGATGGGTAGGCGCATAGCGCTTCGAGTCGATCTGGAACCCCAGTCCCCAGTCCATAACGTACTGCATCGTCAGGTCCGGCTTTCCCGTGCGATGGCGCGAGGCGAGCAGCTTGACTGAGTCTGCTCGGAGTACGGTAGTGTCGGTGCCGCGAAAACCCGTAAGCATCGCCTCGTAGAAGCGGCCCAGTTCGGATATCGGCCCCCGTGCGCTTCCCGCCGGCGCCATCTGGCCGGCGCGTTTCTCGTAATAGGCCATCGAGCTCTGTTCGCCGTCCGTAATCGGTAGGAGGGCGTTGCGGTCGCCGTATTCCGCAAACTGCGCCCGCGTCATGGACATCCATGAATCGAGCATGCGAAGCGGCTCGAAAATCTCCTCCCGAACGTAGCGGCCGTAATCGCGCCCATCCACCCGGCGCACGACCTCACCCAGGATGTACCAACTGGTACGCGGGTCGTACCCGGCCGTGTCGCCGACCACCCAATCATCCTGCACGCCGGCTGCGCAGATCGTGGCGATGATCCCGTCCCACGACGCTTCCGGGAAGTCGTCGAATATGCTCAGGCCGGCCGTATGGGTGAGGATATGCCGGAGAGTGATTTCGTCCTTGCCGCTTTTTCCGTCTCGGGTGAACTCTGGGATGAACCCGGCCACCCGATCGTCGAAATCCAGCAGGCCACGCTCTCGCAACTGGGCCAGCGCGACCGCGCCGAGCGGCTTGCTGTTGGATAGCCACGGCACCAGGCTATCGGTGCTCATGGCGACGCCGGCAGCCGCCTTCCCCACCGCGAAATTGGCCGCCACCCGGCCGTTTACGGACGCGTAGATCTGCGCTCCTGAATGCAGTCCGGAGTCCACGCCGGACTGCATCACCTCCAGCGAGCGCGGCGTAAGCGATGGGTCCGTCGGTGGCGGATGGGATTGATCGATCACAGGAGCTGGCCGGGCAGCTCATCGCACGCGGCGATTTCCGACTGGCAGGGGACGACGGCAGTATCCGCGATCAGATAGCCGTGGTACCGGGTCCGATTGCCCGTCGACGTGATCATTCCGGCGTCGATGTTGGAGTTTGGCGATCGGTCGATCGCCGCGCGGGCCGGTTCGGCGCCCTGGCCTGGAGCCTCCGCAAGCGAGCCGCAGAACCAGATCTCCGCGTCGCGCTGGCTGCAAAAGCCGTACCGGATCGACGACGCGCCGGGCACCGTCTCGGTCGAGAATTCCTTCGACTTCTTGAACCCGGCGGCAACGAACGAATCCACGTCAAACGCGCCCCCAGTGCGGACGATCACAGATCCCGCCGAATCGTCGTCGGCAGTTGCAGCAGCGCCAGCCGGTGCGGCGGTCGTATCGTCATCGGTGCCGCAGGCAGCTAGCCAGCGCGGCAAAACTCATCATCGAGATGAGTACCAGCCGACTAAACATCACCCGGCCTCCAGTCTCATACCCTGATCCGCCCTGATAATCCGCCCCAGGCGCAACCGCTGCCAGCTATTTGAGCGAGAACGGCGGGTACTTGTCGGTAGTCAGGAGAAACGCATACGCCTGA
>JADFPB010000258.1 GCA_022562515.1 Chloroflexota bacterium | reverse complement strand
GTACCGGTAGGCAACCGGTATCTCAAGCGAACGTCAGAACTCGCCGCGGGTTCTCGATCAGGAGCATGTCGATCTGGGCCTGGCTCATGCCCTGGCGTTTCATCCAGCCGGTCACGGTAGATGGAATGTGGTCGAAGCCATGGCCGCCGAACTCACGCAGCCGGTGCTTCGTGCAGTTGTCGTGCGCCAGCACCACTCGTTCGAGAAACCCGTCCTCGATCAGGCCGATCAGCTGCTCGATTCGCTTGTAGTCGGACGGCATATAGGTATCGGGGGCGTGCGGCGGAAACGGCGACTCGAGGCCGAATGTGTCGTACTCGATGTAGATGCCCGTGGCCGCCAGTTCACGCAGTATCTCGCGATCGTAAATTCGGATATCTACGTGGGAGATCACCGTCCGGCTTAGATCGCCGCCCTCGCGTTCTATGAAATTCACGATCTCGATGGGCGCAAGCTGGTCGCGGCCGGGATGGATCAGCAGGGGCGCGCCAGTCACCCGTTGCGCCGCCACTGCCGCCGCAACAGACTTTTTCTCGTTATCGGTCCACGGCCATGAGCAGCCGATCTCGCCTATGATTCCGCTGCGGATGCCGGTGTCGCCGACCCCGACCTGAACGTCGCGAACGATCTCTTCGGTGATGCTGTCCACGGTTCTGGAGGAGAAATCGTCTGGATGCGCCGGAGCGACGTAATATCCCGCGCCCATGACGACGTGGATACCCGCCGCTCGGCTTATCTCCGCCAGCGCCGCAGGGTTGCGGCCGATGCCGATGCTGGTGGCATCGACGAGCGCCCCGCCGCCCGCGGCCTTGAACCGCGCGGCCTCACGGGTCGCCAGGTCGACGTCTTTCTGCACGAGGTTGTCCCTGTTGGACGACCAGTTGACGCGTATCCAGCCCAGGTTGCCGATGCAGACCGGCTCTTCGGCCAGCCGCCTGCCCTCTTCGTCCCCCGGTTCGACGAAAACGATGCTGAGGTCGACGAGCAGGTGCTCGTGCGTGATGGTGAGCCCAAGATCGGCCGGGTCCACCGGGCCCAGTACCGTCAGAACTTTTCCAGTGGCATCGTGTGCGGTCATTGCCGTTTGCGGTTACGCCTCCACCAGGATCTCGGTGTGATGGGTCGTCTGCAGCAGCGGATAGATCTCGTCGAACACCGAAGTGATCGCCTGCGTTTCCCTGACCGCACGGCGCGATGCCTCGTATGTCTCGAAGGACTCCCACTCCTGGTCGACGACGAGCGTCCCATGGTAGCCGGTATGCGTTCGGAAGATTCTGCTCGGGCTATAGCCGGCGTCGACCATCCCGTCGCTTACCTGGTGTATGAGAGCGAGCAGCTTGCCGCCGGTGCCGGGTCTGGGGACGTATGTTCTTCGCACTACGATCAATTTCGCGTCCTTCGTGAATAGAGCCTGTCAGAAGAACGGCAGTGTATCGCTCACTGGCCGTAAACTGTTTCGCATGGGGCGCGACTCAAGATGATCGAAATCTACACCGACGGTTCCTGCCTGGATAACCCCAACGGCCCGGGCGGCTGGGGCGCGGTCATCGTGAAAGACGGGCAGGTCGTGGAGGAGATGTCCGGGCGCGACCCGTCGACTACGAATAACCGCATGGAGATCACGGCGGTGATCCGCGGGCTCGGCCGCGTGAAACCGGGCTCCGAAGTTATCGTCAACTCCGATAGCGAGTACGTCATCAAGACGATGACCCTTGGCTGGAAGCGGAAAGCCAATCAGGACCTCTGGCCCGAGCTGGACGCTGTTGTGGCCGACCGCAGGGTGAGCTGGAACTGGGTACGCGGCCACGATGGCAACGAGATGAACGAAACGGCCGACAGGTTGGCGAACGGCGCCGCCCACGGAGATGTGGTGAACCGAGTGATCGATGGGTCTTTTGCAGACGCAGGGCCGGACGCGAGCCAGCCAGCACCGGCCGGCCTGACCCACATCAATGAATCTGGCGAGGCGCGAATGGTCGATGTCGGCGACAAGGATGTCACAGACAGGGTAGCGGTGGCGCGCGGCCGAATCGTCATGAAACCGGAAACGCTGCGGCTGATACGCGAGAGCGCCCTGGAGAAGGGCGACGTGCTGGGCGTGGCCCGCACTGCCGCAGTGATGGCCGCGAAGAAGACGCATGAGCTCATCCCCCTCTGCCACCAGATCCCCCTGACGCAGGTGGTCGTCGAGTTCGACACCTCAGGCGATGACGCGATCGAGATTGAAGCGACGGCGCGGGCAAGCTGGAAAACCGGCGTGGAGATGGAGGCGCTGACGGCGGCCAGCATCGCTGCGCTGACGATCTACGACATGGCGAAGGCCGTCGATCGCGGCATGCGCATAG
>JADFPB010000093.1 GCA_022562515.1 Chloroflexota bacterium | reverse complement strand
CGTCGCGCAATCCGGTTGCTCAACATCGCACCCACGGTACGGTTCTGATTAGTGATGTCGAACTCGGCCCGCACCGGCGTTTGATGAGCCACCGCATCCTCGGCGGTCGCGATCAAACGCTGGTCAAGCGCATTCTCAAGGCCATGTTTCTGCGTCTCGCTTGCGTACCGGCCTATACCGGGATCAACATCGGGCTGGGCGAGCAGCGAGGATACGTCCACGCCGCGGGCCTTCCAGTGGTCGAGCGCCCGGCGCGGCTCCAGTAGCTCCGTGTGGCCGATCATATCGTTGACAGTCCTGACACCAAGCTTCGACATGATGAGCCGAAGATCCTCTGCCAGCAGCATGAAGAAGTTGACTACGGCCTCGGGCCGGCCCCTGAAATCTTTCCGGAGTTCAGGATCCTGCGTGGCAATGCCGACCGTGCACGTGTTCAGATGGCACTTCCGGAGCATTATGCAGCCCAGCGCGACCAGCGCCCCGGTTGCGATGCCCCACTCGTCCGCGCCCAGGATGGCGGCGATCGCGACATCGCGCGCAGTCTTGATCTGGCCGTCCGTCTGCACGACGATCCTGCTACGCAGGCCGTTCGCCACCAGCGTGTACTGAGTCTCCGCAAGGCCCAGCTCCCACGGCAGGCCGGCATGTTTGATCGAAGACAGAGGAGACGAGCCGGTGCCACCGGAATCGCCGCTGATCAGCACGACGTCAGCCTTGCCTTTGGCTACCCCGGCCGCGATCGTGCCGACGCCCGACTTGGAAACCAGCTTCACGTGAATCCGGGCCTGGTCGTTGGCATTCTTCAGATCGTGTATGAGCTGGGCAAGATCCTCAATCGAGTAGATATCGTGGTGCGGCGGCGGGGATATCAGGTCAACGCCCGGCGTGGTCCGCCGAATGAACCCGATGTACTCGTCGATCTTGTGGCCCGGAAGGTGGCCGCCCTCGCCCGGCTTCGATCCCTGCGCCATCTTGATCTGGAGATCCGTGGCGTTTGTCAGATAGTTGATCGTAACTCCGAAACGGCCGGAAGCCACCTGTTTGACCGAGCTGCTGCGCGAATCGCCATTGGGGTCTGGTGTATAGCGGCGCGAGTCCTCGCCACCCTCGCCCGTATTGCTTCTGGCGCCAAGACGATTCATCGCGATCGCCAGCGTCTCATGCGCCTCCCGGCTGATCGAGCCCAGTGATATCGCCCCGGTGGCGAACCGCTTCACGATTTCGGTGGCCGGCTCAACCTCGCTGAGAGGAACCTCCTTATCCGGGTCGAACTTGATCTCAAGAAGCCCCCGTATAGTGGAGAGACGCCGTGTCTCATCATCGGCCAGGCTCGAGTACTCCGCGAACACCCTCGCATCGTTGCGATTCACAGAGTCCTGCAACAGCGCGACCGTCTCCGGGTTGTACATGTGGTGCTCGCCACCTGCCCGCCACTGATAAAAGCCGCCGATGTCCAGCGGCATCTCCGCCGCCAGCTCCACATCGGGGAACGCCCGCTTGTGAGCGGCCATGCAGTCCTGGGCGATCTCGTCGATGCCAATGCCCTGGATCTTGGTGGGGGTCCACGTGAAGAACTCGTCCACCAGTTTCTGAGACAGGCCGAGTCCTTCGAATATCTGCGCGCCGTGATAGCTCTGGAGCGTCGATACGCCCATCTTGGCCATCACGTTCAGAACGCCTTTTTCGACCCCCTCGACGAAATTCCGCTCGGCCGTAGCTTCATCGACAACGCCGTCCTCGATCTCACGCCGCGATCGCAACATGTCGAAAATCGTCTCGAACGCAAGATAAGGGTTCACCGCATTCGCACCGTATCCGTAAAGCACCGCGAAATGGTGCACCTCCCGCGGATCTCCGGACTCGACGACCAGCCCAACGCGCAGGCGCAGGCCCTCCCGAATCAGGTGATGGTGTACCGCGCCGGTCGCCAGGATCGAGGGTATCGGAGCGCTCTCCGAGTCCACCCCGCGGTCTGACAGCACGATGATCTCGTAGCCATCCTCTACCGCCTTCGCGGCCTCGTCCCGCACCCTATCGAGCGCGGCCCGGAGGCCCATTGCCCCATCCTTGACCGGCCACAGAGCGGACACTGTCCGCGTCCGGATGCCCGGCAGGTCAAGCACTTTGATCTTCGCCAGTTCGTGATTGGTCAGCACGGGATGCTCGACGCGAAGCTGCCGGCAATGCTCAGGGGTCTCATCGAAGAGGTTTCCCTGCCGTCCGATCGTCATCGACATCTGCGTGACGACTTTCTCGAACTCCTTGTCCAGAGGCGGATTGGAGACCTGAGCGAACTGCTGCTTGAAATAATTGAAAAGATTCTGAGGCCGGTCGGACAGCACCGCCAGCGGCACATCGTTCCCCATGGAGCCGTAGGCCTCGTGGCCCTGCTCAGCCAGCGGGCTCATGAGGATCCGCAGCTCCTCCTGCGAGTAGCCGAACACTTGCTGCCGGCGAACCAGCGTGTCGCTGTCCGGGCCGGGCACGAAATCCGCCTCGGGAAGGTCTCCCAGATAGACAGCGTTATCGCTGATCCATTCGCCGTACGGCTTTCGCGTCGCCAGATCGTGCTTCAGCTCCTCATCATCGATGATCCGGCCCTGATCGAAGTCCAGCAGGAACATCATCCCCGGCTGCAACCGGCGTTTGTAGGCGACGTCCTCGGGCGGAATCTTCAGCACGCCGGTCTCGGACGCCATGACCAGAAGATCGTCCTTGGTTACCAGGTAGCGCATCGGCCGAAAACCGTTCCGGTCCAATACGGCGCCAACCTTGTGGCCATCCGTGAAGGCCATCATCGCCGGGCCGTCCCAGGACTCCATCAGAGAGCTGTGATACTCGTAAAACGCCACCTTCTCATCGGACATCGTCCTATGTCCGTACCACGGTTCGGGGATCATCATCGCCGCTACGTGCTCAATCTCCCGTCCGCCGAGGGCCAGCAGCTCGAACGCCTGGTCAAATGACGCAGTGTCGCTTTCATACTGCAAAGTAACCGGGGCAACCTTGCGGATGTCGTCGCCAAACAGCTCGTTGGTGAAGAGGCGCTCGCGCGTGCGCATCCAGTTTTTGTTGCCCTGCACCGTATTAATCTCGCCGTTATGGCAGAGCATCCGATAGGGGTGCGCAAGTTTCCACTCGCCCAGAGTGTTCGTGCTGAACCGGGAGTGAACCAGCGCGAACGCCGTCGTTATCCGCGCGTCGCCAAGGTCCGGGTAGAACTCCCGAAGCTGCTCAGCAATCAGAAGGCCCTTGTATACGACCGTACGCGCAGACATGGAGCAGACATAGAACCGGTCCAACTCATCGGCCTGTTCCTGGAATTCCTGGGCATGCAACTCAGCGCGGCGCGCTGCTACGCCGCTCTCAATGCACTTTCGAGCGATGTAAAGCTTGCGCTCGAACGCGTTGGAGTCGAACCCGGCGCCACTATCCGGCGAGCCGATAAACGCCTGGCGGATTACCGGTTTCACAACCCTGGCAAGCGTCCCGATGCTCTCCGGCTTCTGCGGCACGTCGCGCCATCCGAGAAATTCGAGGCTCTCTTCGGCCACGCAGCGCTCGAAGATCTCTTCGCAAGCGGCGCGCAGCGGCTCGTCCTCCGGCAAGAAGACCATCGCCACGCCGTACCGGCCGGCCTCGGGAAGCTGAATGCCCTCCTCCAGCGCCGCGTCCAGCATGAACTCGTGCGGTAGCTGGATGAGAATCCCGGCGCCGTCACCGGTGTCGGGGTCCGCTCCCCGGGCGCCCCTGTGGGTCAGATTCTCCAGCACCTCAAGAGCCTTCTCGATCATGTCGTGCGAGCGGGCGCCCCGGATATCGGCAACCAGCCCGACGCCGCACGCGTCATGCTCGTACGCGGGATCGTAGAGGCCATGCTTCTTCAGCGGCCGGAGGTTGGCCACCGCGTCTGGAATTCTTTTGTGCAAATTGGAATTAGTCATTAACCGATATAAGCGCTGGCGCGGCGTCCTTCATGCTCGGGCAGGTTCGGGCAGGCTCGGCGGGTCTACAGGCCCCCCTGAGATCACTCTATAGATCACGAAGATAGCGGCCTACCTCGTAATCCGTGACCGTGGCTTCATACTCCTGCCACTCAATCTTTTTGTTCTTCAGAAAACTTTCAAAAACCCGCTCGCCAAGGACGTCCTGCACCAACTCGCTTTTTTCGGCGAGCTGGACGGCCTCAGAAAGGTTCCCCGGCAGACGCTCGATGCCGATCTCCGCCAGTTCCACATCGGTCAGCTCGGCCGGATTCCCGGCGAACGGCTCGGGAAGCGGGTACTCGTGCTCAACACCTGCCAGGCCGGCCGCAAGTATCACGCTGAACGCCAGATACGGATTGCAGGCGGTGTCCGGCGCCCTGTACTCAATTCGCACCGAATCTTCGCGTCCGGGCCTGAACGCCGGAACCCGGACCAGGTCCGCCCAGCCCGATTCCGTCCAGGCCGAGTAAACCGGCGCCTCGAAGCCGGGAACGAGCCGCTTGTAGGAGTTGACCCACTGGTTGGTCACGGCAGTTATCTCTGCGCCGTGGCGCAGAAGCCCGGCAAGGAAATGCTTGCCCAGATCGGAAAGATGGCGGGCGTCGCCCTCGTCATAGAACGCATTGCGCTCGCCCTTGAATAGAGAGACGCTGGTGTGCATGCCGCTGCCGTGCAGGTCGTTGCTTGGCTTGGGCATGAAAGTGGCGTACGCGCCGCGCGCCGCTGCCACCTCTTTTACCGTCAGCCGGAAGGTGATTACGGAATCAGCCATCGCCAGGGCGTTGGTATGCCTCAGATCTATTTCGTGCTGGCCCTCCGAAACCTCGTGATGGCTGTGCTGCACGGGGATGCCCATCTCCTCGAGAGCTATCACCGTTTCTCTGCGGAGGTCTGCGCCGGAATCGGCGGATGTCTGATCGAAGTAGCCGCCGCGTCCTACCGGCCGCACCAAATTAGACCCGCCGTCGGGCTCTTCGAGGTAGAAATACTCCAGCTCCGGTCCCACGTAGTAGGTGAACCCCATGTCGGCGGCGCGCCGCATGATCTTGCGCAAAACGTTGCGGCTGTCTGTCTCCGCGGGCACGCCGTCCGGGGTATAGATATCGCAAAACATGCGGGCCACCGCGTTCTTCTGCGGCCGCCACGGCAGGATCTGCCACGTCGATGGATCCGGCATGGCTACCATGTCCGCTTCGGTCGAGCGGGCGAAGGCGTCAATGGCCGAGCCGTCGAACGTTGCGCCGCGATGAAGCACATGCTCGAGCTCATCGATGGTTACGGCAAATCCCTTCAGAGTGCCCAGAATGTCCGTAAACCACAGGCGAATGAACTTGACATCGCGCTCCTGGGCGCTATGAAGGACGTAATCAATTGCTTCGACGTTATTTGTTGACATCAATCAGGAGCGAACCGTGCCGCGGGGTAGTTGAGAGCAGCCTGAAATCGGCTTCAACCCGGCCGGCCCACGGACATGAATCGTTGACTGCCGACCGGACATCAAGAAGTGTCATGAAAACCGGGAGCGGGTATTAATACAACCCCGATAAAAGAAACAAATATCAGGCATTGTGAAAAATATGTCAAACTAGTTTGACCATAGCCGGAGAGATACCGCCGCAGAGACCCCTCTGGCGCCCCCTTTTTGGCGCCCTCTCCGGTGCCGGTGAGGGCGTGTGTCGGTCAGTGGTTCGGTTCCCGCCCAGGCTCCCCAGAAAGCTCGCCAGATAATTCGACTGCAGCCTTTTTTCGCCGTCGACGGCGGCGAATCGGCGGGGGAGGGATCTCCACCATCACGGGATATCCGTTCTCATCCGCTTCACCGTGCCAGCCGCAGATCAGGCAGTCAAGATAACTGCCATAGTAGTCGTCTCTGCCTGAGAGCGCCCTGTACGCGCCGCACCGAGGGCAAGAATGTTTCCGGCTGTCAATGACTCTCTGCACTGACGGAGCTCCCCTGTGAGGTAACGGTTTTCGGTGTCGGGTGAATAATAAAACAGTTATTCATGCTAAAAACTAGTTTACCTGAATAGTTCACCTGTTGCCCGCCGGCCGGACAGCAGGCTTCACGATGCGCTGGAACTGGAAACAGCGAGCTGTGGGTTAAATCACCCAGTCACGCGGACGGTATCCCTCACCGCGTATAGAGGGCCATGCGATTCAATGGCGGGCCGTTTCACTGCAAGGTGATGGGGTGTTTACAGCCGGCGAGTGAGCGATATCACCCGCCCCCGGCCAGATTTCGACCTGATGCAACAGTGATGGGGACTGGAGATCACCAATATGGGACGCGTTCTTGTAGTCGACGACGACACCGACGTCAGAGCGGCGTTGACGATGCTGCTTGAAGACGACGGCCACTCGGTCGTCGAGCTCGATGACGGCCTGAAAGTCCTCGATATCATCTCCGTACACGGTGTGGACGTGATCCTGCTCGATCTCTCAATGCCGCGGGTGGACGGGTTCGAAGTGCTCAGCATGCTCCTGCTCGATCCCCGCTCGGCCGGCATTCCCGTCATCGTTGTCAGCGCGCGCGGCCGCCCCGACGATAGAGCCCAGGCGATGGCCCTTGGCGCGAGCGACTACGTGAACAAGCCGTGGGGAGACGGCGAGGTCGAGTTCAGGGTGCGTATGGCCCTGGGCAGGTCCGAGCGCAAGTGGGCTGAAGAGAACAAGAAGCCAACGGAAAAGCCGGCCGAGCGGCCTGCCTCAGCGCAGCTTCGGTCCAGGCCCGCCGCTCCACCGGCCCAGATCCAGCCGATTGCCAGGCCCGCGCGACAGGCGGCCCCTCAGCATCTGCCGCCCGCGCCCGCAAGAGCGCCTCGCCCCGCGGCGCCTCTGCAGCGGCTGGAGCCAGCGCCGCCGGCCGTCAATCCCGCCACCCCGCTCCAGCCGTCGGCCGCCAACGACCCGGCGCCTCGCCCGCTCCGCCGCCGGTCTCGCGTCCGTCGCACCGTGCGCCGCACCCACCGCCGCGCAGCCTGAGACCCCGGTTAGCCCCCTGACTCCATGCGAGGGTGCAATCTCGCGCATGGCCTGTCACGACGCGCTCACGCGGCGCGGCCCCGCGTCGCGTCGTGCATAATCGCTTCGACCAATCGTGAATCCAGAGCAATACAACTACGCCAGCTTCCCACGAGACATGCAGGAGGCCGACTTCTCGGCGTTCCCAAACATCCTGCACGCTGGTACCGACGCGCCCGATGGCGTTCTCATAAACGCAGCCACGGGAGCAGAAACGCGGCTCTCCGACTACTGGTCGACGGGTCCACTCGTGATCGAATTCGGCTCCGGCACCTGACCGTACTGCAGGCCGGCGGCGCCGGCCCTGGACGCTCTCGCCGCAGAGTTTGAACCTGCGGGCGTCCGTTCAGTTTTTATCTACACTCAAGAAGCCCACCCCGGTGATGACTGGCCAAACCACTCCAGCTTCGAACATAAGCTTGAAGCGGCCTGCAAGTTCGTCGAGCAGTGCGGCCTGCAGCGCCCGATGCTCGTTGACACCCTCGACGGCGAAGTGCACCGGGCATATGGCGCGCTGCCAAACATGTCCTGGATCATCAGCCGCACCGGCAAAATCCTGTACAAGGCGGACTGGACCGACCCGCGCACTATCAGGCAGGCGCTCGAGCAACTCGGATTCGAAATAGGCGAGAGACGCGACGGAGCGCACCTGACCCCTTATTACATGGAGACACTGCCCCAGCGGCCCAACTCTACGGAGGAGTTCATGCAGGGCCTCCTCGACGTGGGCGGTCCGCGCTCGGCCCACGAATTCCTCGACGCCATCGCGGCGGGCTCGGGAGGCGAGCAGGCCGTCGCCCGAATGCGCGAGTGGGTGATCCGCAGACTTGAGGAAAAGCCCATCCCGCCTGACACCGCGTAGGAGTGGAGTTAAAATCTGCCCGCGTGTGGCCGGCGAGCAACGGGGCACGGGCGGGGCAACCCCTGTCCCCACGTTTTGGCTTCGGCTACGACACCCTCGCCCGCCCCGGAGATATAGGGATATACTGCCGCCTACTCTCATAAATCCCGTCCCCCCAGTTCCCAAAAAGACCCGAGTTAAGGAGCACGCATGTATATCGTCATGGTCCAGTTCAACGTCAAGCCGGACAAAGTAAACGAGTTCCTGGAGGCGTCGAAAGGCGATGGCCGCGGCTCAGTCAGCCACGAGTACGGCTGCCACCGGTTCGACGTGATCCAGGACAATTCCGACCCTACCCGCATCGGCTTCACAGAGGTCTATGACGACAGGGCCGCCTTCGATGTCCACACCACGCAGGACCACTACAAGAAATGGGCCGGCGCCGTGAAGGATCTGCACGACGGCAGCCCGAAGGTGTCAATGTGCCGCAACGTTTTCCCGAACGACTACGCCGCGTGGCCATCGGCTATATCCGGTCGGGACGAGAGCTTCTTTTCCGGAAGCCTCCACATCATCCACGCCGCGCTCCCAGTGCAGGCCGACAAGGTTGATGCCTTCATTGAGGCTGCGACGCTGGACGCTCTGGGCTCGGTCCATATGGAGCCGGGATGCCTGCGCTTCGACCTGTACCAGAACATCGATAACCCGTCCGAGCTCTGGCTCTACGAGGTCTACGCCAACGAGGCCGCGTTTGACTATCACCGGGAGACGCCCCATATCAAGAAGTGGGCGGATACCGTGAAGGACTGGTACGACGGTGAGCGGGCGCCCGCCATCAGAGGCACGAACATCTGGCCGCCGGACAACTGGAACTGGAGCACCGGCAAGCCGACCGCGTAACGGCTCGGGTTGCCCTGATCCGCCGGCTACGGCTTTCCGCTTCCCCGTTGCGTTCCCATCTGGGCGCTGATCAGCCGCGCATAAATGCCGTCCTGTGCCGCAAGCTCCTCGTGCGTTCCCATCTGCGCTACACGCCCGTCATCGAGTACCACTATCCGGTCTGCGTCGCGCACCGTAGACAGCCGGTGGGCGATGACCAGCGTCGTACGGTCGGCCATAAGCTCGCGGAGAGCGGCCCGCACGAGCCGCTCGTTGATGGCGTCCAGGTGAGACGTCGCCTCGTCCAGCACCAGCACCGGCGCGTCCTTCAGCACCGCCCGGCCAATGGCGATGCGCTGGCGCTGGCCGCCGGAAAGCTGCATTCCTCGCTCGCCAACCAGCGTCTCCATCCCCTCCGGCAACGACTCCACGAACTCCAGCAATCCCGAGCTTTCGAGCGCCCGGTGCAGGTCTTCCTCGGTAGCGTCCGGCTTCGCCACGAGCAGGTTCTCCCTGATGGACGAGTTGAAAAGATACGTGTCCTGCGCCACCAGCGCCGTCTTGTCGCGCAGGTCGTCCAGCCGGTACTCCCTCAGATCAAAATCGTCGAGCATCAACTGGCCAGACGAAGGATCCCAGAACCGCAACAGCAGATGGGCAGTCGTCGTCTTGCCAGCCCCTGACCGGCCAACAAGCGCAACCGTGGAGCCGGGAGGCACGTCGAACGATGTTCCGTTGAGCGCCTTGCGGTTGGCGAAGTCGTAACTGAACTCGACGTTCTTGAGTGCTGCAGCAGACGCGCCGCCGGCTCCTACCGGCGTACCCGGCCCATCCGTGACCGGCACTACCTCTGAATGTACGGCAGTCACGCGCCGTGTTGAGCCAAGCGTATCGCCGAGCCTGCGGCCGATCTGCGCCAACTCCGTTATCGGCAAAAACGCGCCCATCGCAATCAACGTCAACAGCGGCAGCCGGGTGGCCTCCAGCGAGCCGTTCGTCACCAGCGACGTTCCCACAGCCAGCACCACGATCCCTCCGAGGCCGATCAGCACTTCTAGAAAAACGCGCTGCTGCGTGATCTGCTTGTTGAACGCCAGCCTGATCGGCAGGTAATCGCCGACGAGGTGATCGAACTCCCGCGCCCTGTCCGCGCCGCGCTGGAACGCCGTCACCTCCCGCAATCCCTGCAGAGTGTCGACCGCATGCGCATTAAGCTCGCCCAGCCGCTCGCGCGCCACGGAGCCCAGATCTTCCACGGAGTTGCGAGTCAAAATCGGCATCATGGCCGCCACTACGAGGAACGGCAGCAGCACCAGTGCTAGCTGCCACCCGAAGGCCACCAACGTGATCAACACCGCGGCAGGCACGGCGATGGCCACGAAGCTGTTCGCTACGGTATGCGCAAAGAAATACTCAATCGTCTCAACGTCCTGCGTTGCCATCGCAACCAGATCGCCGGTCCTCCGCCGCTGCAAATACCCCGGCGCCAGCAGATCGAGCTTGCGGAACAGATCGACCCGCATCCGCGAAAGAAGCCGGAACGCCATATCGTGGGAAATCCACGACTCAAGCCACGCGAACGCGGCAGTCGCAGGCGCAAGAGACAGCAAAACGATGGTCAGAGTGGTGATCGAATCGCCATCCTTCACGTTGCCCACAATCAGCGCGCTCACCACGCCGATGCCGATCAGACCCGTGAAGTGGGCCACACCTGTTGTGAACGACCCCAGAAGTTTGAACTTGTGCGGCCGGATATAGCCCATCAGTATCCGGAACGTGTCGACCCAGCCCAGCCCTTCGGCGCGCACGATCGCATCGGTCGGCGCGCTCTGCGCCTCTTCCTCAAACCGCGCAGACGCGCCGCGATCCAGCCATACCTCATCCACCGCCGATGCGCCCGGCGCGTCCGCCTTCGGAAGGCCGGAAATGCCGGAGTTGCCGAAAATAAAGGATTGATCCGCCATCAGCGCCGTATACGCTCCGTCCAGGGCAAGAAGCTCGGCATGGCTGCCGGACTCCACAAGGCCGCCGCCGTCCAGCACAAGAATCCTGTCCGCGCCGATCACGCTGGATAGCCGGTGCGCCATCACCAGAGTCGTCCGGCCTTTCATCAGGCGGTCCAGCGCCTGCTGAATTGCCGCCTCGTTCTCGGCGTCCACACGGGAAAGCGCTTCGTCCAGGATCAGTACCGGAGCGTCGCGCAACAGCGCCCGCGCGACCGCTATCCGCTGGGGCCGACCG
>JADFPB010000257.1 GCA_022562515.1 Chloroflexota bacterium | reverse complement strand
ATGATTGGGTATATTCAATGCCACCGAAGACTACGAATGGGGGTATTTATGTTCTTTGGTGGGGCGATATTGACTCAGTTCGGATTCGCGTATTATGCGACGGAGCTTTTTCCGAATGGCGGTTTCTGATGGCCGTTCACGTCGAACATACGGATGTAATTGAACATCTGAAGACTGCGATCGGTGAGTTTGTCACCTATTGAAAAATCTGCCGCTATGATGGGCGCTCGGTGACGCGAAGTCAGCTGATGTGCAACCAGGTAGACGGGAAGAGATCCTTGGACGGAGAAGAGGAACGAAAACTAGGATTGTCGGACGACGGATATAGGCCAATAAGGCTTCCAACAAGCGACTCGCAGTAGGCTAAGCTCTATTGCCGGTTTGCCTCATATAAGCTGACGTCCAACAATCCCCGTCAAGCGATCGTCTCGAAGTGCGCCACGAGCCGAACGCCCGTAACTGAATGGGGTGTAGCTGTGGCACCCAATGCTCCGGTTGAGTTCAGTTGGCTCCGAACACCGTTCTTTCCCTGCCAGGCCCGGCGCGCATCACTGTCTTTTGAAGCTCTGTGGCTGCTTCGGATATGGCCCGCGCCGCCAGAGTGAGTCTGCTACTGACCGGGTCGGTCTCCAGTATCTTTTGCCTCACGGCACCATCAAGGCCGAGCAACACAGTACCCAGGAAGTACGAGAGCTTCAGTGGGTCCGTCGGAAGTTCGAGTATGCGATGCCACTCGCCCTGGATGGTGAGCAGTAGCCGAATATATTCATCCGCGGCCTTGCGAGCGAGGTCTGCTGCAGGACCTGCTGCTGCGTCTACTTTGTCACTCAGTAACTCAATATCGCCGACGAGGTAGTCGCCTGAGCGGTCGAGACTGATGATCCGGAAACGCTCTTCACCACGAGTGAATACTGGAATGGCGCCCCCGTCCTCATCCCGAACATTTTCGATGCGGGCCACTGTCCCAACGTCGTATGGTTCTGCTGTCCCTCCAACCTCCGGACCATTCTTGATCAGAACGACCCCGAACCGGCGATCTGCGCGCAGGCACCGCTCCAGCATTTTTCTGTACCGTGGTTCAAAAATCCGTAGCGGCAGCGGAGCGCCCGGAAAGAGGACGGTGTTGAGGGGAAAGATTGGCAGCGTCTCTGACATCGGTCTGACGGGAGTTTAGCAACCGCCCAATTGCCAACGCCAAATGGACAGCGTGAGAAGCCGCTATTAGACTCAGCCACTCGCATCGGCGCTCATTGCGGGGCTGCCCATTACGAGTAAACGGAGTCGAGTACTAAATTGGCTGACGAAATTAACGTCGCAATAGACGCCATTCAGGACGAGATGGTCGCACTCCGCCGCTTACTCCACGCCGCACCGGAAATCGCGTTCCAGGAGCATGAGACCGCCGCCCGCATCGCCTCTGAGCTGACGTCTGCCGGGTTGGACGTGAACGCGGAGATCGGCGGCACCGGCCTCGTCGGCGTCATCGAGGGAGACCGCCCCGGCCCGACATTGATGATCCGCGCCGACATAGATGGCCTGCCCGTCACAGAGCTGACCGGCCTGGAGTTCGCCTCAACCAACGGCAACATGCACGCCTGCGGCCACGATGGCCACATAGCGATCGCCATCGGGGCGGCAAAAGTGCTCGCCGGCATGCGGGACAGGCTGGCCGGCAAGATCGTGTTCCTGTTCCAGCCGGCCGAAGAGGTCGTCGGCGGCGCAAACGCCATGATCGACGATAACGTGCTGCGAGATTACCCCTGCGACCGCGCCATCGGCCTCCACCTCTGGAACCAGATGCCGGTCGGCGAGATCGGAGTGAACAGAGCCGCAGTTTTCGCCAGCGCTGACGCCATACGAATAACCGTGCGTGGCAGGGGAGGGCACGGCGCGCTGCCACACCTCGCCGCAGACCCTGTAACCGCCGCCGCCCAGATCGTCTCGGCCGCGCAGACCGTGATCAGCAGGGAAGTGCCGCCAAACGAGATGGGCGTCCTGACGTTCGGGCAGATCCACGGCGGCGTTGCGCCCAACGTCATCCCGGATGAGGTCGTGATCGAAGGCACCATACGCGCCTACACCCCGGAGACCAGAGAGCTCATCCACAACTCCCTGGAGCGGCTGGCCAAACAGACCGCCATCGCCATGAAGTGCGAAGCAATCTTCGAGCGACTCTACGGCGCACCGCCGGTCGTTAACACACCAGAGGTCGCCGACTGGATCTCGGCGACCGCTGCCGGCGTGATCGGCCCGGATCATGTCGGCGAGGTGGAGCCGGTGAGCGTCGGCGACGATATGGCCGAATTCATCAATCGCGTGCCCGGCTGCTACTTCCTGCTCGGGGCCTCCAAAGA
>JADFPB010000092.1 GCA_022562515.1 Chloroflexota bacterium | reverse complement strand
ACCGCCTCCGAGACGCCGCTACTGCTCCTCAGATCAGGCGGCAAGGCACTTTCTTCTTACCGAACCGCAAATCCCCCCGGTGGCGTGTCTTGGAATTGACGGCTCATCGGGCTGTTTGCTGATGTGTGTGGCATGGAACTTACGGATGTAAGACCACGCGACTGACGCGATGGTTGGGAGCGTCAAAGACTCATGCCGAATTCGCGGCGGTCCCGGGCCGGGATTCACACGCCCCGGGCGCGAGCCGGTGGAGGAATGATTGAAGGGAACAGAATCAGGGCCCATACCGATGCGTTTGCCGACGGCGCATGAGGGAACCCGTGATCGATATGAAACGTCGCGCTCTGGCTGGATTTCGATAAGCAGGCTACGCGAAAGCCTGCAGGCCAGGCTGCTCGCGGCGTTCCTCGCCGTGTCGCTCATTCCGCTACTGATTCTCGGAATGGCGGGCAACGCCGTGGCCGAGAACGCGTTTTCAGAGGATGCAACCGCCACGCTTCGCGGAGCGGTTGCTAACCAGCGCGGGCGCATCGAGGCCTTCCTGGGCCAGAGCCACGAGCAACTGGCCCAGGTTTCATCCGCCACACAGATCGAGATTAGTCTGAGGCGGTTCCTCGCAACGGGCGATCAAGAGAGCCGGCTGGTCATAGCTCAGATTCTGCAAGATTCGGTGGAGTCAGCCGGCAACATCGAGGTTGTCGATATCCAGGCGAAATCAGGGAAGATCGTGGCCTCGTCGGATCCGGCCCGTATCGGCACTGTCACTCTCGGTGGCGATGAACTGGAACGGGCCCTCGAGGGATCATTGTTCGACCATTTCAGTGATACCGGCGAAGACCATCCCACTCTCCTGATTTCGAGTCCGGTGAGATTCGATGGCACGACGATTGGGCTGGCGACGATGCATGTGTCCGGAGAGCAACTGCTAGATATCGCATCCACCTACACGGGTTTAGGGACCTCCGGCGAGACGGTGCTTGTGACCCATGACGAGGCCGGAAACCCGGTGCACCTGACGCCATTGCGGTTCGACGCTCACGCGGCTTTCACCAGGCCCATCTCTTCGACCGACACACACAGCGTAGAGGTACAGGCCCTTAATGACACGCCGCGCAACACCACCGATGGAGTGGACTACCGCGGCATACGGGTATTCGCGAGTACCGATTACATAGAAGCGGCCGACATCGGGTTGGTGGTGAAGATGGACCGTTCAGAGGTGTTCGCACCTCTCGTGCGGATCAAAAAGATACTTCTCGGCATGGCGGTTGCCTTCGTGCTGGCCGTAATTGCTGCCGCTCTGTTGATTAGCCGATCGCTCACAGGCCCGATATTGCGTCTCACCCGCGCGGCCGACCTCTTCAGCCGCGGCGAGCTGGGCCAACGCGTGCCGGTGACGTCGTCGGATGAGATCGGGCGGCTGAGCCACTCTTTCAATGAGATGGCATCCAGCATTCAAAACGCCAACGCGATCCTGGAGGAGCAGATTTCGGCGAGAACTGCCGAACTCACACGCTCAAACAGGGACCTCGAACAGTTCGCATACGTGGCGTCACACGACTTGCAGGAGCCGCTGCGAATGGTCTCTAGCTACACGCAACTGCTGGCCCGGCGCTATCAGGGCCAACTGGGCAAGGACGCGGACGAGTTCATCGAGTTCGCCGTAGACGGAGCGAAACGGATGCAGGGGCTGATCAACGACCTGCTGCAGTACTCGCGCGTTGGATCGCAAGGCGGCAAGTTCACGCGGATAGACTCCGCCGCCCCGCTCGATGAGGCCCTGGGCGTGCTTTCTACGGCGATCGATGAGGCGGGGGCAGTAGTCGAAAAGGGGAACTTGCCAGAGATAGTCGCAGACGAAGCCCAGATGTCGCGGCTGTTTCAAAATCTTGTGGGCAACGCGATCAAGTATCGGTCCGGGGCCGATCCCAGGATACGCATATCTGCGGAACGGCTTCGCGACTGCTGGCAATTCGAGGTTCGCGACAACGGAATCGGCGTCGACCCGGCGTTCACTGAACGAATCTTCACAATTTTCCAGCGGCTCCACTCGCGTGAAGATTACCAGGGCTCGGGTATCGGCCTGGCCATATCAAAGCGGATTGTGGAGCGAAGGGGAGGGGCGATCTGGATGAAATCGAAGCCTGGCGCCGGGTCCAGTTTCTTTTTCACGGTCCCGGATCACCTTCCATGAATGCCAGATATGCGAAACAAGGAGGGCACACATGAGTGGCGACGGAAAGCAGATTGAGATCTTGCTGGTGGAGGATTCGCCGGGAGATGTTCGGCTCACGCAGGAGGCTCTGGCGGAGGCCAAGATTCGGAATCGGATCAGCGTGGTCAACGATGGGTTGGAGGCGCTGGCGTTTCTTCAGCATGAAGGCAAGTATGAGGACGCGCCGCGACCGGACCTGATTCTCCTCGACCTCAACATGCCGCGCATGGACGGGCGGGAGCTTCTGGCCGCTATCAAGCAAAAAGACGGCCTGAAAATAATCCCCGTAGTGGTGCTCACCACTTCCGAGGCCGATGCCGACATTCTGAAAAGCTATGAACTGCACGCGAGTTGTTACATCACGAAACCGGTCGACCTGGAGCAGTTCATCACGGTGGTGGCTGGCATCGAAGAGTTCTGGTTCTCCATCGTCAAACTTCCGCCGTCGATAGCGGCCTGAGAGATGGCTATTCGTGACAGTGCCATACTTCTTGTTGAAGACAACCCGGGCGACGCGCGCCTGATTCAGGAGTATCTGTCTGAAACGGCCGCGTTACACTCCACGGTCACCCACGTCGCCCGCCTTTCTGAGGCATTTGATCAGTTGGCTTTGAGGCCGTTCGACGTCGTGCTGCTCGACCTTACGTTGCCGGATAGCTCCGGGATAAAGTCTGTCAACCGGATCATCAGCAAGGCGGATGGAGCCGCGGTTGTGGTGTTATCGGGCCGGGATGACGATCAACTGGTGGCGCTGGCATTGCAGGCAGGCGCGCAGGACTTCCTGTCCAAGGCCGATGTTTCAGCGGCCGCGCTGGCCCGCGCGATCAGGAACGCAATCGAACGGCAGGCGATCGTCGTGGAGCGCGATGTGCATGCCCGGATCTCCAGAATCGTCAGTTCAACGCTCAACATGAGCACTGTGCTGGACGACTTCGTGTCTGAGGTGAGGCGGCTGATTCCCGTTGACCGTCTTGTGATCACCCAGATAGACGAGCCGGCCGGGACATTGATCGATATGCAGGTATGGGGAGTCGCAATTCCTGAGTGGGACAGAAATCCCGTACACCCGCTGAGCGACTCCGGCGCGAAATCGACCATCGACGCCAAGAGAGGGAACATCGGCTACCCGGACAGTGGCCCGGAGCCGGGCGGACGATACCCCGGCCAGGCGTCAAGTAAGAAAGCGGGGCTGCATTCAGTCATCTTCACCCCGCTAATCTCCAATGACGAGGTGATTGGCACGCTCAGCGTCAAGGCGCGGGGCCGGGATGTTTACTCAGATCGGGAGTTGATGCTGCTGGAAGAAATCGCCCACCAGATAGCCGGCCCGATCAAGGCGGCCGACCTGTACGACCAGGCTCTCATGTGGGCTCAGGAGCGTGAGCACCGGATTCTCCTGGAGGCCGAAAAACGGGAACTGGAGCGGGTCAGCGAATCCAGGAGCGAGTTCATTTCCACAGTGTCCCACGAACTGAAAACGCCGCTCACGAGCATTTCAGCCTTCATTGACATTCTCTCCCGCAACCGGCCCAACAACCTTCTGGATAAGCAACTGGCCCAGCTCGATGTCATGCGCCGAAACAGCCAGCGCCTGAGCATGCTGATCAACGATCTGCTGGATCTATCGAGAATCGAGTCGGGACGGTTTGAGTTACAGGCAGAGCCTTTTGACGCCCGGGCGATGCTGAACGATCTGGTGGTGAGCTTTGGGCCAATCTTCTCGGATAAATCCCAGTCACTGACGGTCACCGGTCTGGATCAGCCTGTGTGGGTTCGGGGAGATCAGGCCAGGGTGTCTCAGGTATTGAGCAATCTTCTAAGCAATGCCTGCAAGTACTCAGGTCCGGGAGCGACGATCAGACTAATTGCACGCGCCACGGGAGATTTCGTGGAGTTTGAGGTCCAGGACACCGGAATAGGTATCGCTCCGGGTGATCTTGGGCAACTGTTCACCATGTTTTTCAGAGCCGACAACGTCCAGACTCGCTCAGTTCCCGGCACCGGGTTGGGACTCGCAATCGCTAAAACGATCGTGGATCTTCACGGCGGCGAAATTCGAGTGAAAAGCAAGGTTGGAGAAGGAACGCAATTCAGTTTTTCAATCCCGGGTGTGATAGATGCGGAGGCGGCGGCTGCAGAACTACAGCTCGGAGCGGTGCCAGTGGTACCGAAGTCACGTCTGGAAGATATCCCTGCAGAATCTCCGTCTGCCGGACAACCGGCGGCGTAATGACCCTGCCGTTCTGCTCTTCAGTGCCGCCCGCCGGCTTAGAAATAGCCTTCCATCAACCGGCCCACCCAGTCAGGGACCCTCGCGTTATCTACATAGTCGTACTGCGGAAAGTATGGCTTGATATCCAGCACCGGGGTGCCGTCTATGGCGTCGAGTCCCTTGACGCTGACCACATCGCCTTTGACGCCTATGATCTCAACCGCTGTGACGCCGATCGAATTGGGGCGGGCGCGGGCGCGCTGGGAGAAAATCCCGATCTCCGGCATATCGCCGCGGCCCCTGGGACGGCGAATGACGTCGTTCTTCCAGTCGAATCGAGCCTCGTGCATGAAGAAGATCACGAGCGCGTGGGAGAAGTCGCTCAACCCCTCCAGACCAGCGCCGAGGCCTGACTGAAGCCTGATCTCAGAGACGATCTCGCCCCAGCCTTCATCCACCGCCTCAGTCCGCGGCGATTGAACGGTTCCTATCGGGATGAGGTCCATCTGGGTTTCCGGGTTTACCTGCTGGGGGTCGCTCGGGGCGGGGCGAACACAGTATGCGCCCACAGGCCGGGCGAAGCTAGCGCCACCAGACCCGCTTCCGGGGGTACAGTCGGTACCCGTCCTTCGTCTCTTGATAGAACTTGATTCAAAACCACGTTGGGGCCTACAGGAGTAGATCGTCGCGTTCCTCAGAAGAGCGATCGACGGGCGCGTTTTCGCGGCGGAGACCCGCAGAGACAGGAATCTGCTCTAATAGGCCTTTCCGAACACAGGTCCTGCATTTCTGAGAGGCGTTCTTAGATGGCAACTCATAAGCCCGTAGCCAGAGGGCACGATACGGTTGAAGTCACGCTGGATGAGGTGATCGGCGAGACGGCCGATGCCGATCTGATGAGCTTTCAGACATCCGCCGACGGTCCGCAGGGCAAGTTGCCGTTCACCGGCGATATGCTGATCGAAGAGCCGAGCGGAAACATCTTCGGCTTCACGATGAACGCCGCCATGGGCTGGGAGCCGGCGGATCTGCTGCGGAAGCAATTCCTCATTCTTTCCACCGCGGGCGGCATGCGGGCGGAAGATGGCACGCCAATAGCGCTCGGATTTCACACGGGACATTTCGAACTCAGTATTGCTGTAAAGGCGGCGGCAGACGAACTACGTGATCTGAGGGCGGTGCCATTCGCCAGCTTCTGCACAGACCCGTGCGACGGCCGGAGCATGGGCACCACCGCGATGATGGACAGTCTGGCCTATCGCAACGACGCAGCGCAGATTTTCAGGCGCCATGCACGATCGCTGCCTACGGCGCGAGGGGTGTTGGGAATCGCGACCTGCGACAAGGGGCTGCCGGCGATGATGATGGCGCTGGCGGGGCTGCGTGACGTCCCTGGCCTGATCATGCCGGGCGGCGTGACCCTTGCGCCCAACGACGGCGAGGACGCGGGCCAGATACAGTCGATCGGGGCCCGATTCTCACAGGGTGAGATCACTCTTGATTACGCGCAGGACATGGGCTGCAGGGCCTGTGCAAGCCCGGGCGGAGGCTGCCAGTTCTACGGAACGGCGGGTACGTCACAGGCGATCTGTGAGGCTCTGGGACTGGCGCTCACGCACACGGCGCTCGCGCCGTCCGGGCAGCCAATCTGGCTCGACAACGCCCGCCGCTCGGCCAAGGCTCTGGTCGCGCTCGAGCGGGACGGAACCACCGTGTCCGACATTCTTAGCGACGGCGCGTTCGAAAACGCGCTCATCGTCCATGCGGCTACGGGGGGCTCCACAAATCTACTGCTCCACATTCCGGCTATAGCGCACGCGGCGGGCCGGCGCCGGATGACGGTTGACGACTGGGCACGCGTCAACCAGCAGGTCCCTCGCATCGTGGATGTCTTGCCGAACGGCCCGGTGGGCTACCCGACGAGCCGATTCTTCGCGGCGGGAGGCATCCCGGAAGTGATGCTCCACCTGCGCAAGCTCGGCCTGCTGGACACGTCCGTCAGGACCGTGACCGGGCGCACCATGGGCGAGAATCTCGACTGGTGGGAAGGCTCGGCGCGCAGGGAATCTGTCAGGCGCTATCTGCGCGATGTAGATGGCGTCGACCCCGGCGACGTAATCATGTCACCGGACCGCGCCCGCGAGCGCGGCCTGACGAGCACCGTAACGTTCCCTGGCGGAAACCTTGCGCCGGAGGGCTCGGTGATCAAGAGCACCGCGATCGACCCGTCGGTGCTGGATGATGACGGCGTCTACCGGAAGATCGGACCAGCGCGCGTTTTCCGCTCGGAGGCGGAAGCCATCGCCGCGATCAAGAGCCGTGGCGATGATCGCGTCAAGGAGGGAGACGTGATGGTGCTGACCTGCGCCGGGCCGCAGGGGTCTGGCATGGAGGAGGTTTACCAGATCACCGCCGCGCTGAAGTACCTGTCATACGGCAAGCATGTGACCTTGCTGACAGACGGCCGCTTCTCCGGCGTATCGACGGGCGCCTGCGTTGGCCACATCGGTCCCGAGGCGCTCGCAGGCGGGCCGCTCGGCCGGGTACGCGAAGGAGACCGCGTGCAGATCGTGATCGACACGATGAAACTCACGGGCTCGATCGATCTCATCGGCGACGCCGAGAGCGAGCACGACGCGGACTGGGGCACGGAGGAGCTGGAGCGCAGGCCGGAGCCGGGCGACCTGCGGCCTCACCCACAGCTCCCAGACGATACAAGGCTGTGGGCGGCGCTCCAGCATGCGAGCGGAGGCACCTGGAGCGGCTGCGTGTTCGACGTGGACGAGATCGTTGAGACGCTGAACGCGGGGATGGCGGCGAGGAACGGCAACTCCCGGTAATCAGGCCGCGGCGCCGATCGCCGCCTCCAGCCACTCGCGCTCGGGCATGCCTTTCAGGCCCTGGGGCGTCGCGTAGAGCCGGCAACGGGGAGTGTGATCCTCCGGCGGCTCGAAATCGGGCTCCACGTCGACACCATCGACGCGAATTGTCGGAGATCCAGGGAATGCGACGCGACGGCCCGTCTCCAGATCCGGCACCTCGATTCGCTGGATTGGCACGTCCAGGCCACGTGACTCAAGAACGTCGTTGAGCAGTTCAATTTTCATTTTGTAAGTGTCACCTCGTATTAATCGCGGTCTGAATCGCAGTTGTCCGCGAAGTCATCTGATCAGTCCGCGCGCTGAAGTTGGAATACTGGCACGAGGGTGTTAACCGTTTTAAATAAGATGCGCCAACTGGCCGAGTCGTTATCGCCCGGCAGCGAGCTGAAATTCGGACCGTGTCATTCGGGTAGTTCGCCGACCTGATCAGAGTGCCCAGGCCGCGCTCTTCTTGACGTTTCCTTTAGATATTGGCGCTTGAATGACTCCTGTATAAAAAACGAATCGGGTACCTGGTCTCGCATCAGCCTTGCGATATTGAGCGGAAATAACGTGAGCAAGGGACACCCTGCCGTGAAGAGATAAAAATGCAAATTGACACTCCAGAGAACAGCCCAATCGTCGAATCGGGTCCTGCGTATGAGCCAGATGAATGGCAAGATGGCTGGGCATCCCGCAATCTGACGGCCAGGAGGCTGATGGCAAGCGGCGGGATTATCGCAGCGGGGCTGACGGCCGGTCTGCTCGTGCTGTTCCTGGTAGTCCTGGATGACGACGACGATGGCGGCGGCGGCCAGGTACAGGCGCCGGTCGTCAGGGACAATCTCATCGACGCGGTCTCATCTGACGGCTCCATCGTCCTTCCTGAGCGCACCGCGCTGTCGTTCGGCATGGCGGGCACCCTGACGGAACTGCTGGTCGAGACAGGCGATGCGGTACAAGAAGGCGATGTCATCGCGCGTCTGGACGATCTGACCCTGACAGGCCTCCAGAAGAGTGTGGAAGAGGCACGAGGTTCGCTTGCTGATGCTGAGATCAGGTTGGCGGAGGCAAACGACCCTGCGTCGGAACTCGATCTGGCGACAGCACTGGCTGCTGTCATCTCAGCGCAGGACGCAATAGCGGAGGCGGAAGAAGCGCTCGCCGCCCTGCTCGACCCTTTGACGGATGATCTCATCGAATTTACTGCCGCCACGACTGCGGCGGAAGTCGGGATCAGGGACGCGCGGCAGGCCCTGACAGACCTCGAAGCCCTGCCCGACCCCGGCGCGGTCGAGGATGCCCGGGCCGGAGCCGATCTAGCGCAGGAAGCGTTAGACAACGCGGTGACAGACCAGGCAGTGGAGGTGACGGCCTGGGTCATAACCGTGGCGGATGCCGCCGAGGCCGTGGCTTCGGCGGAAACCGACTACGTGGCGGCGTTCAATTCGTGGCTCGGGTACGACCTCACCACCGGGCAGATCGGACAGGAGCCAGCGACGATTCTTGCCGGCGCGGGCATCGACCTTGGCGCGCTTTTCAGCCCGAGCGCAGACGATTTTCGATTTACGTCCACTGCCGATGACCCATCGACGCCGTGGGATGAGTTGACGATATTCGCATGGAACTGGCTTTCGCCGGACCTGATCGACGGGACTTGTGGAACCGACGGTCCTCGGCGGGGGTACACGTGCGTGGAAGACGAGCTGCAATCTTCGTGGGATTCGCTGAAGGGCGTGATCAACTCAGAAGCCGACACGAAGGCAAAAGCGGCGGCGGCGCTCACCTCTGCGCGAAAGTCCGTTGAGTCGGCGGAGAACGCTCTTGCGGCCGCCATGGAAACGTTCGAGGACTCGCAGGTTCCGGCAGGCGAGCTGGATCTTCGGCAGGCCCGAGAGGCCGTCGCGCTGGCCGAAGCCAATCTGGTGTCCGCCGGCACCCTGCTGGCGGAAGCGCAGTCGCCCCCTGCGAACACGATCCTGGCAGCACGCGCCGATCTCGAGATCGCACGGGCGAAGCTGGCCGACGCGGACACCAACCTCGACGACCTGCAGTTCATCGGCAGCGATCAGCAGCTGATCAACCTACGCGAGGCGGAGGTTGCCTCCGCCCAGGCAGTGCTCGCCAACGCCGAGTCAGTCAGTAATGACGCCACGATGCGCGCGCCGGTCACGGGCATAGTGGACGTGGTGAATTTCGAAGTCGGCGACGAACTGCAGCGCAACTCCATTGTTCTCGAGATCCTGGACCCGACTATCGTCACGGTCCTGATGGACGTCGACCAGGTCGACATCCTATCCATCGTAGTCGGCGCTGAGGCTTCAGTCTCTATCGACGCCCTTCCGGGACAGCAGCTTGTCGGCACGGTCACAGATATCGGCCCTGCGGCGATTGCCGGTGCAGGCTCGGTCACGTTCCCGGTGACGGTCACCGTTGAGGTGCCGCAGGGTGCGCAGCTGTTGGAGGGCTTGAGCGCCACTGCGCAGGTGATTACATCCGCCCGGGCCGGCGTCCTCCTTGTGCCGGCCGCCGCTATCGGCGGCTCGTTTACTGCGCCGACCCTGGAGGTTCTGCGCGGTGGGTCGCTGGAGACAGTTTCCGTGACCCTGGACGGCGGCAACGAGACGTTCGCCATAATTGGCTCCGGGGTGTCCGAAGGCGACATCGTGTCGTTCAGCCTGCCGGACATCAATGAGCAGACCAATCCGTTCGACGTGTTCCGCGCCGGATTCGGCGGCGCTGGCGGTGCCTTCCGCTTCGGCGGCGGTGGCGGTGGTGGCGGCAACTTCCGAGGCGGCGGCGGCGGTGGTGGCAACCGGGCCGACGATCACGAATGAGCATCCCTGTCATCCAGTTGACGGGCATCACCCGCCACTACGAAATGGGCGGCGAGACCGTCACAGCGCTCGATGGCGTCGATCTGGAGATAGCTTCCGGAGAGATGATCGCGATCATGGGCCCGTCCGGCTCCGGCAAGTCCACGATGATGAACATCCTGGGCTGCCTGGACACGCCCACCAGCGGGGTCTATCTGCTGGACGGCCGCAACGTAGGCGCCCTCTCCGACGACCAGCTCTCGCGGGTCCGGGGCCATCAGATTGGTTTCATTTTTCAGGGATATAACCTTCTGGCGCGGATGACGGCGCTGGCAAACGTAGAGTTGCCCATGCGGCTGACACCGAACGGTAAGAACCGCCGCCGAACCGCCATGGCGGCGCTCGACCGCGTTGGCCTGGCCGATCGCGCCGGCCACCGGCCCACCGAGCTCTCGGGCGGACAGCAGCAGCGGGTGGCCATCGCCAGGGCCCTGGTAAACAACCCGAGCATGATCCTGGCCGATGAGCCTACGGGCAATCTCGATTCCACATCTACCGAATCGATCATCGCCGTGCTTCAGGATCTGAATCGGTCGGACGGCATAACGATCGTCCTGGTCACGCACGAGGAAGAGTTGGCATCAGCCACCAGGCGGGTCGTCCGATTACGGGACGGCCGGATAGTGGAGGACGGTCCGGTTGAACAACGCCAGGTGATCTCAGCGGCGAACCCGGCGGTCCCAGGGCCAGCGTCATGAGTTTCCGACTCATCATGGGCACCGCTATGTCGGCGGTCGGTACCAACAAGCTGCGCACCGGCCTGACCTTGCTGGGCATCATTATTGGCGTTTCGTCCGTGATCACGTTGATGTCGATTGGCCGTGGGTCACAGAGCGCAATCACCGAGCGGATTCAGGCGCTTGGCACGAACATCCTGTTCGTTAGCC
>JADFPB010000091.1 GCA_022562515.1 Chloroflexota bacterium | reverse complement strand
TGAGCGCAGCGTGGCTGTCGAAGTCGCGGGCGTCGAAAGCCGCGGCCGTGGCCGTAACGGAGTGGCGCACGCGCAGGTCCGCGGCGATACGCTCCGCCTCGTCCGCATCGCGTGCGGCCAGATATAGAGACTCGCCGCCGGCCGCGTACTCCGCCGCGATCGCCTGCGCAATTCGACTCGTCGCGCCCAGAATCAGCACCGGCATGTTGGAAGTCCCCTTCGCTAATCCACCGTGTCCGTCAGGCCAAGTCTACGGCTCAGGTCGGACTGGAACACGCCGTCCGGGTCGGCCGCGTCCCGTACGGCCTTCCATCGCTCCCAATCGGGGTACATGCGCCGGAACGCCTCGCGGCCAAGGCGGGCATCCTTGGTGAGGTATACCCGCCCGCCGGCATCGGCGACTATGTCATCGAGGCGTGAGAACAGTGAGAGCGAGCGCTCACCCTGGTTGGGGAAGTCCAGCGCCACGGTGACGCCCGGCGCCGGAAACGATAGCCCGCCGTGCTGCTCAGAGCCGAACTCCTTGATTACGCCAAGGACCGGGAGAGTGTTGGAGCTCGATATCTCGGTCAGAGTCTGCCTGAGCGCCCTGCGGTCGGGGTCCGATGGGACGACGTATTGATACTGGAAAAAACCCCGATTGCCGTACATCAGGTTCCAGCGATGCACCGCGTCAAGCGGAAAGAAGTAGGGATAGACGCCGACGTTCTTGCGGATGTTTCGGCGCAACTGTTTCCGGTAGTAGGCGGCATTGAACATGCGCGCCGTGAGTCCGTTTAGCAGCAGGTTCGACTGCAAGTACCGGCCGCTCAGGAGCCGCCGCGGTATCAGTCCCAGCGCTCCTTTTCGCACTTTCGTTCCGGCGGGAGCGTGGCGGCCTGCCATGAAGATGCCCCGCCCAAGCGAGTCCCCTTTTGCAAGGCCGTTGATCCAGCCGACGCTGTAGGGCCAGTCCGATGCCGCGTCGCTGGCCTCGAAGAACTCTTCCAGATTGCGGACGCGAGTGGATTCCATCTCGACCGCAGCGCTTTCAACTTTAATCAGCCGTATCTCCATGCTGAGGATGACCCCGGTCAGCCCCTGTCCGCCCGCGGTCGCCCTGAACAGCTCTGTCTCGCGCTCTCCGTCGCAGACCACGATCTCTCCAGTCGATTTGAGCAACTCGACGTTGCGGACGTGGGACGACCATGAACCGGCGACGTGGTGGTTCTTGCCGTGGATGTCGCTTGCCAGCGCTCCACCCACTGAGACGAACCGGGTGCCGGGAACGACGGGCGGGAAGAAGCCGCGGGGAAGGAAGAGCCGGATGATCTCATCGATGCTCAGGCCTGCCTCGCAGCGGAGCCAGCCAGTGTCGGCGTCGAATCCGAGGATGCGGTTGAGCCGTTCGGTCAGCAGCGTGATGCCCGAGGAGAGCAAGGCGGCATCGCCATATGCGCGGCCCATGCCGCGCGCCAGCACCGGCTTCCCGGCACGTGAGGCGATGGCGTCCTGCAGGTCGCGCCTCGATTCGGCGCGCACGCAGTCGCCCGAGATGCGCTGATAGCGCCCCCAACCTTCCAGTTGTTGTGTTACAGCGTTGGACACTCGAGTCCCCGTTCTGACATGCGCATGAGATCAGACTATCGGGCCGCGATGGGATGCGGCAACGCTAATCGCTTACCTCTTAGCGCACGGGAGGCGGCTCTCCTCGCCGGTTGGCCAGCGTTTGCGGCAGTAGATCGTAGCGAGTCTCGTGACCTGCGAAGAAGCGAAGCAGCTCATCGACCATCAGCGTGAAAAACCGATTGTTGTTGGCCGCCGTGACCCCGGCGATGTGCGGTGTGATGAAGGCGTTCTCGAGGTCTCTGATGGGCGAGTCGACGGGGATGGGCTCCGGCTCGAAAACGTCCAGGCCGGCGATGATGTCGCCGCGCTGCAACCGGGCGATCAGGGCGTCTGAGTCCACGATGGCGCCCCTGGAGACGTTCACGAAAACGGCGCCGGGCCTGAGCAGGCCGATCTCGCGCTCGCCGATCATGCCGCGCGTCGCCGGAGTTATGGGCGCAAGGCAGACCACTACGTCAGGGACCGAGAGCACGTTATCCAGGGTTGTCAGCGTCACGTCATAGATGTCGGCGATCTCCCGCGGCACGTAGGGATCGTGGACCAGCACGGTAGTGTGAAACGGCTGCAAGAGGTCCAGGAGCCTGCGGCCGATATGGCCCGCGCCGATCATGCCCACCGTCTTGCCTGTCAGTTCGCCTCGCAGGAAACCGGGATCGTCATAGCGCTCGTCGGACTCGAATACCCGTTCGTGATTTATCAGGCCCCGGAAAACCGAGCCGGCGTTGCGCAGACCGATGAGCATCATGGCGAGCGCCCATTCGGCCACCGGGTACGACGAGCCCTGCGTCGTGTCGATCGATCTCATCTTGCGCTCAGATGCCGCCTCGACGTCGATCCGCTGCGCAAACCGGTCGCCTTCCAGCTCGCCGATGAAACGGAGTCTGGGTGCGGCGTCCATCACCGCGGGCGTCACGCGCGGAGCGCCGTGGCACACGATCAGCGCGTCGAGCCCGGCTGCGAAGTCTATGAGCCGGCGTTCGGCCTCTGGGTCATGCGGCGGTGGCTCGTCCCAGCTCGACGATTCGTTGAACTCCAGGAAGGCGAATTCGGCGACCGCGCTCAGCCGCGCGAGGTCGGCTTCTCCTATGTCCCGTTGGTGTGTATCCAGGTTCGCGGCAAGCCCGACCCTGAATTTAGCCTTGAGTTCAGTGGGACCGGAGTCTGGCATAAGGAGTATCCTCCCGAATGTTCCGTGATGCCGCATGGCCGTGATGCCGGCACAAGCGGCGGGCAGGCACAGAATCGCAGGCTGAACAGGAATTCGCCAGCCTAACACCTGTAAAACTAAAAACATCCCGGGTGGGAATATGAGACCAGACGATGTTGGAGCGCTCGTTTTCGACGTTTTCGGAACGGTAGTCGACTGGCGCACATCGGTCATAGAAGAGAGCGCCGCATTTGGCGCCCGCCACGGCATAGACGCCGACTGGCCGGCCTTCGCCGATGAGTGGCGGAACGCGGGCTACAAGGGAGGGATGGAGCGCGTCGCCAGCGGGGAGCTGCCCTGGATCAAGGTCGACGAGCTGCATCGGATGAAGCTGGACGAGATGCTCTCGGGCATGGGCGTGACGAGCGTTTCAGAAGATGAAATCCACCGCCTCAGTTACGTCTGGCACCGGTTGAAGCCCTGGCCGGACACGCCGGAGGGACTCGACCGTCTGCGCACGAAGTACACCGTGGCGTCACTCTCCAACGGAAACGTATCGCTGCTGACCGATATGGCGAAGAACGGCGGCTTCCGCTGGGACTGCGTGCTTTCGGCAGAGCTGGCGCATGCCTACAAGCCCGATCCGAAGGCATACGAGACGACTGCAGACCTGCTCAGCCTGCCGACCGAACGGGTGATGATGGTGGCGGCGCACAAGTCCGATCTCGAGGCGGCCCGCGCCACGGGCATGAGGACGGCGTTCATCCGGCGTCCAGACGAATACGGCCCCGAGAACCCGGCCCCGGACCTGACGCCCGACAGCCCGAGCGGCGTGCCGTACGACTACGTGGCGGACGGTTTCCTGGACCTGGCCGACCAGCTGGGGTGCAAATAGGCTGCTCACCGCCGGTGGTACCCTTACGCCCCAGTTCCCAGGCGTCGTTCAAGCATTCAAGGAATCCCGCCGTGACCTTCTTCCACTCCCGCCGTTCCGCCGTGGTCGCCCGCAGGGGCGCCGTCGCCACCAGCCAGCCGCTTGCCGCACAGGCCGGGCTGAAGATGCTCCAGGACGGTGGAAACGCAGTTGACGCCGCGGTGGCGACCGCGGCCGCCCTGAACGTCCTGGAGCCGGGCTCAACGGGCATCGGCGGCGATATGTTCGCCCTGATCTGGATGAAGGACGAGATGAAAGTGGCCGCCCTGAACGGCAGCGGCCGGTCCGCGAAGGCGGCGAACGCCGAGGACGTGAAGAAAAAAGGCCACGACAAGATCCCAAAGGAAGGCGAGGACGTCGCCTTCTCGGTCAGTGTGCCTGGGACCGTCGATGGGTGGCAGACCTGCCTTGAGCAGTACGGCCGCATGACGCTTAAAGAGGTACTCCAGCCGGCCATCGAGTACGCCAGAGAGGGATACGGCGTCACAGAGATCATCGCCAATGGCTGGAAGGGCAGTGAGGTGAAGCTCAACCGCCGGCCATCTGGCGGCGAGATGCTGAAGGACGGCCGGGCGCCCAAGAAGGGCGAGATCATGAAGCTGCCGGAACTCGGTGGCACGCTTGAGCAGATCGCCGAGGGTGGCAAGGACGCTTTCTACAAGGGCGACATGGCGAAAAAGATCGCCGATTTCGTGCAGGACGAGGGCGGCTGGATCACCGAAGACGACCTCGCCGAGCACCACTCGGACTGGGATGAGCCAATATCGACCGAATATCGAGGCACGACAGTTTACGAGTGCCCTCCGAATGGCCAGGGCATCGCGGCGCTGATGGCCCTCAACATTGCCGAGGGATTCGATATCGCGGACATGGGCGCACAGTCCCCGGACGCCTATCACCACCTGATTGAGTCGATGCGCCTGGGCTTCTCGGACGCGCTCCACTACGTAGCGGATCCCCGCGCGACAGAAGTGCCGATCACCGGCATGCTCGACAAGGGCTACGCCGCTTCCCGCAGGTCGCAGATCAGTTCTGACGGCACGTTGGCGGATGTTTCCTATGGCGTGCCGGGGCCGGCAGCAGATACGGTCTATCTCACCGTCGTCGACGGGGAGGGCAACGCCTGCTCATTCATCAACAGTCTCTTCCAGGGATTCGGCTCCGGACTGGTCGTTCCCGGCACGGGCGTGGCCCTGCAGAACCGGGGCGCCCTCTTCTCGCTCGACCCATCGCACCCCAACTACATCCACGGCGGCCAGCGGCCGTATCAGACCATCATCCCGGCCATGGCCACACGCGACGGCGAATTGTGGCTGTCATTTGGCGTAATGGGCGGGTACCAGCAGCCACAGGGCCACATGCAGGTCATCTCTAACATGGTCGACTTCGGGATGGACTCCCAGCAGGCGTTGGACGCTCTCAGGTTCAAGATCGACGTCGAGGGAGACTGGTCTGTGGCAGTCGAAGAGGACATGCCCGAATCGACGGTGAGCGAGCTGCGCAGGCGCGGCCACAAAGTGGTAGTTGCGAGCGGCTATGACCGGGTCGGATTCGGCGGCGGGCAGATAATCAGTCGTGACGCCGAGACCGGCGTCCTGACGGCCGGCTCGGAGCCGCGCAAAGACGGCGCGGCTGTGGGTTGGTAGGCGGCTGGTAAGAACGACCCTAGCGACGCCAGGGGAGATGGTCCCTCGATGAAGATCGGGTTTATCGGTCTCGGCCGTATGGGCGGCCACATGGCCCGCAACGTGCTGTCGTCCGGCGAGCATGAGATGCGGGTTTTCGATCTCTCACGCGCCGCGATGGAAGCTCTCGTGGAGGATGGCGCTATTGCCGCGGCGAGCCCGCGGGAAGCCGCAACTGGCGCGGACATCGTGTTCACGTCGCTCCCCGGACCGTCCGACGTGCTGGAGGTCGCCCTTGGCGAAGCGGGCGTTCTCGATAGCCTCGAGCCGGGCTCCGTGTACGTCGATCTCAGTACCGTATCGCCACAAACGCTTCAGACCGTGGCTGAGTCCGCCGCGCGCGGCGTTCAGGTGCTCGATTGCCCGGTCAGCGGCGGCGTTGCCGGTGCTGAGGCAGGCAACCTCTGCCTGATGGCGGGCGGAGACAGGGAGACATTCGACCGGATCAAGCCCGTTCTCGATCTGATCGGAGAACCTGAAAAGGTGCTTCACTGCGGAGATGTTGGCGCCGGTTCTGTGTGCAAGCTCGTCAACAATCTAATCGGGCTATCCACCGGCGTTGTGCTTGGTGAGGCGTTCAGTATGGGAATCGCGGCAAAAGTGGATCCCGGAGTCTTGTTCCAGGTTGTCATGGGGAGCAGCGGCGCGAGCGCCGCTCTGGCGCAATGGGATGAGTCCGTTCTTGCGGGGAACTTCGAGCCGGGCTTCGCCCTCTCCCTGGGCGCCAAGGACGTTCGGCTGGCAACCGATCTGGCGCGCAGTCTGGGAATCCCTATGGAGATGGCCAACCTCACCGACCAGAAGTACACCGAAGCGTTGCGGGCCGGACTGGGCGACGAAGCTTCCGCCGCGGTCGTGAAACTGCAGGAGCGGCGCACTGGCGCCGAGATTCGCTACGCTGATGACAGGGAGTAGTCGGGCAGTTCCGTCCAGCATCTGATTGACCCGGTCGCCATGCTAGAATTCCGAGGCTAATCTTCAGTAGATGCAACTTCAAGCCGCTATACGTCATGACTGGAGCGGGGGCCGGGCTTGAAAACCGGGTGAACACCCGAGAGTCCTGTGTTCCGATACCGGCATTGCCTCGGAAAATCGGTACATCCCGGACGAGACGCGGATCAACAAAAGACGAACAGGGGAAAATATTTGGGAGAGATCAATGTAGCCATCATTGGCGTCGGTAACTGCGCGTCCTCACTTGTGCAGGGCGTCCACATGTACCGCGAGGCGGACCCGGACGCCGATATTCCCGGCATCATGAACACGGTGATGGGCGGATATCACATCGGCGACATCAACGTGGTCGCAGCTTTTGACGTCGATAAGGACAAGGTTGGCAAGGATCTTAGCGCCGCCATCCATTCCGGCCTCAACAATACGGTTACGTTCTACGACGTGCCGGAGACCGGGGTGAAAGTTCATCGCGGCATGACTCACGACGGTCTCGGTGAATATCTGAGCCAGGTGATCGAGCCCGCCCCTGGCCCAACGGACGATATCGTCGGCATCCTGCGCGACAAGAAGGTCGACGTGGTCCTCAACTATCTTCCTGTGGGAAGCGAGATGGCCACCAAGTGGTACGTTGAGCAGGCGCTGGCTGCCGGTTGCGGCTTCGTCAACTGCATTCCCGTGTTCATTGCCAGCCAGGACTACTGGGCAAAGCGATTCCAGGACAAGGGTGTGGCGATCGTCGGCGACGATATCAAGTCGCAGATCGGCGCAACCATCGTCCACCGCGTGCTGGCCCGCCTGTACGAGGATCGCGGCATTCGCCTGGACCGAACCTATCAACTCAACTTCGGCGGAAACACGGACTTCCTGAATATGTTGGAGCGCAAGCGCCTGAAGTCCAAGAAGATTTCAAAAACCCAGTCGGTAAAGTCGCAAATTGACCATGAGATCAGCGCTGATGAGATTCACATCGGCCCCAGTGACCACGTGCCATGGCTGGAAGACCGCAAGTGGGCGTATATCCGGATGGAGGGCACTGCTTTTGGGAACGTGCCTCACAACATCGAATTGAAGCTGGAGGTCCACGATAGCCCTAACTCCGCGGGCGTGGTCATTGACGCCATCCGAAGTGTCAAGATCGCGCACGATCGCGGGGAATCCGGTCCGCTTGCGGGCCCTTCGGCTTACTTTATGAAGTCTCCGCCAGTGCAGTACCGTGATGACGTTGCACGGCAGATGGTGGAGGATTTCGCGAACGGGACTGATGCTGCTGCCAAATTGGCCGCACAACTGCCCGCTAAATCGTCGAAGAGCAAGTCGAAAAAATAGCATTGCAGAGCCAGGCGAAGGCAGGAGCCGAGCTACGCCAGGACTAAAGATTTCCAAGTGAAGATAGCCCTGGTTTCGCCATACGACATCACCCATTTCGGCGGGGTAAACGCTCACGTCCTAAACCTCGCCACAGAGTTCACCAGGCAGGGCCATGACGTTGCAATCATGGCGCCTTGCAACGTCCGCATGAGCGATATTTCGGGAATCCCTTTCTTCTCGCTTGGCCGGTCCTATCCGTTTCATACTGCCGGCTCCGTAGCACGGCTGTCCCCTGCGGCATGGAAACACTGGCAGATAGGCCGCTTCTTGCGCGATGAGGCCTTCGATGTGGTCCACGTCCATGAGCCATTCGCGCCGGTCCCCATGTATCAGGTAGTTCTAGCCTCGAAGGGCCTGACCATCGGCACCTTCCATGCTTACAACTCCGCCACCCGCCGCCTTCGCATTTGGAAGCGCGTTCTTCTTCCCATTTACCGAGCCCTGGATGGACGCATCGCGGTCTCAGAGGCGTCACGGCAGTTCGTCACGACGCATTTTCCGGGAGAGTACGAGGTAATCCCGAACGGAATCGAGATTGACCATTTCGCGAAGCCGCGCGCCCGGTTGCCCGAATTCGACGATGGGAAGGTCAACATACTTTTCGTCGGCCGAGCGGAGGTGCGAAAAGGCCTGAAGTATCTAATAGGCGCTTTCAGCCTTCTCAAGTGGGAGATGCCGAATATCAGGCTTATAGTCGTCGGCCCCGGCAACCCGGACCTGGACAGCGCCCGATACATGGCCGAGCGCGGAGTGGGCAAAGACATCTGCTTCGTCGGCTCTCCAAGCTACGAAGACCTGCCGAGCTATCACCACTCAGCAGACATTTTCTGCACGGCATCGGTTGACCGGGAGAGCTTCGGTTACGTCGTTGCCGAGTCGATGGCCGCCGGTCTGCCGGTTGTAGTCACCGATATCCCCGGACACCGCAGCGTGGTGGGCGGCAAACAGAACGCCATGCTGGTTCCACCGAAAGATGAGGCGGCGATGGCGGACGCGCTCAGAACGTTGATCGAAGATCCGGCACTGCGCGAGCGCCTTGGTAAAGCCGCGCGCGAGAAGGTCGAGGATTACCGCTGGTCCCGGGTCTCGTCCCTGATCTACGACTACTACCAATCGACTGCAGCTGCCGTTGGGAATGCCGGTAACGGCACCGGGTTCTCGGCCCTGTAGCCAGTGGCAAGCATCCAGGAGACACGAGATGCCCTGCGGAAGGGCGTGTCCCACTGGTTTGAGCGGCCCATGGTGTCGCTGTTTGCCGCGCTGGGAATTGGCGCCAACGTCGCGACGCTGCTGGGAGTGGCAGTCGCCGGTGTGGCGGCCTTCTTCGCCTCCACCGGGGACTTCCTGATTGCTGGGATACTCGTGCTTGCCGGTTCCGCGTTCGATCTCGTAGACGGTGGGCTAGCGCGTCGGGCCGGGACCGTGGACCGCCAGGGCGCGCTGCTGGACTCTGTGCTGGACCGGGTGAGCGAATCGGCGATATTTCTCGGCCTGATCATCTACTTTACGAAAGCCGCATCTTTCAGTCAGACCGACTCGATACTGATCGTGATCGCAGTGACCGGCTCGCTCATGGTCAGCTACGTACGTGCACGTGCGGAGGGCCTGGGCCTGCGTGGCAAGGCAGGCTTCATGACGCGTCCCGAGCGAGTTGCAATCGCCGGTATCCTGTTGATCGCCGACCAGCCAACCGCGATGCTGTGGATTCTCGCCGTTGGCACGCCGCTCAGTGCCGTCCATCGGTTTCTTGACGTGTGGCGGGCGGCCGGGCGGGAAGACCGCTGAAACCCACAACATGCAGTCCGAGAAGCGAAACAGGGCGTATTAAAGACCGCGCACACCCGGCTGGGATCCAGTAGAGTCCACACACGCCAGTCTCGGCACGAAGCCAGCCGCGGCACGAATAAAGACTTTCGGCCCGGAGATAGATCACCGTTCACATGGCGAGACATCTGATCACAGACGCACGGGTACCGGGCATCGCCGCCCTCGTGCGGATAGCCGCGCTTGCCGCCGCCGTTCTCATGTTCCTTCTCCTCCCCAACGCGGTCCGGCCCAATACGGCCCGGGCCGATGGAGAGATCGAGATCATCATGGCCACCGCGGTCAGCGAGTTTCCGGAGGGATTCCGGTTCAATCTGGAGATCGATTCCGGGATCGAGATCGAAGAGGTCGCGGTTCGATTCCGGATCGCGGGAAAGGCCTCGAGCCAGTACAACTACCTGGATCTTGACCAGGCCGAAGATGGATCAGCCCGCGCAAATCTGACCTCAGGTGAGTACTTTCACCGAACCAACTCACGCGACCGGTACTCGCCCCCGGGCACCATCATTAACTATTTCTTCGAGATCACCGACGTCGAAGGAAATCTGACAACCACCGATTCCGGCGAGTTGATTTATATGGACGCCCGGTTTGAATGGGACACGGTGACGGACGGTCCGGTTACAACGTTCTTCCACGGTCCTGTCGGTGTTCGGGCGAAGGACATGACGCGGGTCGCCGTGGAAACCCTGAACAACATGGGGCCCCTGCTGGGTGCGGAGATTGCAACCCCGCTTCGGATCATCATGTACAACAACACCGCGGAGATGCTGGGAGCGCTGGTTTCCCGCAGCAGTGCAATCTCTCGTGAGCTCATCACGGAGGGCCAGGCATTCGGAGAGCAGAACGTCGTGCTTCTGCTGGGCAACGGCCGAAGGGCCGGCGGAACGATCTCGCACGAGCTCACTCACGTTCTTCTCCAGCGCGCTACTAATAACTCGAATCTTCCCGTGCCGCTCTGGATCAACGAAGGACTGGCAGAGTACGGAAACGTAGACCAGGGCATCGGCTACGATCGTTTCCTGGAGTGGGCGGTGGACACCGGCCGCACCACACCCTTCGAGTCTCTGAACGTTTTCCCCGGAGACCCCAACCTCAACCTGGTTGCATACGGCCAGTCTCGCAGCGCCGTCGAATACCTCATCGCGGAGTTCGGCCGGGAGAGCATATCTGAGTTGATGGCTACGATCGATTCAGGCATCCCGTTCAATGCGGCGATGCAGCGCGTGTACGGGTTCGACACGAGGGGTATGGACGTGCGCTGGCGCGCCCGGGTGGGCGCAGAGCCTCTGCCAGATCGGGATAGGCAACTCAGCGGCGGCGCTTCACCCACCCCTGAGCCGACCACCACACGGCTCGCGCCACTCACACTGGAGTCCGTGGCGGCCGCGGGCGCTGCGCGAACGGCCACTCCCGAGCCCGAATCGGAGCCAGAGCAATCAGATGAGGCCCCCGAAGCATCACCGGCGCCCGGGAGCACGCCGGAAGCGCAGGCACAGCGCAGGACCGGCGGCGGCTGTTCCGCTCCCGGTCATGGGGGAGGACCGCCTGAGG
>JADFPB010000090.1 GCA_022562515.1 Chloroflexota bacterium | reverse complement strand
TGTTCACGAACGGTCCAAGGAGAAGCCCGGCGCCCGCCGAGATGAGTAGTCCGGTCAGCAACAGATGCTACCCGCCGTCCCTGGTGTTCGGGGTGTTCGGGGTTTTCGGGGTTTTCGGCGTGTTAGGGGTATCCCGGGTTTCCTGCTGCAGCTCGTACAGTTTTGTGATCGCTTCCAGTGGAGTCATTTCTGAAATGTTGAGACCCTGGATGGCCTCGCGCAATGCGCTGTCCGGCGGCATCAGGGGCAACTGGAGTCCATTCACAGTTGCTGCGCCGTTGGCGCGGCCGCCCGCCGAACCGGCCTCCAGTTCCGCCAGAAGTTCCCAGGCACGCGTTATGACCGGCTGGGGAAGCCCCGCGAGCCTGCCAACGTAGACGCCGTAACTCCTGTCCGCCCCGCCTTCCAGAATCCGGTGCAGGAACACCACCTCACCGTTCTCCTCGGTGACGGCAACCTGCAAATTAATCGCCCGAGGGAGGGAATCCGCCAGCGCGGTCATCTCGTGGTAGTGGGTCGCGAACAGGGTTTTGCATCCCAGCCCCGGCGCGCTGTGAATATGCTCTGCGACCGCCCGGGCGATCGCCAGCCCGTCGTACGTGCTCGTGCCCCGGCCAATCTCATCCAGTATCACCAGGGACCTCCGGGTAGCCTGGTGCAGGATGGTCGCAGTCTCCTCCATCTCGACCAGAAAGGTAGATCTGCCACGCGCGATATCGTCGGATAGATTGCAGCGGGTAAACACCCTGTCCGTGATGCCGAAGCGGGCCCTGTCGGCAGGGACGAACGCGCCGGCCTGCGCCATCAGGACCAGTAGCCCGGCCTGCCTGATGTAAGTTGATTTCCCGGACATGTTGGGGCCGGTGACGATGGCGAGCTGGCGCTCTCCGCTGGACAGGTTCAGATCGTTGCCGACGAACTTCCCGGCGCCCAGCGATTTCTCAACCACCGGGTGCCTGCCGCCATCGATCACTATCGAGTCGCCCCCGTCCATGACAGGCCGTACGTATCCATCGACTGCTGCAACCTCGGCGAATGTGGAGAGCACATCGATCTGAGCAACCGCGGCCGCCGTCCGCATGATCTTTTCGGCGCGTACCGCCACTTCGTGAGTCACGCGCCGGAATAGCGACCGTTCTATCTCGGATATGCGATCCCGGGCGGTAAGAATCCTCGATTCAAGGTCTTTCAGACCCGGCGTAATGAAGCGCTCTGCGTTCACCAGGGTCTGTCGGCGCTCGAAATCGGCGGGAACTTTATCGAGATTCGACCTCGAAACTTCGATGAAATACCCGAATACTTTGTTATAGCTGACTTTGAGGGTCTTTATGCCCGTAGATTCCCGAAGGTCCGTCTCCACCTGCGCGATCCGGCCGCGGGCATCGCCGGCAAGCGCTCGGACTTCGTCCAGTTCAGCATCGAATCCCTCGCGAATAACGCCGCCGTCCCCGGCCGCAGGTGAGGGCTCATCCTGCAAAGCCGCATGAACCGCCTCCACCACGTCCGTGCAGTCTTCCAGGCCTGCCACGACCTCGCCAAATGCGATTATCCCGCCGAGCGCCTCTCTGATGGCGGGGAGCTGGTCCAGTCCCGTCGCCATCGACGACAGGTCACGAGGAGATGCGGCGTAGCTGCGGGCGCGATTGGTCAATCGTTCGAGGTCCGGCATCTGCGCCAGCAGGCCGCGCAGGCTTCCCCGTAGCGTGCCATCGTTTACGAGCGACTCGACCATGTCATGGCGGGCTTTGATCTCGCCGAGTTCGACCAGGGGCCGCACGAGCCACGTCCTGAGCGCGCGCCGCCCCATGGGAGTGCGCGTACGGTCGAAGACAGACAGCAATGTCGGGCTATCGCTTCCCGAAGCAACCGGCTCCAGGACCTCCAGGTCCCTCAGGGCGCGCTGGTCAAGGACCATATGGCTGGCGCTGTCTAACGATGTGAAGGTCGTTATCTGCGGCAAATTGCCGAGCTGGCTGTCGCTCAGGTAGCCGAGAACCGCCCCCGCAGCAAGGATGGCGAGTGGCCTGTCCGTCAACCCGAACGGCTCCAGCGTGCCGGAGTTGAAGTGCCGTCGCAGTGTTTCACCGGCCAGTTGAGTGTCCATGCAGCCGGGAGGAAGATCACGAATTACCGGCCCGCCTGCCGCCTTCTCGGTCAAGATCGCGCGGGCGCCTTCGTTGACCAGGATCTCCGTGGGCTCCAGGACACTGAGCTCATCGAGGGCGTCGGCAACCGGAAGCTGTCCCCCGCGGAACTCGCTGGTAGTTACGTCTACGAAGGCAAGGCCGGCCGTTTCATCCTGGACCACCAGCGCGGCGAGGTAGTTGTTCCGGCCCTCATCGAGTAACCCCGGCTCCAGAACGGTCCCGGGAGTGACGATACGCACGACGGCGCGATCGACTACGCCCTTGCTTGCCGCAGGATCGCTGATCTGCTCGCAGATCGCGATCTTCAGGCCGGCTTTCACCAGCCGTCCAAGGTATGTGTCGAGGGCATGGTACGGGATGCCCGCAAGAGGGGCCTTCCGGCCGCCTCCAACGTCCCGTTTCGTCAGGGCGATATTGAGGACCCGTGCCATCGTCCGGGCATCCTCGTCGAATGTCTCATAGAAATCGCCCATGCGGAACAACAGGAGCGCGTCAGGATACCGGCGTTTGGCCTCAAGATACTGACGGCGGCCGGGCGGGATTCGCGTGCTCTTCGCCATCTTGGAGCCATTCTAGCCGCCGGTAGCGCCACGGCCACCCCTTCCCTGTCGATGACTCGGTCCCGCCTGTCTGAACACGCGCTAAAGACGCGACGCAACCGTCGCAAAAGCGGCCGGACGGACGTATGGCTCCGGGCTAATTGTTAAACCGGATCGTGATCGAGTCAGAAGCCGACCAGCGGAACTCCCTGAAACTCGACCCCCGGGGAACCTCGAAGACCAGCCAGCCGCTCAGATTTTCACCCGGGTTAATGTTGACAGTGCGCCAGAGGCCAGTGAACCGATCCTGGCGTATTGAGTTATCAAGCGTGGAGATCGGTTTGCTCGCCGTCACGATGTTGATCGGCCTGAAGGACCCGCCGTCCTGCGTCAGAAGCACCGCAGCGTCCTCATCGATCACCACAATCGCGCGGCCGGCCTTCTGATTGATGATGGTGGTATTGACCATCGCCAGCACGTTATCCGGGTTCTGCGGGCGTACCTCCCAGTTCGTCAGAATTCCGTCAGTGTCCGGGTTCTGATAATGGATGGCCGGAACGACCTTTGGCTCTTCGATCTGGATCCACAGGAATCTTCCGGCGACGTAGAGCGGGTTTATGTTCCGCTCGTCCGCCGTGAGGACGAGCCAGATGAGGATTGGCGCCACTATTACCGCGGCAAGAGCCGTTATCCCGAGTACCCAGGGGAAGTTCTCGCGCGGCGCGTGGACCTGTGTTCGCTCAACCACGTCCGCGTTCGGGGCAATCAGGATCAGCTCTTCCCCCGGCCGCCCCGCGAAGTTCCCGGAAGGCCGGAATGTCAGCCTTACCAGCATGTTCCCGTCATCACGCGGCTCGGCGTTCACAACCGAGAACTGCAGGTCCTTCTTGCGCCAGCGCTTCGGGTAAGCATCACGATTGTCCCGGGCGAAGGCGATCGCGGCCTCTTCCTGGGGCGTCAGGGGCGGCGCTGGCGGCGGCTTGGCCTCGCCCCGTCCTCTTGAGGACCGGGACGAGGATTGCGCTGCCGATTCTTGCTGAGTCATAACCCTTCCTTCTGGGAGGCGGGAGCTATCCGGCGCTCCACCCCGCAATCAGCTTACGCGGTTTCTAGCCGCCTGCCATCCCACCGGTCGCCTCACCGGTAGCCCCACCTGTCGCAAATGTCGGCATCGATCTTAGCTCGCCAACCACACGGGGTAGTACGTCCAGCACGATGTCTATGTCTTCATCAGACGTATCACGTCCCAGTGTGAGCCGCAGGCTGCCCATAGCCGCCTCCCGGGACATCCCCAGCGACATCAGCACATGCGATGGCTCCAGCGATGCAGCGCTGCAGGCGCTCTGGCTGGACGCCGCAACGCCGGCGAGATCCAGACCTATGAGCAGGGGCTCTGCCTCTATGCCTTCAAATGATACGTTCACGTTGTTGGGAAGCCTGCGGCGCGGGTGGCCATTCAGGCTCACATCAGGAATCCTTTCCATGATTCCCTCTATCAGCCGGTCTCTCTGGCCCGTAACTCTGTCCGCAACAGCCTCGCGCTCTGCCGAGGCCAGTTCCAGAGCCACACTTAGCCCCACGATGAGCGGCACGTTTTCCGTGCCGGACCTGCGGTCCTGCTCCTGGCCTCCTCCCGCCATCTGGGCTGTGAATGCCGTTCCCCTGCGAAGGTAAAGCACGCCCGCGCCCTTTGGGCCGTGGAATTTGTGCCCTGACAGGCTCAGCATGTCTACGCCCAGGGAATCGACATCGAGCGCCAGCCAGCCAGCCGCCTGAACAGCGTCCGTATGGAAAGCGATGCCGCGCCCCCGTCGCTCGGACTCCGCCCGAATTACACGGGAGATTCGGGAAATATCCTGGATCACTCCTATCTCATTATTGGCGTAGATGATGCTGACGACGGTCGTCCGATCCGTAATCGCCGCCTCAACATCGGCGGGGTCGACCAGGCCGTCCGGGCCGACTTCCAGGTACGTGACGTCAAATCCTTCGTTCTCCAGCTGTTCGCACGAATGGAGGACGGCATGATGCTCGATTACCGACGTGATGATATGGTCGCCTTCTCCCCGGCGGGCGAGGGCGACGCCCTTCAAGGCGGCGTTGTCTGACTCGGTGCCGCCGCTCGTAAAAATGACTTCGGAAGACCTGCATGCCAGGACTCGCGCAACGCCCTCACGGGCCTCGTCCAGCGCGTTTCTGGACTGGTCCGCCAGCGCGTACAGGCTTGACGGGTTGCCGTACGTTTCCGAGAAATACGGGAGCATCGCCTCGACGGCTTCGGGCCGCATGGGCGTCGTGGAGGAGTGATCCATATAGACCATTGGGTAGACCATTGCCACAGCTTCGCTAATTAGCTGACTGCACCTGACTGGCTGTAAACGAAGGCCCTTGCTTCGGGCCAGATACCCCGGATGAATATGATGCGGAGATGAAAAGTCTACAACGCCACTGCTACTTTCTCGCTTGACCGGGTGCTACGGCATAGTGGAAATTCAACAGGCCGAACCGACTTGATATTGCACTCAGCGTTGTTGGTAACATTGCCGGGTTGGCAAATCTCGCCGACCAGGCTGATAAGTCGGGTTGGCAAATCTCGCCGACCAGGCTGATAAGTCGGGTTGGCAAATCTCGCCGACCAGGCTGATAAGTCGGGCTGGCAAATCTCGCCGACCAGGCTGATAAGTCGGGTTGGCGAATCCCGCCAGCCAATTTGATACGTACACGGCTTACAGACACGGTGACCATCTTCAGCCCTGGCAACCCAGCGCCCTTGCGCCGGGACTTCATACGCGTTTCCGGCCTCAGGCACGAGACATGATCAAAGTCGAGCACATGACGAAGCTTTACGGCTCTTTCCCGGCCGTAATCGATATCTCTATGAACATCGAAAAGGGAGAGATCGTAGGCTTTCTGGGCCCGAACGGCGCCGGCAAGACGACGACCATGCGGGTGATGACCGGCTATACACCCCCGTCGGAGGGGACGGTGACCATTGCCGGATACGACGTGATTACGCACTCCCTGGAGGCGCGTCGCCATATCGGCTACCTCCCGGAAACCGTGCCTCTGTACCTGGACATGGAAGTCACCGACTATCTTCGGTTCATGGGCCAGATGCGCGGTATGAACCGGGCCTGGATCAATGAGCGGCTTCCAGCTGTCATAGACGTCGTCAAGCTGGGGGACTACCGGAAAACTCACATCCAGAAGCTTTCGAAGGGATTTCGACAGAGAGTCGGCATCGCGCAGTCGATTCTCCATGAGCCGGACGTCCTGATCATGGACGAGCCGACGATTGGCATCGACCCGGTTCAGGTTGTGGAGACCCGCTCTCTGATTAAGCGGCTTGGCGGCGAGCATACCCTGATACTCAGTTCGCACATCCTCCCGGAAATCAGCACGATCTGCCGCCGGGTCATCGTCATCCACGAAGGAAGAATAGTGGCAGACGATGAGCCGAGCAACCTGTCAGAACGTCTGCGGCGGACCGAGCGCATTGAGGTGGCCGTGCGCGGCGCCAGTGGGGCCAGCGAGATCATTTCACTGCTTCGCGATCTTTCCATGATCGTGGATGCGAGACGCGATATCTCCGCCGCGGCCCAACGCGATGCCAGTGATGGAGTCATTCCCCTTATTTTGGACGCCCGCCCCGATCTCGAAGCGCCGGAAAACATTGCAAGAACCATCGTCGAAAAGGGCTGGGGACTCGTTAACATGCACGTTATTCCCATGAGCCTTGAGGAGATCTTCCTTGAGCTCACGACCGATGAGAAGCCGGGGGATTAATACTTGGAAGCGATCGCTTCTACTTTCGTAGCCTCTGGCACGAATATCTGGATCATCGCCCTCAAAGAGCTCAAATCCTACTTCGCCTCACCCATGGCGTATGTGGTTGCAGCCGCCTTTCTGGCGATCACCGGATTTTTCTTCGTCGCTTCCGTTTCGGACGCGTTTTCTGAAGCGAGCATTCGAGGTTTCAGCGCCGGCGCCATATTTTTCATGATCTTCCTCTCCCCTGCCCTCACGATGAGGTTGCTTGCCGAAGAGCAGAAGATGGGAACTCTCGAACTTCTGCTTACCTCGCCGGTGCGGGAAACTGAGATCGTTCTCGGCAAATTCATCGCCGCGTTCGTCATGCTGGCGATCATGCTGGCGCTCTCCCTTTACTTCGTGCTCGTGCTCTTCCTTTTCGGTGTGCCGGATATCGGCCCTCTCTATACCGGCTATCTTGGAATGATCCTCTATGGCTCTACAACCCTGGCCGTCGGCCTCGCCGCCTCCGCGATTACCTCCAACCAGCTCGTCGCACTTGTCTTGGGCGCTGGAACCCTCACGGGCTTGACGCTGGTTGACTTCATCGCCGAACGCGTCAGCGGCACCCCGGCGGAAATACTCAACGGACTCCAGCTCGGCTCCTCATTCCAGACCTTCGATGTCAGCAACTTCGCGGTAGCCCAGGGAGGCCATTTCGCCGACTTCTCACGCGGCATAATCAACGTCTCTGATATCGCTTACTACCTGGGCATGACATTCGTCTTCTTGTTCCTGGCGATCATGTTGCTCGCCTCCAGAAGGTGGCGCTAAAGAATCATGGCTGAAGATTCACGCATACCGCAGATACGCCCCAGGCCGGACCAGCTGCCCGGCGCCTTAGACCCGCTCGGGAAGATCAGGGCCAACATCCGGTCAATCCGGGTCATGCTGCTGATCGCCGGATCAGGCGGCGCCGCGATTGGCGTCATCGTCTGGCTATTCTTCAGGGACCTCGCAGGGTGGGGTATTTTCGTCCTCGGAATAGGCACAGCGGTGTTGCTCATAGACGCAGTCATCTCATGGCGCGAAGTCGGACACGCCGTGTTTGGCCGGCGCGGCCGCTACGGGGCCAACACGGTTCTCATGGCCATCATGCTTATCGCAATTGTGGGCGTGCTGAACTGGCTCTTCTTCTGGCTTTCCGACCGCCCCGATCCGATGGGCTGGCTGCGCGTCGACACGACCGCGACGAAACAGTTCAACCTCTCCGACCAGGCGATCGCGATTCTGAACAGTGTGGATGAGCCGATTCGTGCGAATGCCTTCTTCGAAACCAACACCCCGCAGGGCGCGGCCGCATGGCGGGATACGCAGGACCTGCTGAACGAGTTTCAAAGGCGCGCCCCCAGAGGATTTGAAATCCGGCTGATCGACCCTGATCTTCAGCCTAACCTCGCCGTCGAATTCGGAGTCACCACCGACCCCGCGATCGCAATCGAGGCAATGGATAGCAGGCGCGTCGAGGTGATCCTGGGTGATGATCCGCGACGGGGCCCGCAGGTTTTCGATGAGACAGATCTCTCAACAGGGCTGCTCGTCGTAAGCCAGATCAGGCAGAAAGGCGTCCTTTTCATCACCGGGCACGCCGAGCGGGACATCACGGACCCCGACGGCGCCGAGGGGTACGGGCGCGCGCTGCAGGCTATCGTCAGGGACAACTACGTCGTCTCTTCCGCGACAGTCCAGGAGTTGGGAAGCATCCTGTTGGGGGCCGGTGCAGCGCTCCCGGCCGTAATCATCTTCGCGGGGCCGCAGACGGACCTGATCGATGTTACAGGCATCAACGAAGCATCCATAGTCGCCGAATACCTGCGAAGGGGCGGCAGCGCGCTGTTTCTACTCGAGCCGGATACGCCGCAGACATGGCGCGATCTGATCGGTCGCTACGGCCTCACCCTTGGCAGCGGGCAGATGGTCGATACGTCATCCTTCGTCGCGCCAAGCCCCAACTTCCTGCAGATCAAGAGGTCAAACGGCCAGATTCCCACCGGGCACCAGATCACAGACCCCATCGACGTCTTGTACATGCCAGGCACCGCGTTCATCGGCCGAACCGTGGACGAGACATCGGTTCCTCTGGCCGATGACGGTACTCCATTCATCCGCCAAACGCTCCTGGCGCAGACCACTCTGTCGAGCTGGGAAGAACTGGGCGGCTCGATCAACTTCGATCGGGATCAGGATATCCCCGGTCCGCTCCCCGTGGCGGTCGCCATTGAGGCGATAGCCGAACTGAATCAGTCCCCTCAAGTGGATCAGGATGGAGCCTTCATCCGGACAAACATCGTAGTAATAGGCGATTCGGACTTCGGTTCCAATAGCTTCTTCTCCTCCGCAAAGAACGGTGACCTGCTGGCAAACTCGGTCAACTGGCTGGCACGGGATTTCGAGTTGATCTCCAACCGTCCCAAGACACGCGTGTTCCGAGAACTCGTACTCACGCAAACGGAACGCGACTTCATCCGCTGGACCGGCTGGCTCCTGATGCCCGCCCTGATTGGCTCGCTTGGCGTGGCTGCGTGGTGGCGCCGGCGATAGGCGGCTAGATGAATCTCCGAATAACTTTCTCCGCAGTGATCATTCTTTCGCTCATCGCAGTGATCGCCGCATTTGTCGTCGAAAGCGGAACAGGAGAAGAGCAAAAACAACCTGAGCTGCCGTTCTTCTACACGCTGGCGCCGGACGATATTCGTCACATCAATATCAACACGAACCTTGGCGAGACCGACTTCACGCTCGTGCCCGACCAGCGCGTGTGGTATTTCGACGATCCGGCCGGCATCCCCGTCAGTCACAACCGGTTCGGAGGCATGACGTTCCTGCTGGGCGGCCCGAAGATCCAACGGGTTCTTCAAGAGGATGTGGATGACGAAGCGCTGTTCGGCCTGGAAAACCCGGACCTGGTGGTGGAACTCGGCTTGAGGGACGGGAGTACCCTCGCCTGGGAGCTCGGCGACCTGACACCTGACGGTGACGGGCAGTACGCGCGCATGGTGGGGTTCCCACAGATGGTCCTCATCGACTCATCGTGGGGCCAGGTGATGAGCAGGCTCGTGGCTGAGCCTCCGTTCCCGGAATGGCGATACACCATGAGCCCCTCCAACGTGAGGGAAGTCCTCTTTTTCCAGGGCAATGATGTCGTGCGGGGAATAGCGTTCCATGAAGACCAGGGCTGGGTCGAGTGCGACATACCGATCCAGAATGAGGTTCCCTGCACCGGCTCTATCCCGATCGATTTCAACGGCCTTGAACCGTGGCTGGAGCATATGGCCGCACCAGAGTTCTCGGGTGTCGCCCAGGTATCCAGAAGCGCGGATGCGGCAACCCCTGAGCTATTCGGCATCACTCCCGACTCGCCGTACATCGACATCAGGCTGGAGCAGCAGCAGCGCCAGGGAGTCACTGAAGTCACGCATGTGACGCTGGCGCTGGGAGATATCAGTTCGGACGGATCAGGCATGTTCGTCCGCGCGATGGAGCAGGCTGACATCGCAGAGGTGGACGCCACCTGGGGCAGGCGGGTGCTTGAATTTTTCGATGACCGCTCCTTTGTAGACGAATAGCCCAACCCGCGCCCGAAGCTTGAGCCGTGCCCCCAGCACGGCTCTTTTTCTTCCTCGCGATGCCAGGCCGTATGCTTGCAGGCGGAATAGAGATCGGTGCGCCGGGACATTGCAGATAGGGAGATAGATTGAACTCGGAGATCATCGCCGTCGGCCACGAACTTCTGATGGGCGAAATAGTCGATACCAATACATCATTTCTTGCCGGGGAGCTATCGAAGGTTGGAGTTCCCGTCCGGTGGTCCGGAGCGGTTGGCGACGACATCAACGACCTGGTCGACGCTGTTTCCCGGGCGCACGACCGCTCCGAAGTGGTGATAACCACTGGCGGATTAGGCCCCACATCGGATGACCTCACCCGTGAAGCGGTGGCGAAAATGATGGGCGAGGAGATGACGGTCGATTCCGAGCTCCTCTCATGGCTGGAGGGTGTCTTCAGCCGGCGGGGAATCGACATGCCGCGCACCAACGCCAAGCAGGCAACGCTGATTCCCTCTGCCGGCACTGTCCCCAATCCGCAGGGAACGGCGCCCGGATGGTGGGTTAAACGAAACGGCCGGCAGATCATTCTTCTGCCTGGCCCGCCCCGGGAGCTCCAGCGAATGTGGCGGGAGTCCGTCGCCCCGGAACTGGCCCGCCTCTCCGGCGCAGGCACAGTGGCCACCCGGACCCTCAAGACAGCCGGATTGTCCGAGGGACGCATCGACGAGATGCTGCACGGACTGTTTGGCCGTGATAATCCGTATCTGGGCATATATGCGCACCCGGAAGGGATTCACCTCAGAATGATCGCCCGGGCGCCGGACAGGCAGGCTGCACAAGATCTGATCGCACCAATGGAAGCGGAAATCCGGGCCCTTGTTGGCGACGCGATATGGGGAGTAGATGATGACACCCCTGGCCGCAGAGCCGCCATGCTGCTCGGCGAAAAGGACCTGACACTGGGCGTGATAGAGGGCGCAAGCGCCGGCGCACTGGCGTCGCAACTGGCGCAGATTCCGGATAACGGAACCTTTTTCAAAGGCTCGCTAATCACCAATGGAGACGGTGACGTCATTGCGCCTGATGGGGCGGCACTCTCCATTCCAGCAGCGGATGGC
>JADFPB010000089.1 GCA_022562515.1 Chloroflexota bacterium | reverse complement strand
CGCACATAGTGCTGCCAGTAATTCCGGCATAACCCCGGCTAACGCCGGAGTAATCTGGCAGGCGGGTCATCGCCGCCATCTCGATGGCGCCAAACGACTCCGGCCCCGCGCGCGGGTCTATACTTCCGCCCTGTCTGAACTTACAGCCAGCAGACCCAGTAGACAGGGAGGCGTGAACGTTGGCGCTCAAGATCGCATCTATCGGCAGGCCCAACCCGCAACTTGGAATTTTTGCAGACGCAGGAATCGAAGTCCTGGAGGCTGAGCCGGCCACCACGGAAGAGGTAATCGACATCCTGAAGGACGTCGATGGCGCGCTCATCGGCATCTGGCCGCTGACGGACCGGCAGGTGCTCGAGGCCTGCCCGAAGCTGAAGGTGATTAGCAGGTCCGGCGTCGGCGTCGACTCTATCGATCTCGATGCGGCCACCGAACTCGGCATCTGCGCCTGCAATACGCCGAACGTTGGCACGTCCGAGGTTGCCGACCACGCGATGGCGCTGCTCCTATCGCTCACGCGAATCATTCCGGAACAGCGGGCGGCGGTGAAGGCGGGTGGTTGGGCCGAGAACCCGGCTCAAATCAACCAGTTCAGGTCCGGATTGCGGCGCATTGCTGGTCACACGGTGGGCATCGTGGGGCTCGGAAACATCGGCAAGGCGTTCGCCACGCGGGTGCGCGGCTTCGGCCCTGAGCGGATCATCGCCTACGACCCGTACGTGCCGCAGACGACGGCCGACCTGTACGGGGTGCAGCTTGTCGATCTGGATGAGCTGCTGGCCGAGTCCGACTACATCACCATCCATACGCCGGCCACGGATGAGACGCACCACCTGTTCGACCGGGTGGCGTTCGAGAAGATGAAGCCGACGGCGATTCTTATCAACTGCGCCCGCGGGCCGATAGTCGACCCAACAGCGCTTTATGTGGCGCTCAAAGAGGGTCAGATCGAGTCTGCGGGCATCGACGTGACGGAGATCGAGCCCATGGCGTCCGAGGACCCGTTGCTGACGCTGGACAACCTGACCGTGACGCCGCACACGGCCGGGACATCGCCGACATCGGGCGCGGCGGGGGCGTTGAAGCAGGCCGAGAACGTGCTGCAAATCCTGACGGGAGTGGCGCCCCATGGACTTGCCAATCCAGAGGTGATCAAGACGATTGCGGTGATGCGGGCAACGAATCCGGGCCGCTGGGAAGGCGTACCGGACTTTTCGACCGCGATGGCGATCTAGCGCGGGCCGGGCAAGCCCGGCCCCTACGGTAGGGGCGAGGCTTGCCTCGACCGGGGTGGCTGGGCCACAAGCGAACCAGATCAGCCGCAAGTCACCGTGAGACCCGAACCCATCGGGAGATGAGAGAGAAAGATGCTCGAGAGATTCAAAGTTCCAGTTGAAGACCGGGTCTACGTCCAGCAGGGAAAGATCAGGGCTGCCACTGAAGCGATATTCCGGAAGATGGGAATGGACGAAGAGGGCGCACAGACCTGTGCCGACGTCCTGATCACGAACGACCTGAGGGGCGTTGAGACTCACGGCGTTTCGAACATGCTGCGCAGGTATGTTGCCGGCTACCAGTCCGGCGAGATGAACGCCCGGCCGGACGTGAAGATCCTGAGAGAATCGCCAACCATGGTGCACCTGGACGCGGACGGCGCGCTTGGCATCCATGTTGGCCCCGGCGCCATGAGGCGGGCGATTGCGAAGGCGAAAGAGTATGGCATGGGGGTCGCTACGGTCGCGAATGCGGGCCACCTCGGCGGCGCGGGGTATCATGCGACGCTGGCGGCGAAGGCGGGTATGCTCGGCCACTGCATGGCGGCGCCAGGCGGCGGCCAGATGGTCCCCACTTTCGGCAGTGAGCCCCGCCTGGGCACCTGCCCGATCGCGTGGGCTGCGCCATCCGGCAGTGAGCACCCGTTCCTGTTCGACATCGCCAGCACGCAAATCGCGGCCAATAAGATCTCGCTGGCGAAGCGGATTGGCGTTCAACTCGAACCAGGATGGATCACCGGGATGGACGGCGAGCCGATCATGGAGCCGGTTGACGCCCCGGACGAGTACTACATGCTCCCGTTTGGCGGCACCCGCGAGAACGGTTCGCACAAGGGCTACGGCCTGGGCGCGATGGTGGATATCTGGTGCAACTCGCTGACCGGCATCGGCGCCGGATTCATAACGGGCGGTGGAGGCCAGTGGTTCGCGGCGTATGACATCGAGGCGTGGATAGGGCTGGATGAGTTCAAGAAGCAGATCGACGCCTTCCTTGAAGGACTTCGCACGACTCCGCCGGCGAAGGGCCACGAGCGGGTGTTGTATCCGGGACTCAGCGAGGGCGAGGAGTTTGAGGCGCGCTCCCGTGACGGGATTCCTTATCACCGTGAAGTGATCGACTGGTTCAAGTCAATGGGTGCGGAACTCAGCATCGAGATGGACCTGCAGTAGCCGGCGCGTGCTTACTCCATGATGAAGCGGCGCTGGTTGGAGTCTCTATGTGATGAGTGACACGCGCCTGCTCGAACATGTATGGCCGTGGATTGAGCAGCAGTTCGGCTTCGCGCTGCGCGATGCAGTGACGGACGGGCCGGTCGTGGCCCCTCTGGCTGAGTCCGCACAGCATCCGCTGTTCGCGATTCGGGCAGGCAGCATCGTGGCTGTGGCAGCGCGTGAAGAGTGGGTCGGCGCCATTCGGTCAATCGTGGAAGACCTGCACCCCGATCTGCTTTTTTCGGTCGTGGGCACTTACGAGTTGAGCCGGGTGACGCTGCCGGATGATGTCTCGGTGTGGGGCCCGGTGCCCTGCTATGTCGCGGACCGCACGACCTGGAAGTCGGTGGACGATGACCGCCCGGCGCGGCTTTCGCCGGAACAGGTGGGTGAGATCGACTGGTCGCTCTTCTGGCACTGCGGCGGCCCGAACTCCCTTGCCCATTTCGGCATTTATGAGGACAGCCGCCTGATCGCGCTGTCTTCGCTGTCCGACCACGGGCACAACATCTGGGAGATAGGCGTTGACGTAGCGCCGGATCTGAAAGCTCGGGGCCTTGGCACGGCAGTGGTCGGAGCGGCGGGTGATTTCGCGCTGGCCGAGGGCGCCGTTTTGTATGCCTCGGCGGCGCTGTGGAACATCCCGTCCGGCCGCAGTCTCAGGCGGATGGGCATGAGGTACGCCTACAGCGCCATGCTCGGCAGGCCGGGGCCGTTCCTGGTCCCGCCGCAGCCCATCGGTGAGCCGCTACCGGGGACGCCTCTGTATGACTACTACCCGCGCTGGGCGATGAATAAAGGGATTCTCGAGCGGCCTCCTGTCTGATCGCATAGCCCGGCCGGGGCAGGGCTGCAAACAACGTTGATGGGTACTACATGCAGGGGCGACGGCTTGCCTCGCCCGTCCCGCGCGGTCGGCCGCCCACGCTCGGGAGCAGCAAGCGGGCTCCCCCTGCGAACCCAGCAACGTAGGGCGGTCTGAGAGTGCCGCAGGGCTACGCCTCAGGCGAAGAAGCCGGGAAGGGCGCCGCCTTTTTGTAGCAGGAACAGCATGCCGATCACGAGGCTGAAGAGGCCGATTGACACGCCAAGGGAGAGCTGGGTCCACCTACGCGCCCGCATGCCGACGAAGCCGACGATTGAGGCGACGGTGATCAGCGTGTTGGAAATCACGAGCCCAAGAGCGAAGGCGGCCAGAAGGAAGCCGCCCGCCAGCTCGGAGGTCGCTCCGGCCGCTCCCGCGAGGATCAGCGCCTGCGAGCCTGTCTCCGCGCCAATGCCATGGATCATGCCGATGCCCGTTGACGCGGCGGGTCCGTAACTGCCACCGCGCCGGCGTTCGAGCGGAGGCCTGCCCAGCGCTTTGCGCCAGAGGGCCCGGGCGCCATCGAATACGAGCATCCAGCGGCTCTTGAGGATAAGCCCGCCGCCCGTGCGCGACCCGCGTGTCTGCCAGAGGGACCAGAATATCCATATCGCAAGGCCGACCAGCGTGAGGCCGACGATCGTCTCCATGTATCCGTCCACCCAGTCCGGGAGCTGCGCGCCGAGGACGATGGCAAGTATGCCAAGCACAATCACGACGGCGGCATGGCCGAGGGCGTACAGGCTGCCCATCAGGAACGCCCTCGGGCGGCTCGGCTGCGTTCCGGTGACGTCGCTGATGGCGGCGATATGGTCCCAGTCGATACCGTGGCGCATGCCGAGGCCGACGCCTGTTGCGACGAGTGCTATGCCGATCTCAGCGGGCATGGCTCGTCTTTGCCGCCGGTTTAGCAGACCGGCATTTGGCGCACAGACCCTTGATGGCCAGGTGTTCGAGATCGGCTTCGAATCCATGGTCGCTCAGAAGCCGGTCCCGCAGATCGTCGAAGTGCCCGTCTGGAACATCGGTGACTTCGCCGCAGGAACGGCACTCCATGTGGTGGTGGGTACCCTCGACTGCGGCTTCGTAGATAGTTTCGCCGCCGGCCATCAGCGTCTCGGAAACCAGGCGGGCGTCCCGCAGCGCCGAGAGGGTCCGATACACGGTGGACGGAGTGGTGTTGGGAGCATTGAGCGCAACTCTCTGGACCATTGCGCGCGCTGTGACGTGGCTGCCGGCGTGCATCAACTCGGCCAGCACCTGCATCCTTGGCGTCGTTACGCGGAGTCCGCTGTTGCGGATCGCCGCCGACGCTTCTGCCTCACACGACACTTTTGCCTCCTGCAATTTTTTGCAACTGGCACCCTAATCCTGTTGATGCGGGCGGTCAAGAGCAAATGGCGGCCAAAAACAGATCTGCGGGATGTGACCCAACTCTTTATGAAATCTTCATTGCCGTCGTGGTGGCGAGGCGATAACCTGATTGGCATGATTCACGAAACAACAGTTACGGCATCAGACTGTCCGGCGCTCAAAGGCATGGAGTTGCTTGAACGGAAGTGGATCCTGCAGATCCTCCACGCCCTGGCCGGTGGCCGGGCGCGGTTCTGTGCTCTCCAGGACTCGATTGGCGAGTTGAACTCGGTGACTCTGAGCCGCAGGCTCAAGCTTCTCGAGGACCAGAAGATCGTCACCCGAGAGGTGATCCACGAGCTTCCGCCGTGGGTCGAGTACGAGCTGACCGAGATGGGTGTTGATCTCATCAAGGTGATCGACGCAATAGAAGTCTGGTGCGATAAGTGGGAAATGGCAGGGGCGGAAGCTGCTGCGTCTCCCGTATCGGTCAACTAATCTCCCGCGCCTTGCGGTCGTCGATCGCGGGCAGCGAACTCAGGGGATGGGACGGCCGGCGAGCGCGCCGGTGCAGTTCTCCTCGTCCACCGCTATTTTGCCGTTAACCAGCACGTAGGGAATTCCCGCGGGATGAATGCGCGGGTCTTCAAAGCTGGACAGGTCGATGATGCGCTCTGCGTCGAATACGACGATATCGGCGAATTTTCCTTCAGCCAGCACTCCCCGGTCGGTCAGGCCGAATCGCTCTGCCGGGTTTTGCGTGAGGCGCTGGACGACCTGCTCCAGCGGATAGCCCAGGCGTCTCCGCAGCCTGCCGACGACCCGTGGAAAGCAGCCGAATGCCCGCGGATGGTGGAACTCCCCGATTGGAATGGCGTCGCTGCCGATCATGTAGTCATCGCGGGAGAGCAGTTGCATGACGTCGGCCTCTACCTGCCGCCACAGCTTCGCGCTGTGCGGCGGGGCGCCTCTGTAGCCCGCCGAAAGGCCCGTCTCCAGCATCACGTCCACGATCATCTCGGCAACCGAGACACCGCGTTCAGCGGCGACGTCCCTGAAGTACATGCCTTCCAGGTGCTTGTGTGACGCAGGGCCGATTACGGACCAGACGTTCTCTGCAAGGGTTTTGCCTTCCAGGCCGTATTGGTTCAACTCGTCTGCATATCGTGCGCGCTCGTCTGCGTCGGCCAGCCGCTCCAGCACCGCATCCGCCCCGCCCTCGTGAAAGTCGCCATTGAAGAACGACATGGGGAAGCTGGAGCCGACCGGGTACGGGTAGCATTCGAGCGATACGTCTACGCCCTCGGCTTTGGCGGCGTCGATCTCGCTCATCAACTCGTCGACCATGCCCGCCGTGCCCGGCTGGGTCCGGTAGTGGGAGAAGTGGATCTTGACGCCGGAACGGCGGCCGATCTCCAGCGCTTCCGTGACGCCGCCGCCGCCGTATCCGCGATCGGTTTCGTGGTCGCGCAGGTGCGTCACGTAAACGCCGCCCTCTTCAGCGACGACTTTGTTCAGCTCAATGAGTTCTTCTGTGTCCGAGTACGCATTCGGGTAGTAGGACATCCCTGTTGAGAGTCCGCGTGCGCCGTCCGCCATTCCCTGCCGCAAGATGTCTTTCGCCCGGTCCAGCTCAGCCCCGCGAATCGGTGCGTCCCTGAAACCAACGACCGATATCCGCAGCGGTCCGTGGGGCACAAGGCAGACGGTATTGGGGCCGGCGCCGCGGTAGTGCTCCCTGAACGCGGCCATCGTGGACATGTCCAGGTCTTCCGGCGGCTCGCCAAGCAGGCCGGCCAGGTATCTCCGGTACATCCGGTAGTTCTCCGGCGACAGGGGCGCATAGGAGAGGCCGTCCTGATCGAGGACCTCTGTGGTGATGCCCTGGCGAAGTCCGTTGGCGTGCTGGGGGTCGATCAGCAGAGCGCCGTCGGAGTGGGCGTGGGTGTCTATCCAACCGGGCGAGAGCGTCAGGCCCGATGCGTCGATCGTCTTTCCCGCATCGGAACTGCTCAGATCGCCGATAGCGGTGATGCGATCGCCTGTGATGCCAAGGTCTGCGCGGCGTCCGGGAGAGCCGGTTCCATCGACAACGGTTCCGCCGGTAATCAGGGTGTCGAACGACACGCGAGGCGTTCCTTTAATTTCTGGTGAAAGCTGGTGAATCTTGCATTGCGGTTGGCGGGGCGAAGATTACTCGCCGTGGAGGGATCGCGCCAGCGGTGGGGGGGCTGAAGGACCGGCGCTCGACCGGGATCAGAGCGGCTGGCGGCCTGTGAAGCCGGTATTGGTCTCGTGCCAGAAGCCGACTTCCGGCTCGCCCATCCTCCAGCACAGCCAGACCTTCTTGCCATCGCGCTCGCCGGGAAAGTCGATCAAGCCTGAATCGACGTCGCGCACCGGGATTCCGCGCGCTTCGAACTCGTCCAGGACGCTACGCAGAGCGTCGAGCGCTCTGAGCGCATCCGCCCGGACATCGGAGAGACGGGAGTCGATGTCCCCGTGCCCGTTGGAGCGGGAGAGGCCTTCCAGTTCCGCCTGGTCGGACCGGGCTTCAGACAGGCGATCAGCAGCCTCCGCAGCGATCCCGAGCTGCTCTACCACCCACGGCAGCATGTCGTTCGCCTCTTCCACGGTATAGAGCTTTTCTTCTGACATCAGGCGCCCTCGAATACTCAACGTGGAAATTCTCGTATCAGGCAGTGCGAACATTGCCAGCGTGGGAGATACTCTCATATCGGGCATTGGCATATCGGGCATTGGCATATCAGGTTCTGGCAGTCAGGGCTCGCTGGGTGCGCTATGTTTGAGAGGTGGCTTGATCAGTGATGGAGCAGGGAATGAGTGATGCTGCCGGCGACGGTTACGTCATCGAAGTCGAGAATCTGGTCAAGTGCTATGACGACCTCACAGCCGTCAACGACATCAGCTTCAACGTGCGGCGAGGCGAGGTGTTCGGCTTGCTCGGTCCGAACGGCGCGGGCAAGACGACGACCGTGGAAATTCTCGAGGGCATGCGGAAGGCCGACTCGGGCACGGTGCTCATTGACGGCATAGACGTCCGGCGGCAGCCGAAGCGGGTGAAGAACATCATTGGCGTACAGTTGCAGTCAGCTCAGTTTTTCGACCACCTGAAACTGACCGAGATCGTGGAACTATTCGGTACGCTCTACGGGAAGAAGGTTGACGCCTGCTCACTGCTTGAGCGGGTAAACCTTGAGGAGAAGGCCCGGTCATACTACCCGCCGCTGTCGGGCGGCCAGAAACAGCGGCTCTCAATCGCCGTCGCCCTGGTCAACGACCCGGTCGTCCTGTTCCTGGACGAGCCGACAACGGGGCTCGATCCCCAGGCGCGGCGCCACATGTGGGAGCTTATCGGGTCGATACGGGATGACGGGACCACGGTGGTGATGACCACCCACTACATGGAAGAGGCGGAGGAGCTATGCGACCGTGTCGCGGTGATGGACAGCGGCAGCATCATTCGCCTGGATACTCCGGACACGCTGGTCGAAGAGCTTCTCGCGACCGGTTTTACTCACGATCGCCAGCCAAAACCGGCGAATCTGGAAGACGTTTTCATCAGTCTCACGGGCCGGAGTCTGCGGGATGAATAGATGAGCCACTACCGGTCGCTGACTGTTGTTTCGATGAAGATGTACTTCCGCAATAAGCAGGGCATCTTCTGGGCGCTCTTCTTCCCGTTTATGATCATGATCATCTTCGGCCTGCTGGATTTTGGCGGCTTCAACGCGCCGGATATTGGGATCGATGACCGCGCCGGCAACTCCGCCTCGAGAGCGCTCATCGAAAAGTTGCGCGGGCCCGATGGCGACGATCCGATAATCGAGGTCTCGCACGGCGTTGAGTCGACTCTGCTCGCGGAACTGGACGACGGCGGCGTGGATGCCGTGTTCGTGATTCCGGAGGGGTTCGGCGAGCCGGGCCGCCGTTCCGCTATTAGAGTGACAACTGATCTGCGCAGGCCGCAGGAGAGCAGTGTGGCCCTGGTGGTTTTAAGCGACGCGCTTGAGGATCTCTTTTTCGAGGAGCTGGCCAGGGAGCTGGAAGCGGTCCCCGACCGGTTCCTTATCGAGAGCAGGTTCGGCATCGAGCAGACGACGATCGAGGGCCAGGACCAGGGCTTCAAGGGATTTCTCGTGCCGGGGATTGCCGCGATGGCCATAATGCAGAGCGGCATCTTCGGAGTGGTGTTCACCCTCGTTCGCTTCAGGGCACAGGGGGTATTGCGGCGTCTGTATGCCACGCCGATAAGCCCGGCGCACTTCCTCGTCGGCCAGGTGATAACCCGGCTCACGATCTCCGTCTTGCAGACCTACATTCTGCTCGCCGTCGGCGCCGTGGCCCTGGGCGTGACCATCGGCGGGAGTCCAGGAGCATGGCTGTCGATGACGCTGCTCGCCTTGATGGGCGGCGCGCTGTTCCTATCCCTTGGGCTCGCCATATCGGGGATGGCGAAAACCGAGGAAGTTGCGGCGCCGGTGAGTAATATCATCGCGCTGCCAATGATGTTCCTATCCGGAGTATTCTTCCCCGTGGATTCGCTGCCGGACACGGTCTCAAGGGTGACGCAGTACCTGCCGCTCACGTTTCTTGCTGACGGCATGCGGGCGGCGGCGCTGGAGGGCGCGGGAGTCACTTCGCTCGGGCCCGAATTTTTGGGGTTGGCAGTGTGGACGGCGCTGATGTTCGCCATCGCAACCCGGACGTTTCGATGGGAGTAATGGCCGTCAGGAGTCATGGCCGCCGAGAGTCATGCAAGACCAGGAATTTCGCCAGGCACTACGATATTCCGTTAAATGGCGGAAGCGAGGAGCCTCGTCGATGCACGGACCCGACTTAGCTACCCGCTTCCAAAACTTAACTACGCAACAAGTTTTCTCACGGATTCCTCAGGGTAATGATGGTGTGAAAATGATTTCGTTTTTGCCGGAAGCGCCGGGCCGCCAGCGCCGTGGCAGGATATGACCGGCGAAAGCGGCATGGCCGTTGGTGAACTCTCCCGGCGAACCGGGCTCAGCACCGCTGCGATCAACTTCTATGTCCGCGAGGGACTGTTGCCGCCTCCGGTGAAGACCAGCGCGACGCGTGCGGTCTATGAAGAGTCTTATGTTGATCGCATCGGCCGCATCAATGAGTTGAAGGCGCAGGGCCTCACGCTGAAGGTGATCGCTCGCGTGCTCGACAATCCGGACCCGGCCGGAGAGCTGGGCATCACCCGACCGACGCGGCAAAGGGTCGCGCAGGCGCCCGTCGAGATCGAAGCGTTCATAAAAGAAACGGGCCTGACGGGCGAGCACGTCTATAACGCGCTCGACCTCGGCCTGCTCGACCCGGTCGAGGGCCGCCGGGGCGATAGCGGGCTGCGTTTTGATAGCCGCGACATCACCACTGGCCGGGCCATCGCCCGCCTGCTGGCTGGCGGCATCGGATTCGATCTGCTGGCACGGCACGCGGCGGAGTTTGAGCCGCTTACGCGGGCGGAAACGCATTTCCTTGCCGAGCATGTTGCCGCGGTACGGCGCTCCGACACCTCACGCAGGGCAGCGCAGGAGGCAGCGATGGCGTTTGCCCGCATACGCGACTATCTGCGAGCTCGGCAGTTCGCTGAGAAGTATCCGGAGTGGCTGGACGGCGTCTAGCTGTACCTCTCATAGAGGTTGTTTACACATAGCCGTCCCGCGCTCCCTGGCGCCTCGCATCCAGCATCTCCTGGATGTCCGGCGGCGGGTAGGTATAGCGCTTGCGTGACGTCAGCCACGCCTCACGAGGCTCGTCGCTCACCCGAATGATGGCGTCCGACCGGTCACGCACCTCCGGCCGCAGCTCGCAGCCGATGCCCGCCGCTTCCGGCGCATGCAGGAACCCGTCCCGGACCGGCACGTCCGGCGTTATGAACCGCCCGTACCAGCCCTTCGCCATCGCACGGTTGTACTCCATCACCATCACGTTCTGTGACGACATGCAGATCTGGGCGCAGGCGAACATGTTCACCGGCCCAAGGCAGTCGTGCGGCGCAATCGGCACCTGGTGTGCCGACGCCAGAATGGCGATCTTGTGCACCTCGGATATGCCGCCGGTCCACTCTAGATCGGGCATCACAATCCGCGCCGCCCCACTCTCGATGAACCTGCGATGTTCGTAGCGCGACACCAGCCGCTCGGCGATGGCAATGGGCGTCTTCGTCGACTCCTGCAGCCGCAGATGCGCTATCTCGTTGAATGGCGATAACAGCTCCTCGTGCCACATCGGGTCGTACGGCTCGAACGCCTGCGCGATGCGAATCGCAGACGGCAAATTCCACTTGGCATGGGCGTCCGTAGCGACAGACATCTCGTTGCCGACCGCGTCCCGGATGCTCCGAATCGGCCCGAGCGACCACTCGAGATCCTCGGGGTGAACGAACTGGCCGTCGGTGTCGCGGGCAATGTAATCGGTCGGCGAGTGCTTCATCC
>JADFPB010000088.1 GCA_022562515.1 Chloroflexota bacterium | reverse complement strand
GGACGCGAACCGGCGCGCCACTTGCGATGAAGGGTCTGGCGGCGTGGGCCCCTGCTCTTGTGACACCGCAACTTTGGTCACCAATAGTGACAACTACATCTGGGCGGCGCCTACCATTTTTCCCAACGTAGCCAGAGACTACCTGGCTGCGACCGAGCGGGAATGCGGATCCTAGAGCTCCAAGACTTTGTTCGCCTCGATCGCGTCCCAATCGATCTGAACACCCAGGCCGGCTCCTTCCGGCGCCGAGACCAGTCCATCGCAATCGAGCGATAAAGGCCGCGTGATCCCGAAAGTCGCGCCATCTGGATATGGGAGCTCCAGGTAACGGCAATTCTTGATCGCCAGGGCGACGTGGAGGTTAGCAACGTCCATCAGCGACAGGACGGTCATGTGAATCTCGCAGTTCACCCCGAACGCCTCCGCCAGGTGCGCCGTTTTCAAGGTTCCGGTCACGCCGCCGGTCCATGAGACGTCGGCCCGGATAATGTCGGCTGCACCCGTTCTCAGGTAATTCACTTTTGAGAAGAAGTCAGAATTCCACTCCCCGGCGCAAATCGGGATGTCCAGGGCGCGGCTGAGTTGCTCAAGACCATGAATATCGTGGTCGTATAGCGGTTCCTCCAGCCAGAGGAACCCGAGTTGCTCAAGAGCCCGTCCGACCCGAAGGGCATCCTCGTGATCATACGCGCCGCCCACAGGGTCGCTCATGAGAACCATCTCTGGGCCAACGGCGTCCCGGACCGCCCGACAGCATTCGATGTCCAGATCGGGGTCACCAGGGGGATGGAGCTTGAAAGCCGTGAATCCATCTTTGAGCGCCCGGAGGGCAAGCTCAGCGTACTCCGATGGCGTCTTCATGAATGGAGAACTCGCGTAAGCCGGGACGCGATCTCGATAAGCGCCGATGTACTTATATAGAGGGACGCCCGCCGCTTTCGCACCGATGTCCCAGAGAGCCACGTCCAGGGGGCCGTAAGCAGTGAACGGCCCATGACCACCGAATCGATCGGCCCTGTGCGCTTTGTGCCAGAGCTTCTCGCGATCGAGCGGGTCTTCGCCGACAAGTTCCGGCCGGTAAACCTCCGCGATCGCGTACGCCAACCGCAGTCCGCCCTTCACACCCCAACCGAAGCCGTGGCCCTCTTGCCCATCTTCGGTGCGCACAGTGACGACCACGATCTGGGGGCCCAATCCGATGGCGTGCTCCGCAGAGTCACCCGCGTCCATACCGCCTGAATCGGTGGCTGGAGAGAGTTCGTCATCTCCATCCTCTGTCTTTGGCTTGGCCGGCGCCCGATCCAACGCCCCTGGCTCCGGCACGTTGGCAACCACGATCTCGATCTGTTCAATACAAGTCATCAATCCCCCCATGGCGTCGGATGCAGATTCAGCTACCGGATCTGCCGGGCTCTCTGGCAGCATCGGCTGTCAGCACTTCCCGTAAAACGAGTCATACCGGCACGGCGTCTATGAGCCGCTCATCGAAGCTCTGTTCAATTTTGTGGCCGGGCGGCACGACAAGGAATTCGTCCGACTGCCAATCCCCACGTATGAGCATCTCCACGAGACGCGGATCACCGATCTTGCGCTCGAAGTTCCAGCCGCGGGTCTCTGCCTGCTCCCGGGCCATGTCCTCATAACCGTCGGAATCGGGCACGCCGGTATCGATGAACACCGCGCGTTTGTAATGCTCACCCCAGTTGCCCATGACTTCCATCAGGTAATCGGCATTGTCCTTGCCGTACTTCTTCACGAACTCTTCGTACTGCGCGTCGAGGTCGCCGGTAAAACTTGCGCCGATACCGCCGCCCCCTCCCTTCCGCTCCATGTAGTCCACGCTGTACCAGTACGTCCCGGGTTCCGCGTCGAACTCCTCCTTGTACCGGTCGTGAGAACCAAGGTAGAGGGCGATGCAGTCATGGGTGCGGGGAATAACGACGGGCGTGTGCCTGGCGATGAGTCCCAGAGTCGAAGTGCCACATATCCCATACACGAGCAAGATGGCGTCGCACTCATCCGGCTCTATCGCATCGATCTCATCCTGCAATCTCTCACGCAGGGTTTTCGGGCCGATGTGAAGACCCTGGTCCAGCATACGGACGGAAACTGCTGAGGGAACCCCCGCGGCTGCCGAATAGACGTAGCGAGCCATCGCGGAACAGGTCACGGCTATATAGTGCGTCACGGGTCATCCTTGAGGGCGCGAGATTAATTTACGGATCCGTGGCGTCGTTAAGAGCCTACTAAAAAAATCAGCCCTATCCATAAACGCGACGTCGGCCTGGCATGCAGACGTGGGATGCCAGTCCTACCTTTAAGTATTCGCATTAGTCCCTGGAGGTTACGCCTCTCCATCGATGCCCGGCGGGTGGTGAGAAAAAGCCGGTCTGTAAGTACATCTCTCAGCCTGGCGTTCAGGTAACTCTCTACTCTGCGGGTTGTTGATTCTCCAGATGGAACATAGCGTTCTTTTGCATCCTTGCCCGTCACTTTGAGAACACCCAGCTCCAGATTGACATCTTCGATTCGGAGGCCCGCGAGCTCCGATGCCCGCAGCCCGCAATGGAGCAGTAGCGCGGTGATGGCATTATCCCGCGGCGTCTGTACAGCCTTGAATATCCTGAAGATCTCCTCGTCGGTGAGCGGGACGATCAACGTAAATGAATCCCGGACGGTTTGATCTTCTTCATGAGCTGCGCCCGCGTGTACCCGTTCTCGTTCGCCCAGCGGAAGAATGCTCTCAGCGCCCTGACTCGGTTGTTGATAGTCGAGGCCTTGACAGGATGGCCGTTCCAGGTCTGTTCCCGAAGCATCACCACGTACTGCTCAAGAGTGCGATCAGTTATTCGCGGCGTTTCCGTACTCGGGGGAATGCCTCCTTGCCATGTGAGCAGGTTGCTAAAAATATGGTCACACTACTCGATTGTGCGCGGTGAGCGGCCTTCCATCCGATTTCGTACCCGGAAGTGGTTGCAAGCATCAATCAGCGACGATGGCGGTAGTCGGCTCGTAAGGATGGGGGTCCACGCCAGCGCGACGCATCGTCCGCTTCGACCATTCCATCAGCAGGACGCCTGCCACAACCAGCGGCCATCCGACAGCATGGCCGATCCACCACTCTGGGAAGAATCTCAATTGCGTCCACAAGAAATGCAGAAGTAAGCCTGCCACGAGTGGTGGTACGAAAGCCGGTGGAGGCAAAAACATGACGCCTGCGTGATCGTTACTGGTGGTGATCATCGTCTGCTGCGTATTCATCTCCAACCTGCGTATCTGTTCATCACCCACGATGTGTGGAATGAATTTCGTATGGCTCAAACCTATGCGGCAAGGAGACGCGAGTAACCCACCTCAGAGTTGAATCCGGGGGGTGAACGTGGGGTTAACCCCGACGACGCCGTACGCCGTGTTTTGAACCGGGGATATGCCAGTTCAGGTGCCTTGGTAGCACTGGCAGGAAAACTCAGCTTCTACGCAGCGCGGCGGTTCGACTGATTCGCTTATCATCACCGCCACCGGCTCAGCACGTGCCGGCGCAGCGGGAGATATTGAAGGCGTAGGGGCTACTGGCCAGCGAACTGCGGACCGAGCACAGCATCGAGCACTTCTAGTACAGCCATGCTGTCACCTACATAACGAACAATCACCCTGCCCATTTTGTAATAGTGAGGTGGTGCCAGCCAATCCGAGTGAGTGGACATACTCCTGTCTCCTCCCAGCGGCACCGTAATGTTGTATCCGTCTGGCGAGACGTATCCAGCTTCTGCATCGGCAGCGCGATCATCAGGGAACTCGTGGACCTGGATCATTCCACCGTTGACAACAACCTTGGGGCCTCCTACTGAGAAGCCAATGGGCGACTCAGGAGGGCCGGCAACTTCTTCGACAGTAGCCCCAGCGCTGGCAAGATCGTCTATTAGGCTTTCGTAGTCGTAGTCGGACGTTGCGGCGGTGAGATCTGTCGTTAGCGTGAATGGCGCCACGGTATTTCCAAGCGCCGCTGCCGTGACCTTTGTGATGGCGAACCCGCCCTCCTCATCGACCGTATGCAGGCTGTAGTCGATGAATACTGACTCTGGGTAGCCGTGCTCTGGATGGTAGGTAGCCTGAATGCTATGCGCCTCCTGCGCAATTGCATCCGCGATAAGATCGAACAGCCCGTCGACGGTCTCGTAGCGCGACAGGTCGACCACAGTCGTCAGTGCCGAGTCAGGTGCATACACACCGCCCGTAATCTCCCCACCCCGGACCTCCAAGTCCACAGGCGCTCTGAAATCAGAGTCGCAGAAGCACTGCCAGCTCATCCTGAAGTCATAGTCGCCAAGGTTTAGCCCTGCCCACCTCGCCTGGGCCTCAACCAGCAGCCCCGCATCAGAGTTCGAGTCTGGCACGGCGGTTCCGGTCGGAGAAGAGGACGGCTCGTCTGTTCCACACGCAATCGCAGTCAACGCGATCGCTGCCACTCCGAGAACAAGCATTAGTTTTCTGAATCCCATGTCTCGACTTCTCCTCTGGCTGGCTATATCACCTCTAATTTAATGACGAAATTCAGACCGTATTTGTTCCCAGTAGGGCTCCCGCCAGATCAGATGGGTGGGTGCAAATGCCAGAACCGGGCGGGGTATTCCGCCGCCGCCACATTGCGAATGTAGCCGCGTAGGTCGCGGGTAGAGCCGGGGATGCGCCAGTTCAGGTGCCTTGATAGCGCTGGCAGGAAAACTCAGGTTCTACAGCGGCGGTCGCGGGTCTGAGCCGCCTCGCAAAATCAGACGTCAAGCAGGTCCCGCAGCCGGTCCGCGATGACGTGCTCCTCACCTTCGTTAAGGGTGTGAACGTTGACTGTGATCGTGTCGTCACCTTCAGCGGCCACCCTGATCCGAGGAGTCCCCTCGAGCAGCTCGTCATAGACGTCGGCGGCGCTTTTGCCCAGCTTGTCGGTATCCAGGACCACGTGGAGCATGAGCCCGACGTAACTGCTGACCGGCACCACTTTCGTCTCCCTCACGCCCGAGACGCCCTGTACCGCCCGCTCTATCGCGGAGAACTTCACGCCGTATCTGACAAGACGCTCTTCGTGGTCAGCATCGATCCAGGCCTCCAGGGCGGCCACGAGCCCCATGATCTCCTGCCGGTCAACCTTCATAGCACGTCCGAAGGGCGTTGGCCCGATGAATCCATGAGCCGCGACCGCATCGATCATCTCTTGCTTACCACACACGAATCCCGTCGAATGGGGTGCGCCCATGTATTTGCCGCCGAAGCAGACCAGGTCGGCGGATTGAGCGTTTCTCCGGAGAGTCTCGATGGGGTAGATCTGGGCCGCCGCGTCGCCGATTACGGGAACGCCGCGGGCGTGGGCGATTTCGATAGTCTCTTCGAGGCTCACCACCGAATCGTCCAGGTCGGACTGGATCAAGAACGCCACGGCCGCCGTATCCGGTCCGATTGCATCCTCCAGCTGTTGAGTCGACGTGCCGTTTTCGTCACCCGCCAGTACCAGCTTGGTGCCGGCGATTGTGTAAGCGCGGTCGTAGCCGTACCGCTGCCTCTGCTGGAGGACAATTTCGCTCTTCAGGCCGGTCAAGTCCGGAAGCTGGGCAGCCTTTTCGGGGTCGTTGCCCGTAATGCATGCGGCCGTGCTAAGGACCAGTGCCGCATAGCAGCCGGCCGTGACGTATGCGGCCTCACTCCCCAGCAGGTCGGCGATGTGCGCTCCGGTCGCCTCCAACAACTCCTCCATTTCGACGAAGCTGTTGCCGGCCTCATGCATCGCCCGCAACGCCTCGGGCGAGGGCGTCGATCCGCCCCAGATGGTGGTGTTGCCGCCGGCGTTGATCACGGGACGCGCGCCGAGCCTCTCATAAACGTTTCTTTGGCCGCCAGTCGTCATTACAGTCTCCTTCGCCCGCAGTAGACCAGATCAGGTGGGTAGGTGCAATGCGGGTACAATCGCACCGAGCGTCCGGCAGCCCTTTCCCGCTCATAGCGGCGCGGTTCTGGGCACGGTGACAGGCGCCACCTTCAAACCGTCACCGCCGAGCGCTCGCTGTTTCGTCCGCGAAATCCGGCGGCGGGTACTAAGCCGTCCACAGCCGCATTCCGTCAGGGACGACCGGCGGCCTTCGCCCCCTCTCAGCCAGCACTATAGCCGCATCCCAGTCCGCGGCCACTCGTACAGCCACTCTCGCGGCCCAGGCAGCCGCCAGCGCACGTTCTCCGGCCAGTCGTCGCCGTGAGGCGCAACGTATCGGACTGCCGCCTCTAACTCCCCTTGCGTGACGCCGTGATGTATCAGCGCGTGGAACACCATTGCGTGAGCGTAAGATTTCGGCACGAACACCTTTCGTCCCGGTTCGCATAGTTCGCAGGAAAGCATCGTTTCGGCCATGGTTGCAGCGTAACGGGTGGCAGGCGAAGGCTGTCGATGGGCGGGTGTCAGTGAGCGGCTTTTTGAGGCCAACTGCTGTCAAAACTGCTGTCAAATGAAGAAACGGCCAGCCCCGGATGATGGGTTACTGACCGTTTTTCAGTTCAAATATCTGGTCGGGGAGACCGGATTTGAACCGATGACCCCCTGCTCCCAAAGCAGGTGCGCTACCAGGCTGCGCCACTCCCCGACCGCACACCAATTGTATATCCCGCCACACCCCTCCCATTCGCCCTGCGCCAACCGCAACCAGCCGCATTCGGTATGATGCCGTTCATCACCACGGACCACAGTCGCGAAGACAACACAAAAATGCCGGAAGCAGATCTACGCATAGAAATCCTCGAACGCATCCTGGACGCCCTCAACAAACACAACCCCCGGGCAGTCATACGGCACTTCTCTGCGGACTGCATCCTCGACTCCAACCGGGGCCCATACCCATACGGCCAGCGATTCAACGGCATCGGCGCCGTAGAGGGCGCTGTCAGATCGCTGTTCGACCGCGTCCCCGACATGAAATTCAATGACGCCACAATCTTCACTACCGGCGACCTCGGTTTCATCATGGCCCACGCCACCGGCACAGCCATGACCGGGGAGCGCGTCGATACCCGGACATGCGACGTCTACGAGTTCTCCGGCGACAAGGTCATCAAAGTCGATTCGTACTGGAAGAGCACCGGCCAATACTAAAACCCGGAACCAGGAGACACTTCGTGCCTGGCGCCCGCCTCCCTGACAACCAACTCCCTGCCAATCAACTCAGGGTCGACCTCCACACCCACTCGCGATTCGCCATGTCCACGAGCCCTCTGCTCGATATCGACACCCTGGCCGCAGGCGCGCGGCGAAAGGGCCTCGATCTCCTCACAACCGGAGACTTCACGCATCCTGTCTGGCTCGATGAGCTGAAGTCGGAGCTGACCGAAACCAGTGACGGCGTCTTCGAATCCCACAGCGGTGGAAAATTCATCCTCGGCACGGAGATCTCCTGCGTCTGGAAACAGGACGGCCGCGGCCGCCGGGTACACCTCCTCGTGCTCGCGCCGGGCTTCGACGCAGTCGACGCTATCTGCGAAGAACTCGCCAGACTTCAGCGCCTCGAGTCCGACGGCCGTCCCATCCTTAAGATCTCCGCGCGAGACCTTGCCGAGATCGTATGGACCGCAAGCGACCGCTGCGTCGTCATCCCAGCCCACGTCTGGACGCCCTGGTACGGGCTATACGGAAGCAAATCCGGCTTCGACTCCATCGAAGAGTGCTTCGGAGACCTGAGCGGCCGGATACGCGCCATCGAAACCGGCCTGTCCAGCGACCCGGCGATGAACTGGCGCGTTCCCGATCTTGACTCCCGGTCAATCGTGTCATTCTCAGACGCCCACTCGCCGGCATCGTTGGGACGCGAGTTCACGGTCATCCAATCGGACCTCGATTACGACGCTGTCACAGACGCCATTCAGATTTGCGGCGGCATCGTCGAAACCGTTGAGTTCTTTCCGGAAAACGGCAAATACCACCTCAACGGCCACCGCAAATGCGGCATCAGGCTGGAGCCTCATGAAACGCCTGAAGACGGACGATGCCCCGCCTGCAGCCGCCCCCTCACGCTCGGCGTGCTGCAGAGGCTCGAAGAGCTTTCAGACCGGCCCGCCCACGCCACCATGACCAGCGGCGGACTGATCTCCGGCCCCGCAGGCCGCCCGCCATTCAGAAGGCTTGTCCAACTGGCCGACCTGGTCTCCGATGCCCTGGGGGTAGGGCCTAAGTCCAGAACAGTCGCGCGCGCCTGCGACGCACTGGTCGACGAGTTCGGAAACGAACTTACGGCGCTGTTGCATGCGCCCATCGCCGACATCACATACACCGCATCGCCGCCAATCGCCTCCGCCATAGACGCCGTGCGGCGCGGGCGCGTAGACATCCAGGCGGGGTACGACGGCGTCTACGGCACCGTTTCGACACACCGGTAAGGCCAACCCCGCGCACGCACGCCGCCCAGACCCGCGCCTCCTTAAATCGGCGCCAAAAGCCGCTGCGGCCGCTTTCGACAGTTCGCAAGCGGCGCCGGATGGTCCAGACCGAGAAAAAGTACCTTTCGACCTCACCCGGCATCTCATAGGTGTTCCACGGTACGGACGTGGTTCGTACAAAGTTTCAAGGCAAGGAGGGGGTTCATGGTCTCTGCAGACCTCCAGCGCCGCGTTAACGAGGCACCAGGGTTGAAGCCGATCGCCTACGGGATAATGGCGTTCGCTATGGTGATCGTGATGGGCGTTTTCATCGCATCGATTGCCCTCGGTTTATCGATCGCCGATTTTTTCGAGAACACGAAGGCCGTACGCGACCTGGCCTCACCAGACGATGCGACCAGGGGAATCCTGTCACAGCAGGGCACGATCACGGCCACCAAAGCGTGGCTGACTCCCCTCAGGTTCATCGGCATCGTTACTTTCCTGGCGGGGATATCGGCGTTTTTCTTCATCATCATCGAATCAATCAGGCTACGGGCGGAAGCAATGCGCGTTGCGCTGCCCGTGATTCTTGGAACCGACAAGAAGTCAGCCGAATAGCGGCACGGAGCTATAAATAATCATGACATCAAAGACAGTCATCGTTCCGGTTAGAAACCGCGATGCGGTTCGGGCCGGTGCCGAGAATGCCACTGAAATGACAGCCCTGCAGGCGATGGCCTCGAGAATGTGGCGGATTTTCCTGGTGATGGGCTTCATGACCGTCACCGCCGCCTTCATCATCGGCATCATCAACGGCCTCAATCTGGGCGATTTCTTCAGCGATCCCGCGTCAATCCGGAATGCCGATGCCAACCACGAGAACTTCGGGACGGTTCAGGCAATCCTCGTCTGGCTAACGCCCCTGACGCTGCTTGGCGTGGGCTTCATGCTGGTCGGCATCACACAGGTTCTCGCGACCATCCTCGGCAACCTCCGGATCGCCGGTGCGAACGTCCAGGCTGCCGTGGGCACCCAGGTTGAGATCCTGAGGGTCCCGACCACCGGGAAGATCTTCCCGATGCTGATGTTTTCGGGCCTTTTCGTGCTGCTCGGCGCCCTGGGCGTCGGCGCATGGCTCGGCACCGTCCAGGGCAGCGACGTTTTCAGCCACACGATTGCCGACATCGGCGGCGCAGAGGCCGGCTCGGATCTCCTCGCAGATCAGGGCACGGTGGCCGCGGTTTCCGCCTGGCTCGTTCCCATGAGCTTCTTCGGCATGGCGCTCTTGTTCTCAGCCATCACGCTGGCTCTCGGCACCATCGTCACCGTGCTGCGCTTCCAGGCCAAGCGCATAGTGCAGATCGCAGTGGAGTCGGCTGAAGTGGCGCCGGCCGAGTAACATCAACAGAAGTCCCGAATAACCAGAGACCCACAGGATAAAAGCCCCGCCGGCCTGAGCTGGCGGGGCTTTTTGAATCCGCGGGCGCGCATGCTTGCACCGGCCGGCAACGGCCCAATCCCGATGTAGCCCAGAGTCATCTGGCTTGCCGCTCCCGGGCCTGGGCGAACGGCCACGCGGGACGGGCGGGGCAAGCCGCCGCCCCTACGAGGCGTTCAGGAAAATCCCGGGGCCAACGGGGGCAATTCGCCGCCGATACGGCCGACTACGGCTCAATCCCATGTAGTCCAGAGAATCTGGCCCGAGGAGGTGCAGGGTCACCTGCCTAGGCGGAGAAGTCGAACTCCGTTCCTGCGCCGGCTTCCTTCGCCTTCCGGTATACCAGCTCGGCGCACGAGATGTCCTGTACCGCCAGGCCCACGCTCTTGAACAGCGTTATCTCGTCATCGCTCTCACGCCCGGCGATAGTCCCGTTCACCACATCGCCAAGATCGCCGTGGATCTGGTCCGCAGAATACTCTCCGGCCTCGATCGGAATCTGCAGGTCGCCCGCCTCGTTCAGACAGGCGGCCTTGGTGTCGCAAACTACTTTCGAGCGCAGCAGAGTCGCAGTGTCCAGTTCCCGCACGCCCGGCGCATGCGAGCCAATGGCGTTGATGTGGGCGCCAGGCTTGAACCATGCCCCTTCCACGATCGGCTCCGCCGCCGTCGTTGCCAGCGCTACAACGTCGGCATCGGCAAGCGCGGACTCCGTGCTCGACGCAACTTCCATGGTCACACCCGTCGCTTCCGCCAGCCCATCGGCGAACGCCTGAACGTTCTCCGGCGGGTCCATGGCGAATATCAACACCCTCTCCAGGCTGGCCGCGGCGCACATCGCAAGCACCTGCGCACGCGCCTGCACGCCGGCCCCGAGAATCGCGCCCACCGACGCGTCTTTCCTGGCCAGATGCCTCGTCGCCACCCCCGACACCGCGCCGGTGCGAATCGCCGTCAGATAGCCGCCATCCATCACCGCCACCGTCTGTCCGGTGTTCCGGTCCAGCAGGATGATCGAGGCCAGCGTGGTGGGAAGACCGAACTTGTCCGGATTCCCCTTGTACACCGTCACCGACTTCGCGCCAAGCGCGCCCGATGACTTCAGATACGCCGGCATCGATGCGATCCAGCCTCCGACGTCCGGGTCGATCATCACCGTCCGGTCCGGCATCACGGCCGTACCGGAAGCAAGCTCGGAAAATGCGCCTTCGACCACGTCGATTGCATCCTCGATGTTGAGAAGCTTCTGCACGTCCCCACGATTCAACAGTAATGCCACGTCTGTCACCCGCCTTTGGCGTCGTGTGGGCCCTGTGTAAACCGGGCGCCCATATGAATCCCGTTCTCAATTAGAGTGGCGGGATTATAACGCGCCACCCGTGAGGCGCATCCCACCCCGGGGATCACTGGCGGCGATCAGTAGTGATA
>JADFPB010000087.1 GCA_022562515.1 Chloroflexota bacterium | reverse complement strand
TTTCGTAGACGGTTGCGCAGGATACTGCGGAACCCATCTTCAGGCTTCCGTTCAGATCCAGAACGTTGGCTTCCGGCACGCCCTTGATGTCGACGACGACATCGAGTTCGAACCGGCCGCCACGGAGCTGAACGAGAAGGTCTGTGCCGCCCACGAGCGGCCGCGCACGCTTGCCGTGCTCGGCCAGGACGGAATTTACTTGGTCGACGCTGGTCGCGGCGACATAATCAAAAGGATGCAAAGAAAGGGCTCCTTTCCCATAGGGGCCAGTTTGGTCCGGTTGGACTCGATTCGCCCGATCCGACAGAAAATCGACGCCTGATACCACCCCGAACAAGCAGGCGCCCGGCGCAGGTAACCACCCGGTCCGACGCCAATCTGGCAGCTAACGCGCGTACGCGAACTTACGAGGCCCGCACATTATGCAGAAGCGTATAGGCCGAATCAACCTGCAACCGGCCCAGACCGCTCCACCAGACGGTGGATGGCTACCCAAACCACTGGCAGGTGTGATGCCCTCCAACGTTGTTTGCACGTAGGGGCGCATTGCCATGCGCCCGTCCGCGTCGCTGAACACAATGGTTCCCAGGGAAGCGACCTTCCCAGTCCGTCCTGGAGGAGTCGGTCTACCCCAACGCCGCCGGGTCGCACCCAATCCAGTCGATGTCAGAACGGTCGGCAAAGCGCTTGGCCATCACCGCCAGGGCCTGCTCGCTTTCGTCAATCAGGATGAAGCGCCGGCCCAGCTCAAAGCACACCTCACCCGTTGTTCCGCTTCCGGCGAAAAAGTCCAGGACTGTGTCACCCGGCCGCGATGACGCCGCCACGACTCTTTTGAGAATGCCAACCGGCTTCTGGGTCGGATAACCGGTCCGCTCACTCCCGGACGTCGGCACAATCGTGTGCCACCAGGTATCGGTCGGCAGCTTGCCCCTGGCCGCTTTCCCCGCGCTCACCAGACCGGGCGCCATGTACGGGATTCTCTCTACCGCCTCGCGATCGAAAACGTGCATTCCCAGGTTTCTCGTATAAACAAGAATGTTATCGTGCTTCGCCGGCCAGCGATCCCGCGGCCGCCCCCCATAGTCGTATGCCCAGATGATCTCGTTGAGAAAACAGTCCCGGCCGAAGATCGAATCCATCAGCACTTTGCAGTAGTGGACCTCACGATAGTCGAGATGCACATAGATACTGCCGGTCTCTGCAAGCACCCGCCTGGCCTCTACCAGCCGCGGCTCTAGAAACCCGAGGTAGTCGTCGAAGAGATCGCCGAACTTCTGCGTGCCAACCTCTACCGTCTCGTACCGGCGACCCTTGAAGCCGACCCGATCTCCCGATTCTGACCGGACCGTTCGCACCTGGGTCATCGTCTGCGTCTTACCCGTATTGAACGGCGGATCTATATAGATAAGGTGAACCGCCCCCGCCTTCATCTCCTTCAGGAGAGGCAGATTGTCGCCGAAGTAGATTTGATTACTCGTCTTTCTCATAATTGGCCCACAGCATCGCACGCCAGACCGGAAGCTGATGCCGGGACCGGAGAATAAGCAGGGCTTGTAGATACGCTGCGCCCCGAATAACCTGCGCCAGCAGTCCAAGCGATCACGCGCACGCCAGACAAAAGGGGCTCCGAGTGACACACAACGCCGTATTCATCGCCACGCGAGTCGCAAACGCGGCCGTCGACGGTTGGCTCATCGACCACGCCGTGGTGGTGAAGGACGGACTGATCGACGAAGTCGTCCCCCGCGCCTCGCTCCCCGTGGACATCGCGGATACCCATGACGTCCACGACCTCGGCGACGTCTCATTGCTCCCCGGCCTGATCGATGCGCACTCCCACATGCACTGCTCGGCCACCCTGGACGCATACCACCTGACGACCACCGAGTCGCTGCAGGCGCTCGTCGCGCGATCGGCAAAGAACATACGGGCTTCGCTCCTCAGCGGCACCACCACTCTCCGGGACATCGGCAGCAAAAACGAAGTGGCGTTTCCGATTCGCGACGCCGTCAGGTCAGGCGCAATCCCCGGCCCCCGGCTGCTTCTCGCCGGTACGCCCATCACCACAACGGCGGGGCACTGCTGGTTCTTCGGCACCGAGGCAGACACGGAAGCCGAGGTCGTGAAGGCGGTTCGACACCAGAAAAAGCTGGGCGCAGACGTAATCAAGATGATGGCCACCGGCGGCATGTTCACGCCGACCGCCAATCCACGCACCCCGCAATATCCGGCTTCAACGCTCCGTGCGGCGGTAGTGGAAGCGGAGCGGCTCGACATGCAGATCGTCGCCCATACCCTCGCCGCCCAGGGCGTCAAAAACTGCGTCGGGGCCGGCATTCACCACCTGATCCACGCCCGCTGGTACCCCGCAAACGTGACCCAGCCGCTCGATTTCGATCGCGACACCGTAAAACGCTTGATAGACAACGGACAGTGGGTGGACCCCACGTTCGGCCATCACCTCCTTGGAAAGGAAGCCGTCGCCGCCGGTCTCGCGCCGCCCCGAGTTCCCCACCCACTCGTCGCCGCCTCCCCGATCACCGATGACGACCACATCGCCCGCGCCCGCGAAATGCACGAGATGGGCGTCCGATTTACAACCGGCCTGGACATGGGCATGGCGCACGCAGACTTCGCCCGCTCAGCCTCCAACTCCCGGGCATTTGTGAAGCACCTCGGCTTCTCCGAGTGGGAAGCCATAGCCGCCGCGACAAAAGACACGGCAGAGGCACTCCGGCTCGGCTCGCAGGTCGGCACTCTGGAGCCCGGCAAAGTAGCGGACCTCGTCTCCATGTCAGGCGACCCGGCCGCCGACATCGAAAACCTGGAAAAATCAGTAGACGTCATCCAGGCCGGCACGCCGGTCAAGCTAGCCGGCGCAGCGCTGATCTAAGCGCGTCCGGCCGCCGGCCGCAAGGCGCGCCAGTCCGAGTCCCTTAATTTGTCATCCCGAGCGGAGTCGAGTCCGCCTGTGGCGGATCAGTCTTCGTGGGTATTTATCATCCTGTGTGGCCGTAAACGTCCCAATCCCCAGGTAGTCCTGAGACGTCTGGCCACCGCCGGGCCGAGCGGAGGCGATACGATACAACCATGGTCAGCGCATTACGGCTACCGGGCTCAGGGCTCTGGTTGATCGCCATCGCATTCAGCGCGGCTTTAGCCTGTACCTCTACTCCAAATCCCGATTCGACAGATGTCGAACGTTTTGCCGCGTCGCGCGCCCGGATGGTGGAAAGAGACATCGAGGCCCGGGGGGTCGACGACCCCCGACTGTTTTCCGCCATGCTGTCGGTACCCCGCCACGAATTCGTCCCGGATGAGTACCGCAACCAGGCATACAACGACAATCCTCTACCGATTGGCGAAGGACAGACGATTTCGCAGCCATACATCGTCGCCCTGATGACCGAGCTGCTGGACGTGCAGCCGGGCGACAAAATCCTGGAGATAGGAACGGGCTCTGGCTACCAGGCCGCGGTACTCGCCGAAATGGGCGCGGAGGTCTACTCGATCGAAATCATCCCTGAACTCGCAGAACGCGCCCGCGAAGCTCTCGCCTCGACCGGTTACGAAGTCCGGACACGTGTTGGTGACGGCTACTTCGGCTGGGAGCAGTACGCGCCTTTTGACGGTATTATCGTGACCGCCGCACCTGACCACGTTCCGCCCCCACTCCGCGACCAGCTCGGTCCGGGAGGCAAGATAGTGATACCCGTCGGCCCGCCGGGCGGAGTTCAGTCGTTGTGGCTCATCGAGCAGCGTGATGGGCGATGGGTGTCAATTAACCAGGGGGCGGTGCGATTCGTTCCGTTCGTTCGCGGGCAGTGATGCCCGACCGCAGGCCCACCCGGAGTAGCACCCAGGCGATTCCATAGCCGGCGGCAGCGAAAAACATCACCTCAGAATAGCCGCGCTCCAGCGCGATGAGTGCCGCAAGAATTGAGCCTACAACTGAGGCATACCCGTTGACTCCCCATGCCCAGGGCACCAGTCCGGGCTGGACGGCTACCACGGCGCGCATACCGGCCGGAAATGGGACGCCCATGAGGATGCCGATCGGCGCGACGGATGCGATCGCCACAACAACGCGCGCACCCAGCGGGAGCCCCAGGACTAGGTCCATGGGAGGCAGGTACCCGAGCCCGTACACCACTGCGAGGATCGCCAGGGCGAGCGGCGCCCAGTTTCGTATCCGTCCCAGGCGTCCGGACACGATGCTCCCGAGCCCGGAAAACACAAGGATTGCAAACAGGACGATTCCGAACGAGTACGTCGGGTAGTCGAGAAGCAAAATGAATCGTTGCATCAACGGCAACTCGATCCAGAGAAACGCCAGGCCCAGCATGAAAAAATAGCCCAGCACGGCCCATTGAAATACCCGGCCCGATTCCCCGGAAAGCGCGGTGGACGACCTACTCGCGATGGCAAGCGGGAGAAGGATTAACACGCATGACACCACGACGGATACCCCGAGGAACAGCAGGATGACGAGAAATCCCGCACCGCCGAAGGCGTCATACGTCTTTCCGATTCGGGCCACGACATCGGGAAGCTGTTGCCACCTGAAAAAATGGAAGAAGAAAGGCCGGTCATCGCCCAGTGGGGTCACGTTGAACTCGGAGCGTGCATAGAAGTCGGCTCGCAGGGTCTCATCCAACAGTTCGGTGATTCCCTGAAAGTAAACCTCGTCGGGAAGCACAAAGTGCCGGTTCAGCTCGTCTGAGCGGATGCCCGGGATGTACGAGAGATCCATCTGGCGGGTCCGGGCAAAGTCCCGGAAGGCGTTCAAATCTCGGACTTCGAAATCTTCGGTTCGGGCGAATATGGTCAGCGTTTGCAACGTGCGCAGCGCGGCGATCGATCGGTCGACGGGAACCCGTGCTCGATCACCGAGCACCTCGATGATCGTGGCGGCCATGCGCATCTCTTCGCTCGGCGGGACCTGCACCCATCGCGTCGCGGCCAGGAGGCCACCGGGTGATAGATGATCGAAATATGCGCTGAAGGCCTCTCTCGTATACACGTGGTTCTCGCTCAGACTGAACGCGCCGGCCCGGACTGGCCGGAACGAATCCGCCAGCGAGATGATCACAAGATCGAATTTCTCATTTGATCGATTCAGGTAACTCCTGGGATTGCCCGCCAGCACTTCGAGAGTGCCTCCGTCGATCTCCGAGCGGAACTGATCTCGCAACAAGTCCGCGACGATCGGGTTACCGGACAGGGCGGCAATCCTCCGTGCCCCGTGGTGAAGCGCCGTGAGGATGTCCAGCCCTCCGCCCGGTTCCACGATCAGCACACTGGGTGCAGAGAGGATGTCGAACGCTGCGGCAACTGGCAGGTACTCAGTGAAGACCGCTTCGTCTTGCGGTGACTTCGTTATGGTCGTCGCGTTGTCGGCATCAACTGTCACAGCCTGTTGCAGGGGAATAACCCCCGAGTAACTGAAGCTGAGCCCCGGGGCCTGGTGCAGTGACGCCGATTCCACAACGTCGACGCGCGAGAACGCATTCCATCTCGTCTCTTCAAGTACCGCGCCCTCCTGCTGGAGCAACTGAGGGAGCGCCTTGTGCGGAGAGATCTCCAGCTTCACGTAACGCGGGACGAGAATTCCTCCCGCCACCAGTACGGCGATCCCCATGGTGGCAATCGCGATGTTCCCGGCGGTCCTTCCGTGAATAAGCGATGCGAGGGCGAGCGCTCCCAGCGCGACCACGGCGAGGAGCGCGCCATCTGTTCCGCCAGAGGATGGTCCTCCCAGGGCAAGCAGCGCACCTGCGCCCGCGCCCACCAGGCTGATTCCGTAGATTCGGTGCGTGTTGGCAGGGTCGGCGACGAGCGCGCTGCCCAGTACAAGTCCGGCGAAGAAGAACGGCACTATCTGGACCACGTAAAACGCCGTCATCCATCCGATCATCTCGCGATCCACGACGAGCCGGTAGCTATCGAACGGGATCGTGTTCATGGCCCAGTAGGCGATGAGGGTGGTCAGGGTGAACAAGAATGCCGACAGCGGCAGCACGAAGCGCGTTTTCCGCAGCAAGAATCCCCTGGCGACGTACAGGACCGTGCCGCTCGCGCCGAACCCCAGAAGCCCGAGGCTCACGGCGAGAAAGGCGAAGTGGTAGCCCTGGGTGACGGAGTAGACGCGGGTCAGCGTCAACTCGAGCAGCAATACCGCCGCCGAAAGTGCGCCTATTCCCAGATAACGCATTGGATCAGTTACTTCGCCGTGAATGAACCCTGTACCAGACTCTAGCAGCCCTGACCGGCCACCCCGATGCCTGGCCGTCCGAGGTCCTTCGATCGCCCCCACGGCAGTGGCCCGGAACGCCCCGCAGAGAAGGCGCTGTCTTGAGCCAGGCGAAGGGTGCAGGCCATCGCCTGCCTGCTTCACCCCACCGCTATCAAAACCACCGCCGCCACGATCATCGCCATAGCGACGAACTTCAACACAAACTCCCCGCGGTCGAACCGCTCGCCAAGCATATTCGGCGCGATCCGGCTCCCGACGAGACTGGCGCCGAATATGAACAACGGCCTCGTGCCCAGCAGCGCAGCGGCCAGCGAAACCGGGCCGCGGGCGATCGCCACGATCAGCTGAATGCTCGCCCCCACCGCCAGCAGCCCCTCAGACGCCACCAGCAAGACACCTGTCTGCCGTCGCCTGAAGAACGCCCCAACCTCGCGCACCGTGGCCGGCCGGCCGAAGATGAGCACCATCGTTCCGCCCATCCCGTATCCCCGCAGCGTCACCGTGTTCCAAACGGACACATCATCCGTCGTCACCTTCACGAGCAGCTGCGACACGCCCACCGCCGCGGCCGCCAGGAACAACACCGCGAACGCAGGACTTGGCCGCAACGCCCCGGATACCTCGGACCGCTTCGTCGCCGCCAGCACCGCTCCCGCTACCGCAAGAAACACCGCCAGCCACTGCAGCAGGGACAGAGACTCGTCGAGGAACACGAGCGCAAGCATGATCACGAAAATTGGACTGGTCTGGAAGATCGGAATCACGCGTGAGACGTCCTCGCGCTTGAGCATGAAGAACATCAACGCCAGCCCCAGCCCCTGGAAAGCGCCCGCGCCAAGCCCGCCCAGAATCGCATTACGTCCCGGACTCTCGAGCGGGACGATCAGCAAAACCACCGTTGCGAGGACCAGCTGGTTCCCGCCCACGAAAAGGGACAGCCCGGACGAGCTCAGGCCAAAACGCGAAAGCACGGCCTTGTCCAGCAGGCTGACCACGGAGAAAGTGGCCGGACTTCCCAGAGCGGGCGCAATCCAATCGATCATTTGCAGCCGGTGATGTCGGGCTCCACGGGGGAGTGACCGGGGCGATGACCCGGCCGGGGCGTAGTTCGGTAAACAGTGTCAGATGCCAGGACCGGCATACACTAGCACCCGCCATAGCCGCAAACGCCACAAACGCCAGACGCCCGGACGCGACTCGAAATCTATACGGGGGGACCGTCAACTTCTCTGTGTGGAGATAGAGCCGCCGATATTACGGCGAAGGCTGACCTTTCAGACTCCCACAAACAGGCAAGTCCCTAGAAGTCCCAGACCCTGTCCCTGAACCGAATGCCGGTGATCGAAAACGGCCGGCTCAGCGAGGGCCTGTCGGAGATGAGTGCACCGTTGTCCGGATGAAGGCGCAGGAGCGTTTCCAATGAGTACACAATGGCGCCGGCAGCCCACGCCTGGGGAGCGTTAGAGGAAGGATATGGCACCGGGAATTGTGAGTTGCCTCTCGGATGACCGGCAAACAGTTCGGGCGGCCTGTGCCCCGGCATGGCCGAGGTGGCGTCAAGTAGTCCGCCTATGACCTCTTCCGACTCCCGGTAAAAACCGTACCGGCTAAGACCCGCGGCGACGATGGAGGTATCGTGCGGCCACACGCTTCCATTGTGATAAGAGATGGGGTGGTATCTGCCCATCTCCGAAGAAAGGGTGCGCACGCCCCAGCCGGTGAACATGTCAGGGGCAACGAGCCTCTCCGCGACCGAAGAAGCGTGATCTGCATCGATGATTCCGCTCCACAGGCAGTGGCCCGCGTTGGACGCTATGGCGTTCACCTGTCTCTTTTGCCCGTCCAATGCCAGGGCGTAATACCCTTCATCCGGCATCCAGAACGCATCATTGAAAAGACGCTTCAATTTGTCGGCTTCGGCGCGTAGAGTCTCCGCACGCTTCGTATCCCCGAGGTCTGCGAACAGGCTGCTCATCCCGAGCTTGGCCTGGTAAACGTAGCCCTGCACTTCCGCCACGGCGATGGGGCCGGTGGCAAGTGTCCCATCGGCGAACGAAATCGAATCGCTGGAGTCTTTCCAGCACTGATTCTTGAGAGTTTCGCCGTCACTTCCGGCATACTCCACGAAACCATCGCCATCTGCGTCACCGTAATAATCTATCCACGAGAGGGCCGCCTCAGCGGCCGGGAGAAGCCGGCGGACCATCTCATGATCCCCCGTCCACACTTCCGCCTCACGGAGAAGAATGAGAAACAGCGGCGTGGCATCTACGGTGCCGTAGTAACGAGAATGCGGAACCTCTCCGAAGAGCGAAAGCTCGCCCTCCCGAATCTCGTGAGGAATCTTGCCGGGCTCTGATTCCCTGAAAGCGTCGACTTCAGTGGCCTGGAAAAGCGCAAGCGTTTCCAGGGTGCCTATCATGAGCTCGGGCGCAACCATTTTCGTTTGCAGCGCGCTCAGAATTGAGTCGCGGCCAAAGATAGCCATGAACCATGGCAGGCCTGCCGCCAGTATCGGAGTTTCGCTGAATCCCTCCAGGGTCAGGGATTGGAGATCCGCCACCGCGCGGTCGTACGCAGCGTTGAGATCGGCATGGGAGGACTCGACCATGGGCGGCCTGGCAAACGGACCGGCTCCATTCGCGGCGTGAGAAGCGGTAGCGGAGTTACGGGACCGGGCTGGCAGCCCATTGGAGATCGAATCAAGATAACCGCTCACGCACTCAAGCGCCTCCGGCTCATCTCCGACGACCGGCAGAATTGACAGGCACAATCTCCATACACCGCTGGGCTCGATGGTGAATTTGAAGATCGCCCGACCATCTTCCATCTCAGGACTTTGCGAAAAAACTATGTGGGTTTCTCGGTGGAAATCTCCACGCTCGTATATGAGTCGCAGCCGGCCATCTTCATCGAGTTGTGAACGGCATGAACCGGCCTTGAGGAATGAGCCTCGCCGAACCTCGAAAAGATCCGCGAAATCGGAATCGAGATCGATTCCGACTAGCAGGCGCTGTTCCTCCCGGGTGTGGTTCTGAATCGACACCTCTTCGTGCAGACCCGTCGACACATAGCGCTCCCGCAACACGGTCAAATCAGGGGAATCGATCCCGGTATTCCCCGACGTGGCGTAGAAAGTGGACGCGCCTTTGGCGAGAGCACCCGAGCGGAGCGGCGCCGGAGCCTCGCCATTGATAGTGAGTTGAAACTCAGAGAGAAACCGAGTGTCGAGCGCGAATAGGCCCTCGAGAGAGCCGGGCCGAACGTTTCCGGCCTGGTCGGAGACCATGAAAACGGTCCCGGAGGTAGTGACGATGCTGTCTGATACGAGCGAATAGACCATATCGTGGCCCTATGTTCTGGAGGGGACTGATCGGTCGGAGCGAAGAGCAATCAATTTAGCACCGGCGGGGCCAGGTGCGCGGGAGGCCGATGTGCAACGAGCGTCCCTCTCTGATTCCTGGCGATCTTCTCGTAGGTAGCCTGGTAGTCCTCAGTCATGCGTGCCACGTTGAACTCATCTTCCACCCGTTTCCGGCACGCAGCAGGGTCGATGCGGCCGATTCGGAGTACGGCGTCCACCATCGCTTCTATATCTTCCACGATGAAGCCGGTGACTCCATCCTCCACAACTTCCGGGGCTGCGCCGCGATTGAAAGCGATCACCGGGGTGCCGCAAGCCATGGCTTCGGCAAGAAACAGGCCGAACGGCTCCTCCCAGGTTATGGGAGCGAGGAGAACACGCGCCCGGGAATAGAGATCACGCTTCATCGCGGCGTCCGCCTCACCGACGTACTGGATCTGTTCGCCGTCCACATGTGGCAGAACTCTGGATTCGAAAAACTCTTTATCCGGCTCATCTACATTACCGGCAATAATCAACCTGAATCCCCCGCGCCTGGCCGCCTCGATCGCGATGTCCGGTCCTTTTTCGCGGCTGATTCTGCTCAGAAATAGAGCGAAATCGTCGCGCTCCCCAGGATTGTACGGATACGAGTCCACATCGATGGCGTTATAGACGACCCCGACATATCTTTCGTGAAGCTCCAGCAGCGACGCGGCGGACTTGCTGATGGTGTTGTACCACCCCTTGTAGCTGTTGTAGAGCGCGATCCAATCACCCGCGAAACCGCCATGAAAGGTCGTCAGAACCGGAGTGTCAATCAGCCCGGCAAGAGGCATGCCTTCCAGGGGGACATGGTTATGGATCACATCAAACTCACCCGCTCTCTCCATGCACGCCGCGGCATTCAGCATATTCAGGACGTTTTTGTCTCGGTCAGTGCCTCGGAGTCCATAAGGGGCGCCCGGCACCAGCTCAGAGGCGGTGATCGAGTCGCCGGTGGCAAACAGGGTGACTTCATGGCCGCGCCGGACCAGCTCCTCTGTGAGGAGGCTTACGATCTGCTCGGTGCCGCCGTACGCGATAGGCGGGAGCCTGAATTCAAGAGGGGCAATCATTCCGATACGCATAGGTCCACTCCATATGCTTTGAGGTCAAATGGGAAATCGTCTCCGAGAGTGTGGCGTCGTGCCAAACAGTGATGTCTGAGGGTGCCCGCATCTCCTCGGCCGCATTGATAAGACCCCAGGGGATCGCTGAACATTTGATGTGCGCACCTCGTTGATAGATACCGGGCGATCTGGAAAAGCGCTCCAATCCTTCCATGCGGGCCGCTCCACCCCGCCCTCCGGAGCGGCAAACGCCAGTACCACAAACGCCAGACGCGACGAGAGCGGCACAGGGGCGCCGCTCTCGTATCTGAATATCTGCCTGGTTTTTAGTGACCGCCGCAGGCGCAGCCGCCACCGCCACCGCCGCCAGCCTCTGGGCCGCCGCCACCGCCGCCACACGCGCAGCCGCCGCCCGCCTGCGCCAGGAACACGAGGTAGATGAGAAGGCGATGTTCTTGCCAGCATACGCTGGCATCGGTGTATTACGGGTCTCTGCCGATATGGAGTGTCAAGCGAAGGACAACTTGAAGTTATCAGTTTTCAAACAGCATCGGTATCAGAAATCCGCCACAAAGCGA
>JADFPB010000086.1 GCA_022562515.1 Chloroflexota bacterium | reverse complement strand
TCGATGGCTCCCAAGGCTGCACTATCAGATTGCCCCGGCGGGCTACAGGGAGAAGATCAGCAACCCCGATTACCAACCTGAAGATTGGCTTGCCTTCGTTGGGAGTAGTCGGCTTGTTGACCCGGTTGGATACAAGGGTGGAGGTTGGCGATCTTGAAGTGGCAGATGCTCGGGACGGGATCCCCGGAAGGCATTGGGGGGGCGGCGGGCCGGAAGCCTTGTACTGCCGCCTAGTTCTGGCGGCCGGGCTCGCCCTTGTTTTCCGACCACCAGCGCATTACTTCCTCATCGAATTCTAGTCCGAGGCCGGGCTTCTCAGGGATCTCGATGTAGCCGTCTTTCACCAGCAGCGGCTCTTTCAGAATCGGCCGGTCGTCCCTGATGGAGATTGGCTCGATGTTGTACTCCTGCGCGTATGGCACATCGTTTCGGCCGGCTATCCAGTGGAGATGCGCGGCTGTCGAGATGATCGGCTGAGTGTTGTGAACCGTCATCGGCAGACCGAATGAGCTTACGACTGCGGCGATGTTGATCAGCTCAGATATTCCGCCGCATTTCACCACGTCCGGCTGGACGATGTCCGGCCGGCCGCGGGTGATCAGTTCCATGAATTCCCAGCGCGTGTAACTCGTCTCGCCGGCGGCGATGGGGATGGTGAGAGCATCGGCGACCACAGCCATGCCCTCGAGGTTCGTCACCGGGACCGGTTGTTCGAAGTGGAAGGCGCCCAGATCTTCCAGCGCCTTGCCGATTTCTATCGCGTGGTGGACAGAATAGGCGCCGTTGACGTCTACCAGAATCTCGAAGTCGTCTCCCGTCGCCCGGCGCATCTCGCGGACGTGTTCGATTGTCCGGTCATCGGGATGATCGACTGCTCCGGGCACGGCCGAGTGCATCTTGTAAGCGGTGAAGCCCTGTTCCTGGAATTCAGCGGCGCGTTTCGCCTCTTCCACGGCCGTAAGATCCCGCCGCAGCGAGCTGGCATATACCCTCACCCTGTCGCGAGCCTTGCCGCCAAGAAGCCTGTACAGAGGGACTCCCAGGGCCTTCCCCTTGATATCCCAGAGGGCGATGTCGATCGCCGCGGCGGCTGTTTGCAGCGCGCCCGAAGGACCGGCCACGTTGCCTGCCTTGAACATCTCCTGCCAGAGTCTTTCAGTATCGAACGGGTCTTTGCCGATTAGAAGTGGCTCGAAGATGGTGTCGATCGCAGCCTTCTGGACGTATGGTCCGCGCCGAAATGTTTCGCCGTAACCCGTGATGCCTTCGTCTGTCCGAACCATGACGAACGGGTATGTTTCGTCGAGCACGAGGCACTCGACCGCAGCGATCTTCATTACTCTGGTCCCCCGTCATGAGAGCTCCCGGCAGTGGTCTTTTGGAACACGGGGGAGGAAACGTTATCAGTCGTCTGCGCCGGCGGAGTCTCGCAATTGCCTGGGAAGGACGAAAGTGATGTCCTCCTCTCTTTCTCCGATGGGGAAGACATTCTGGGGGTTCAGCAGGTCTATAACAGCCTGAACCATGACTTCCGGAGTGGACGCGCCAGAGGTAATGCCGACGTTTGTCACGCCTTCAAACCAGGTCATGTCAATCTCGTCAGGACCGTTCACCAGGTAGGCAGGCACGCCGCTTGCCTGGGCGACTTCGCGCAGCCGCTCGCAGTTCGAGCTGTTCTGGGCGCCGATGACAAGCACGACGTCGACTCGTTCCGCAACCACTTTCAGGGATTCCTGCCGGTTTGTCGTCGCGTAGCAGATGTCGTTCCGGATCAGAGCTTCCGGGAATTTTTCGCGCACATGTGCGATCGCCCTGGCGGTGTCATCTACCGAGAGCGTGGTCTGCGTCAACACCGCGACCGATTCGCCCGGGTCCCAGGCGGGTAACTGCAGGCTCTCCCTCTCGTCCAGCAGCGCCATGTCGCTCTGGCCCATGGTGCCGACGACTTCCTGGTGGCCCCGGTGGCCCACCAGGACTATCTTCTTCCCCTCGCGTGCGTACTTTTTCGCCTCGTTATGGACTCTGGTCACGAGCGGGCAGGTGGCGTCGATGACATTCAGGTTGCGCTTTTTGGCCCGCTCGAAATCGCTCGGCGCCGAGCCGTGGGCGGAGAAGACTACGTTGGACCCTACGGGAATCTCATCGACGTTCTCGACTGTGACCGCCCCCTTGTCTTCGAGCGCCTTGACGACGTGCGGGTTATGGACGATCTGGTGCTTAACGTATACGGGCGGGCCGAATCGCTCGAGTGCGAGCTCCACGATGTCGACGGCGCGTACGACGCCGGCGCAGAAGCCGCGAGGTGAACTGAGGTAGACGTCCAAGTCGTTCTCCAATTACCGCCAATTCCCATGGCCGGGGCACGATGCAGAGTGCTGAAGCGGCCCTTTGCCGTTTGAGAAATTATAACGGCCCATGGATTAGATGAGGGCGTCAGGTGGATTAGGAGGACTGCCGGACGCGCGAGCGCTATACGGAATGTTTCCAGAGGCGCGCACGGTGCAAATACTCGGTTCGGAGTGAGTGAACACCCCCAACCAAGATTGAGGCTGGCCACCCTTATTGCCTGATTTGCACGGGGCTACGTTAGCGCCAGAGACAGGATTGCCGTCTGATAACCGTGGGCTATATGGGGAGTCAGGCCATGATTTATCTGAATAGCTGCCTGCGTTGCAAGGGTGATGTTCACTATTACAGCGACACGTGGGGCATCTATATGAAGTGCCTCCAGTGTGGCCAGACCTGGAATTCGCGTAACGCGGACGAGCGAGCCGATCTTCAGGCCGAGCTGGCCACGAATGCGAATGAGCCGGATCTGGTGGCCGCTGAGAGCGAAGTGGGTTTCGATGAAGTGGTCGAAGATCCCTTCGAGGATCCGATTCTAACCAGGCGCGCCGGCTGACTCGTTTCCTGCTCATCCGGGGGAACCCTGGATGGGCGCTGGGCCGACATGGCCCGGCGGCGCGGAGCGATTGCGTCGGAGGCGGGAATCCTGGCCCCTCGATGCTACAATTCTGCGGTGTCTGATACCCACCCGCCCGGCTTCCTTTCGCGTCCTGAACGTCACGCAGACGGTGCTGTTGCCGGGCTAGTGGCAACAGCCTGAAAATATCCTTGCCGGTACAGTCGGGGAAAGTCCGGCTGCAGGGCCGGGCAACTGTTGCAGGATACGAGTATTCGTGACACCTACGGCCTTGTGGCAGATGTTGGAGGGAGAGCGCAGATGGCAGGCTCGGTTTACGGGGACTTGACCATCTTGAGCGGAAATTCGCACCCCGGCCTCTCCTCTGAAATCTGTAAGTTTCTGGGCATGCCTCAGGGCAAGGTTGATGTGTTCAAGTTCAAGAACGACAACACCTTCGTCCGAATCCTCCAGAATGTCCGCGAGCGGGACGTATTCATACTCCAGTCATTCTCACGCCCGGTAAACGATCACATCATGGAGATGTTGATCATGATCGACGCCGCCAAGCGGGCCTCAGCCGGCCGGATCACCGCCGTGATCCCGTACTACGCATACGGACGTTCCGATAAGAAAGACCAGCCTCGTGTGCCGATTACAGCTCGTCTTGTCGCCGATCTTCTCTCTACGGCCGGCGCGAACAGGGTGCTGACGGTGGACCTGCACGCCGGTCAAATTCAGGGCTTCTTTAACATTCCCGTTGATGTGCTCACCGCCGAGCAAATGATCATTGACTATTTCAAAAAGAAGAACCTGAAAAACCTGGTGGTCGTTGCTCCGGACATTGGAATCACCAAGACTGCTCGCAATGTTGCAGAGGCGCTCGATGCCCCGCTGGCGATCGTAGAAAAACGGCGGGTAGGCAATCACGATAAAGTCGAGAGCCTGAACGTGATCGGAGAAGTTGCCGGCCGACCCGTCCTTACGGTCGATGACGAGATAGACACAGGCGGTACGCTTATATCTGCAATCGGCGCCGTTTGCGGCGTCGGTGCGCTCGAGGTTTATGCATGCGCCACGCACGGCGTATTCTCAGATGGGGCCGTAAATCGGCTTATGGACGTAGATAGTCTTAAGGAACTGGTCGTTACAGACTCGTTACCAAATAATGGACAGGATCTGCGACCGAAGCTGGTCCATCTGCCTCTGGCCCCCCTGATGGCAGAGGCTATCCGCCGGATTCACGAAGGCGAGTCTGTGGGGGCCCTGTTTAACTAGCTAACTGGGCCGGCGCTGCCCCCGCAACGAGTGCAGCACTGGTAACCGGAGCCACTGAATGGTTCTGAAACTTGTTGGAAGAATCGTCGGAGAGTCGAACAAGAAAACTCTCGACAAGACGAAATACGCCGTCACTGAGATAAACGAACTGGAAGAGGAGTTCGCCGATCTTTCTGACGACGAGCTTCGTGCTCTGACCACTGAATTCAAGGAGCGTCTGGCTGACGGCGAGGATCTCGATGATCTGCTGCCAGAGGCGTTTGCCGCTGTGCGGGAAGCCAGCAAACGGGCTCTCGGCATGCGCCACTTTGATGTCCAGATGGTCGGCGGCATCATTCTCCATCGGGGCAAAATCGCGGAGATGCGCACCGGCGAGGGAAAAACTCTTGTCGCCACCCTTCCCGCATATTTGAACGCCCTTGCAGACGGTGGCGTCCACGTGATCACAGTCAACGACTACCTCTCTAAGCGAGACGCGGGCTGGATGGGTCAGATCTATCACATTCTTGGGCTCACGGTAGGCTGCCTCCAACACGAATCTTCTCTGCTGTTCACACCCGATGGCGATCCGGCCAAAGCCTCAGATGCCAGTGATGCCAGCGAAGATGATGATACGGAAGATGCCGGGACCAAAGACAAAAAAGAGGACGACAGTCCGTTCATTCCAGCAACCAAAAAAGAGGCGTACGCGGCGGACATCACATACGGCACCAACAGCGAGTTCGGGTTCGACTACCTGCGCGACAACATGGTCGACACCGCCGATCGCCTGGTGCAAAGAGGCCTCTCATACGCCATCGTCGACGAGGTAGACAACATCCTCATTGACGAGGCCCGGACGCCGCTGATCATCAGCGGCCCGGCGCCAGACAAGGGACAGGAGTATTCGCGTTACGCCAATCTGTCAAGACGCATGGTGCCTGAACTTGATTTCAAGATCGATGCGAAAAGCAAGGGCGTGACGCTGACGGATGAGGGCATCCAGAAGGCGGAGCAGTTCCTCTCCATCTCCAACCTGTACGACCCGTCCAACTACGTGATGTCCCACTTCATAGACAACGCCATCAGGGCAGAACACACGTATGAGCGGGACAAGGCGTACGTCGTCCGCGATGGCGAGGTGCTCATCGTCGATGAGTTCACCGGCAGGCTGATGACAGGGCGTCGTTACTCTGAAGGCCTCCATCAGGCTATTGAGGCAAAAGAAAACGTCACAGTCCAGCGTGAGTCGATCACGTATGCCACGATCACGCTGCAGAACTACTTCAGGATGTACAAGAAGCTTTCCGGGATGACCGGAACAGCGGTAACGGAAGCGGAGGAGCTCCACAAGATCTACGAACTCGAAGTCGTGGAAATTCCGACGAACAAGCCCGGAATTCGAAAAGACGGGAGCGACTTCATCTATCGGGGCGAAGACCCGAAATTCCGGGCTGTCGTTGAAACCATTCAGGAGCTCCAACAGGCCGGCCGGCCGGTGCTGGTCGGGACCACGAGCATCGAGCGATCGGAGATGCTGGCGGGCATGCTCCGCAAGAAAGGCGTTCGACATGAGATTCTGAATGCCAAGAATCACGCTCGCGAGGCCATGATAATCGCTGAAGCGGGGCGGCCGGGCGCTGTGACGGTTTCTACGAACATGGCCGGCCGCGGCACGGACATCATTCTGGGCGGCAATCCCGAGCGGCTGGATATTTCACAGGAAGAGTGGCAGCGCGACCACGACAGAATCATCGAACTGGGCGGACTGTACGTGCTTGGGACAGAACGCCACGAGTCCCGGCGCATCGACAACCAGCTTCGGGGCCGTGCCGGCAGGCAGGGAGACCCGGGCGAAACGCGATTCTTCATCTCGACTGAGGATGATCTGATGCGGCGGTTCGGCGGTGGCCGAATCAGTTGGATCATGGAAAAGGCCGGACTCGAAGAAGACATACCGATCGAGAACAGGATGGTTTCGAAGGCGGTCGAGACGGCCCAGAGCAAAGTAGAGGGATACCACTTCGAGATCAGGAAGAACCTGGTCGATTACGACGATGTCATCAACACCCATCGCGACGTGATCTACAAGCTTCGTCAGAAGATTCTTGCCGAGGAGTCTCTGCGCGATGAGATCACCCTGATGGCTGAGAAACAGCTCCGGCTTGCCGTCCAGACCTGGCTCTCAGGCCCGGATGACTCATGGGACGTCGACGGTTTCCAGAGGGAATTGCTGACGATCTTCTCATTCCTCCCTAAAGAACTCGAAGACCCTGATGATATATACGGGATGAAGCCGGAAGAGGTGGAAGAGATCCTGATCGACGAGGTGCAGGGCGTCCACGACCAGCGCGAGGAGGAGTTCGGCGCCGATGTGATGGCGATCATTGAGCGCCACATCCTCCTCCGCCAGATCGACTCCCACTGGGTGGAGCATCTGACCGCGATGGATAACATGCGGCAAGGAATTGGCCTGCAGGCGGTGGGCCAGCGCGACCCGCTGGTGCAATACAAGCACATGTCGTTCCAGATGTTCGAAGAGTTGATGGAGAACATTGAGCGAGACGTGGCCCACATGATCTACCGGGTGGCGCCTTCGCCTCAGATTCAGCAGTCGAATGCACAGCAGCGGCAGATGACAGCGGGTCGCGGAGCTGAAGCGGGACCGAGTCAGCCTGAAAACGGCGCAAGCGCAGCGGCGTCAAACGGTCCCTCAAGGGGAGCGGCACGAGCGGCGGCGGCGGCGGCTGTCGGCGGTGGCAGATCAGCGGTCGCCACCATTGCGGAACAGCATGGCGCAGGCGGTGGTGCGCCAAAGGGAAAGAAGATCGGCAGGAACGATCCCTGCTATTGCGGCAGCGGGAAAAAGTATAAGCGCTGCCACGGCTGATCAATCTTCACGCCACGCCACGGGACCGCTTATATGAACGCCCAAGTTGAACATCCTGATGGGTAATCGGGGTGGATAAGCCTGTTGGATAACTCAGGGATAGCCAGAGTTTTTTCCGATATCGCCACACTGCTTCAACTCAAGGGCGAGCCGGTCTTCAAGACGCGCGCCTATCAGCGCGCCGCCGACATAGCTTCTGAATATCCCGGCGAGCTTTCTGCGATCGCGGACGATCTGGACGAACTGAAGGCGATACCGGGAATAGGCGACGCCATCGCGAAGAAGATCCAGGAGCTTTCTGGGACGGACAGGCTGGAGTATTACGAAGACCTTAAGGGCGAGTTTCCCGCCGGTCTCTTGTCGCTTATGGAAGTGCCGGGCATCGGCCCGAAGACGGCCCTGCGAGCCTCCGAGCAACTGGATATTCACACAATAGAAGGCCTCGAAGCGGCAATCGAAGCGGGCGAGTTCGAAAAACTGCCCAGGGTCGGCCACAAAAATGCCCAATCCATCCTCCGTCACATCCGCTCCCAGCGCCGCCAGGGCGATCGCATAATGCTTGGCCTGGCCTTGCCCGCGGCCGAGACAATTGCCGCCCGGTTGGCGGAGACCTGCCCCGACGCGTCGAACATCACAGTCGCGGGAAGTTGCAGGCGCATGAGGGAGTCAGTAGGCGACATCGACCTGCTGTGCACCTCCGATGATCCGCCCGCGGTTGCGAAAGCGTTCGCCGCGCTGGATGGGGTGGTCGACGTTCTCGGGCAGGGCGATACCAGGGCCAGCGTAGTCCTGCAAAGCGGCTTGCAGGTTGACCTCAGAGTGACCGAGGCCCGGCACTTTGGCGCGCTCCTGCTCTACTTCACCGGCAGTAAACAGCACGGCATAAACCTGCGAGCACGAGCGCGGTCTATGGGCCTCACGTTGAACGAGTACGGGCTGACCAGCGACTTAACAGGCGAGCTAGAAACGTTCGATGCCGAAGAGGGCGTATACGAAAGACTTGGCCTGCCGTTTATTCCGCCCGAGCTCAGGGAAGATCACGGGGAGATCGAGGCGGCCGAAAATGAATCGCTGCCGAATCTGCTTATCGATTCCGACGTAAAAGGCGATCTCCACGTCCACAGCGACTGGTCCGACGGCCGAGTGCCGATTGAAGAGATGGTGGCCGCCGCGCGGGAACTTGGCCGCGACTACGTGGCGATCACCGACCATTCTTCTGGCCGCGGAGTCGCCAACGGGCTGAGCGTGGAGCGGCTAAGAGCGCACAATGCGGAAATCGAACATGTTGAGGCGGAAGTCGGTGGCATCCGGGTTTTCAAGGGGTCGGAAGTGGACATCCGGGCCGACGGAACACTCGATTACACGGACGAGGTGCTCTCGGAGCTGGACATTGTGATCGCCTCGGTCCACTCGGCGATGGGGCAGGAGCGGTCTGTGATGACTGAGCGGGTGGTAGCGGCCATGCGCAACCCGCATGTGACGGCGATAGGCCATCTGACCACCCGCCTCGTTTTCGACGGCGCGCGGAGCCGCGAGCCGGTTGACCTGGACCTCGACGCCGTTTTCCGCGCGGCGGCCGACACTGGCACATTGCTGGAGATCAACGCATCGCCCAAGCGGCTCGATTTGCGGGATGCCCACGTCATGCAGGCAAGGAAGGCCGGAGTACTATTTCTCATTAATACGGATGCTCACAGGCCGTCCGGGCTGTCTTTCATGCAGTACGGGGTTGGAACGGCGCGCCGCGGCTGGTGTGAAGCCCGGGATGTGATAAACACACTGGACGCGAAGGCATTTGAGAAGTTCCTGGCGCTACCCAAGGAACGGCGGGCCGGCAAGACTGCTGTACGTACATGATTGAACCACAGCCAGAGACTAATGATCAGAGTGAGATTGCGCTCTCACTCGATGCCGACCGCCTGCAGGCAGAAGTCCAGGCGGACAATCTGATTGACGATCTCAAAGCCCGCCTTGCAGACGAGAACGCCGACTGGCGGCGCATCTTGTTCGAGATCATGGCCGAATGGCCCCTGGCGGGCGAGTGGGTGGATGACCGCGAATTCGTCTACCTGATCGGCGGAGAGGCTTTCGACTGGCGAGCGCTTGCCGAGCGATTGATGGGTGCCGCCGGCGAGGCGATTTCTATCGGTGACAAGGAACGGCTCCTACTTGGGCCTGACCCGCCGGAAGAGATATCCGATGATGAGTTCTCAAGGATGCTCGGCGTGGAAAAACATCGCGCGCACTTGAACTATGTTTATGGCATAACGTCTGAGCGCGGGCTGATCCTCGCGGTCGAGGAAGCGATTCGCAAGAGGCGCGTAGCGCGCGGCTATTCGCCCAGCGATGATCGAATCGACGACGCATACATCAACCTGTACCGCGCTACGCAAGAAGAGCTGCTCAAGGAGCATCGCAGGGAACTTGCGGAGCAAGAGGGGAAGCGTCCGGCGAAGGGCGAATTGAAGCTCACGCTGATCGAATCCGATGCCTTCACATACTGGCTCTTCAAGCGCCGTTTCAAACTTTCCGAGCCTGCCAGGCTTGCCAGTGACACGCGAAAGGCCCTCGAACAACTGGCGGGCATGCGGGTGGCGCACCAGCGGCGTGAGGCGGCGCTTCGCATCTTTCAGGCCCAGGAGGGCGAGCGGATGGCGGACAACTCGGCCTAATCGCCGGCGCCTACGAGTTGACGCAGTCGCGCAATACGATCGTCGATCTCCGCCAGCCTTGCCCTTTCCTTCTCCACCACCTCGTCCGGAGCCTTGGCGAGAAACTGCTCGTTGTTCAAACGACCTTCCAGGCTGGCCCGCGCGGCAGTCGCGTTGCTCAGATCGCTGGCAAGATTGTCCCGTGCCGCTGAGAGGTCGAAATCGCCGTCCATCGATATCGCGACTGTTGCTCGGCTCAGAACTATTGTTATGGCATTGGGGGGCTGTTCGGCGCCGTTTGCCGAGATGTTGACGGCAGCTCGGGCCAGGGCCTCTATCGCGTCCTTTTCCGAGGCCAGGAACTCCGCTGCCTCATCGGAGGAAACCGAGGCGCTTACCTGCACTGCGGGATCGATTCTCATCTCGGCACGCACGTTGCGCATCGAGCGAACGACGTCCATCAGGGTCTCGATCTCCAACTCCGACTCCTCGTCGAAGAGATCCCGGTTGGCGACCGGGTACTCGGCGATCATTATCGAGTCGCCGAGATCAGTCCTGTTGTGCTTCGCGAACGCGGTCCTCAGATGCTGCCAGATCTGCTCGGTGACGAACGGCATGAACGGGTGGAGCAGGCGCAGGGTCTTTTCCAGCACGTCCGCCAGGAAGGGCAGGGGAGAGGGACCTTTCCCTGACCGGATTCGGACCTTGGCCAGCTCCAGGTACCAGTCACAGTACTCCGACCATATGAAGTCGAAAAGTACGCTCTGCGCCTCACCGATCTGATACTCATCGAGATACCGGCCCACATCTTCGGCAACCCTGTTCTGACGGCTCACCGCCCAACGATCTTCCGGATGTTCCGGGGACTCGCAGGCCGACCAGTCGATTTCTGCGTCTTCGGCGTCGAGGGCATTGGTCACGAAGCGCGCCGCGTTCCAGAGCTTGTTGGCAAAGTTGCGGCCAGACTCCATCTTGGGGTGGCTCAGACGGGATTCGTTGCCTGGAGCTACCCCGGTTGTCAGGGCGAACCGGACGGCGTCCGTCCCGTACATCTCGATCAACTCGAGAGGGTCGACCACGTTGCCTTTGCTCTTGCTCATCTTGCTGCCCGAGGGGTCCTGAAGGAGCCCGTGCAGATATATCGTGTGGAACGGAATTTTGCCGGTGTTCTCGATACCCAGGGTGATCATCCTGGAGACCCAGAGAAACAGGATGTCACGCCCGCACTCCATCACAGACGTGGGATAAAACTTCTGGAAATCCTCCGCTTCTTCCGGCGGCCAGCTCAGAGTTGATAGCGGCCAGAGGCCCGAGCTGAACCATGTGTCGAGCACGTCTTCGTCCTGGCGAAGATCGTGGCTCCCGCAGCTCGGGCATGCAGTCGGGTCCTCTTCCTCAACGATCGTTTCATCGCAGCCATCGCAGTACCAGACCGGGATGCGATGGCCCCACCAGAGCTGCCGTGAGATGCACCAATCCCTCAGGTTGTCGATCCAGTTGAAATAGACGCGTGTGAACCTCTCGGGTACGAATTTAATCTTTCCGTCCTCAACGGCCTTCCGGCTGACATGGGAGATGTCCGGCTCTTTCACCCACCACTGCAATGACGAGAGTGGCTCGACCGGGTCCTTGCTGCGGTCACAGAGGGCGATCGACTGCATATATGGGACCTCGGCCTCCAGGAGCCCGATCTTGTC
>JADFPB010000256.1 GCA_022562515.1 Chloroflexota bacterium | reverse complement strand
CTGCGCCGAAGCTGGCGACGGCTCCGGCTGCGAAGACTGCGAAGACGATTGCGCTGGCCAAATCCAGCCGATCGCCGATCAGCGGACGCACACCGATCACGGCGGCCAGAAACGCGCCAATCCACGCCCACATCGCATACAGCTCCCACATATGCCCCAGATAGCCCAGCAAGTTCAGGCGCTGGGCGCGCTCGGTGAAAAGCTTGAGCATGAACCGGGGGGCGAATTTAGCGCCCTTGACATCGTGGGGGCCGTCTGTGACCAGCGACCAGACGATGAGCCCGCCGATGGCCGAGAGCACCGAGCTGCCGATGATCGTGACTTCCCACTGGTCTGCGAAGAGCGAGCGAAGCAGGTGTGGCGACCCCGAGCCGATGGTAAGAGCGCCGATCATGGCGCCGAGCGCGATGCCACGGCCTTTGACGAACCAGCCTGAGAGGATCTTCATCCCCGGCGGGTAGACGCCACCGAGAAACGCTCCGGTCAGAAACCGCACGAGGATCACGGCGTTGAAATCGTCGACCGGGATGACTGCCAGGTTCAGGAGGCCGGCGGATATGGCCGCGATTCCGTAGAGTCTGCGGGCTGGTATGAGATCGGCGAGATTCGTGATGGCGATGATCAGCGTGCCGGCGACGAATCCCATCTGTACGGCAATGGTGAGCCAGGCGATATCAGCGGCGGAAAAACCCTTCTCCGCCTCAAGCGCGGGTGCGATGGCATTCGTGCTGAACCAGACGGAAAGCCCGAAGACAGTCGAAGCGGACACGAGCAGGAGGGCCCGGTTTCTAGCCTTCCCCACTGAGGCGAGCGATTCAGTTTGCTGTGATACCGCCAAATGGGTCTCCAACGGGTCGCCAATCAGGCCGCATGCGACGCCCCGCTAAATGCCGACTATCGGTTTGATGCCGCTCAGCGAAGTCGGGGAATCGGCCGGCCGACGGGACGGCTCACAGATTCATCTCGCGTGTTACCTGTGCGATCGATTGATCGACGCCCTGGATGATTTCATCTACTTCGTCTCTGGTAATGCAGAGAGGAGGCCCGAACGTGATGGCGCTTGGGGCAGCCTTCAGAATCAGCCCGCGGTCGTGAAATGCCTTCGTGAGGTGATCACCGACCTTGTCATCGGCCTTGAACGGCGTCTTCTCTTGCGTATCCGATACCAGATCGATGCCCAGCAGCAGCCCGAGACCGGAAACGTTTCCGATTATGGAGTGCCGGTCGGCCAATTCCTCGAGCCGCTCCAGGAAGTAGGCGCCAACTCTGGCGGAATTCTCCACCAGGTCCTCTTCCTCGATTATCCGGATGTTCTCCAGCGCAGCGGCAGCCGGAACGGGATGGCCGGCGAAGGTGAGCACGTGCTGAAAGAACTTCGTTTCCGGACCCCCTGCAAAGGCGTTCGCGATTCCTTCGCGCGCGATGCTGGCGCCAAGTGGGAGGTAGCTGCTGATGATGCCCTTGGCGACCGACATCACGTCCGGCACCACATTCCAGTGCTCGACGGCGAACATCTTGCCGGTGCGCCCGAAGCCGGTAATGACCTCATCTGCGATCAGGATGACGCCATACTCGTCGCAGATCTCTCGCAGCCGCGGCCAGTACCCGTCTCCGGGAACGGCGACGGCCGGGGGAACCGCGATGGGCTCGGCGATAACCGCGGCAACCGTGTCCGGCCCGTGGAACAGCAGCAGATCTTCGATGGCTCTGGCGCATAGCTCGGCACACTCGTCCGGCGATTCACCGCCCATTTCACATCGATACGGATTCGGTTGGGGCGCGTACACCATGCCTGGATACGCGGGCTCGTAGTCGGCTCTTCCGGACGCAGTGGTGGAGCCTCCGAGCCACATCGTCAGGCCGAGAGCGCCGTGGTACGACTCTTTCCGGCTGATCACCTTGTAGCGGCCTGCGTGTCCGGCCCGCCGGTAAAATGCCCTTGCGATCTTCACAGAGGTCTCGTTGGCCTCTGATCCACCGCTGACGAAGAATGATCGGGTCAGGTCACCGGGTGTGATCTGATCGAGTTTGGCTGCCAGCTGGACCGCGGGAACCGACGTCGTGCCCTGCGGAAAGTAGTGGATCTGCTCCATCTGCTTATTTACGGCTCTGGCGATCTCGGTCCGTCCGTAGCCGATATGGACGGACATGTAACCGCCGTTTACGTCGATCCACGATCGGCCTTCCGAATCGTTGATCCTGATGCCATGGCCTGAAGTGGCGACGATAGGCTCGTCCTCTTCCAATTCATCCCATCCACGGTTGTGCATCCACAGATGTTTCATGGCTGCGGCACGCATCTCCGACGGGCTCTCAGGTAGAGAACCGGCTTTCACCGCCATGGGGAAGCACCTCCGGAAAGACTCCCTGGAAAGACTCAATCGTTCTTGACCATGCGATGGTGAGCGGTTTGCTGACGGCGGTCAAGGCGTGCTCCGGGCTCAAGC
>JADFPB010000255.1 GCA_022562515.1 Chloroflexota bacterium | reverse complement strand
ATTCATAGTCCAGCTTTTCGTCACGTGGAATGGGACTCATCGACGCTGCTCTCTTCCCGCGCAAAGAGTATGTAATCGGGTCGAGTGAGCCAGCCCGATTATGCCGCTGACACCGGTATTGGCACCGGGCGAGTAGCGTTTATATGGAGCCAACGACAGGAATCGAACCTGTGACCTGCTGTTTACGAAACAGCTGCTCTACCTCTGAGCTACGTTGGCAGATGAGCCGCCGACCCTGAAGGCCAGCAACCCTATTTTATAGCGCCTGAATCGCGTTTTGCCCGCATGCGGCCGCACGAGCCGCCGCGCCAATCCCCACCAGCAGGGCAGGGGAGCGCTACGGGATTACCGCAATACAGCCGGGGAGATACCGGCACCCTGTTCGCGGGCGATCCCCGACGATGCATCCGCTCCCACGTCCGAACATGGGAATTCGCATACCCAACGCCGTACGAGTCCGCGCGCCCGCCGGCATCCGGAGACTCAGCCGCCCCCCATAGCGAAAGGTCGTTCCACGTTGACAACCGTCCAGGACCGCACAGAGCAGGTCGTCGTAACGGGCCGGCAGAACGAGCCGGATATCAGATCAATCAAACCGGAAGAACTGGAACGATTCGCCGATGACGTCCAGCGGCTCTCCGAAAACATCTCCCGCGTAGTGGTGGCAGGCGGCGACACAGTGAAGCTGGCACTGCTCGGCCTGTTCTCGGAGGGACATATCCTGCTCGAAGACCTGCCCGGCGTCGGCAAGACCCTCCTCGCCAAGTCGATCGCAACCTCGATCGACTGTGAGTTCAAACGGATCCAGTTCACGCCCGACCTGATGCCGAGCGACATCACCGGCACAACGCTCGTCGACATGCAGGCAGCGCGCTTCGATTTCATCCCCGGCCCCATATTCGCCAACATCGTTCTGGCAGACGAGATAAACCGCACCGGCCCCAGGACCCAGGCGGCGCTGCTGGAGGCGATGGCAGAACGCCAGGTCAGCGTGGAGGGCGACGTGCGGCCTCTCCCCGCGCCCTTCCTCGTGATCGCGACGCAAAACATCGCGGAAAGCCACGGAACCTTCCCCCTTCCCGATAGCCAGCTCGACAGGTTCCTCATCGCCATGAAGATGGGAATGCCGTCCCGAGACGACGAGACCGAAATTCTTCTCCGCTCACAGCGGGGCATGCCCACCGCAGAAACCATCATTTCCGGCGAGAGAGTACGGAACATGCAACGCACTACCTCGATGGTCGGCGTCGCCCTGCCCGTACGCCAGTACATCGTCGATATCGTCGCGGCCACCAGGACAGCCGAGGGCGTCGACTACGGCGTCAGCCCCCGCGGCGGCGTTGCACTGCAGCGCGCATCGCAGACCTGGGCCGCAATGAGCAAACGGGACTACGTGGTGCCCGAAGACGTACAGGCGGTGGCGCCTCACGTCACAGCGCACCGGCTGATAATGAGCCCGGCCGCAGATCGCAACGCGGCAGAAGTCATAGAGAAAGTCCTGCGGACAACGGAGGTCCCGGCCTAACCCATGCCGGCGCTCTTCCCCTCCAGGCAAAACGCAGCCACTCCGGGAACTGCCCGGACGGCAAGGGCCGTAATTTGATCACCCGACGCGGAATCGGTTTCGTCCTCATCGGCGTCTCAGTCTTCTTCGTCGCAAGCGCGACTCGGGTGGGCTGGCTCCACGTCGCAGACGCGCTGCTCTGGGGCATCATCGCCCTCAGCGCAGCGCTGCCGTGGATCACGCTGCCGAAACTCCACGTTGACCGGCATATCTCCATTCCCAGAAGGCGCGGAGACAACGTATCGCCCGTCGTCGGTGAGTCGGTCGATGTTAAGCTGACGATCTCAAACGCCACGCGCTGGCCCAGGTTTTTCGTCTCCGCCCACCAGTCTTCGTCCACCGGCAACTCGCCCGCGGGCACTCAGCGCTATTTCTTCGCCACTCTCCGCTCGCAGACCGCCAGCAGCGCAACGGGACAGGTGGAATGCGACATGCGCGGCTGGCGGGACTTTGGCGATGTGATGCTGGAGTCACGTCTGCCTTTCGGATTGTTCCGGCGTCGAAAATGGGTGAGCGCGCCCGGCAGGGTGCTGGTCTACCCGCGCTGGTTCGAGATGGAGCGCATCGGGCTGATCGGCGCGGCATTCGGCGATGAAGCCTCTCGCAGACGCGCACGCCGCGGCGACGAGATGGCCGGCTCGCGCCGCTACGTCGCAGGCGACTCACTGCGGGATATCCACTGGAAGAACACCGCCCGCACAGGCCGCGCCGCCGTGAAGCAATACGACGCCGGCGCCGAAGAGTCGCTGATCGTCGGCTTCGACTCCGCCATGGTTTATGGCGATGACGGCGCCGATGATGAAAGTCCCGACACCACGCTCGAATACGCTGCCAGCATTGTTGCGTCTGGTTGCAAGGCCGTCACCAGGAGGGGCGGCGCTGTCCGGCTG
>JADFPB010000085.1 GCA_022562515.1 Chloroflexota bacterium | reverse complement strand
CACACCCGTACAAGAAAGTGGGGCGGTAATAAGTACCCGTCTCTGGAAGATGCCCTCGATGCCGCGAACGTAATTCTGCATTCGGCGCCGGAAACGAACGGCGAGGTGTCCTACCAGGCCTTCAAGCATGAAGAAGAACGGACCGGCGTGAAGCTGGCCGATCTCGCAGAGGGGATTCGAGCGGAGCGGATGTCGTTCTTCGACATCACCCAACAGGTTCGTAGGACGCTGATCAGCCCATGCTGGACCGGCCTCGTGAACGATGGCAACCCGTACACGGCATGGGCGATCAACGTGAATCGACTGGTCCCGTGGCGAACCCTCACCGGCCGCCAGCACATGTACCTGGATCACCCCTGGTATCTGGACTGGGGCGAATCGCTGCCGACGTACAAACCCAGGCTTGACCACACGAAGACCGGGGACATTGTCAAGACGAGGGTCGACAGCAACAGCCTGGTGCTGAACTACATCACGCCGCACGGCAAATGGAACATCCACTCCACGTTCAAGGACAACCTCCGGATGCTCACGCTGTCGCGCGGCATGGACCCGATCTGGATCAGCGTGGAGGACGCCGACAAGATCGGTCTGAAGGACAACGATTGGGTGGAAGTCATGAACGACAACGGGGTCGTGGTGACGCGGGCGAATATCAGCGCTCGCGTGCAGCCGGGAATATGTCTGTACTACCACGCGGTGGAACGGACCATCTACATCCCGAAATCGCAGGAGCGGGGCGGAAGGCGGGCCGGCGGGCATAACAGCCTGACCCGGACGCGGATCAACCCGGTGCTGCTGGCCGGCGGATACGCCCAGTTCACTTACGGATTCAACTACTGGGGCCCCATCGGGATTTTCACCCGCGACACGTATGTGGTCGTGCGCAAGCTGGCGAAGCTGGAATGGTAGTCATGCTGAAGCCAGCGACGAGGCGCCATCTGGCCGGCGATCTTTGCACAACCGCCCGTCACTCGTGGCGCCAGCACTCTCGCCAAAGGAGTTATTGATGGATGTTCGATCCCAGGTCTCCATGGTGTTTCACCTGGACAAATGTATCGGCTGCCACACGTGCAGCATCGCCTGTAAGAACATCTGGACCGACCGCAAGGGCACGGAATACATGTGGTGGAACAACGTCGAAACGAAGCCCGGGACGGGCTACCCGACGTTGTGGGAGGACCAGGACAAGTACAAGGGCGGCTGGTTTATCGACGAGAAAGAGTTGCTGAACGAGCCAGACCCGAAGAAGCGCAAACTCAAGCTCAAGCTTCAGAAAAGATGGGGCGCGCTCGGAAACATCTTCGCCAACCCCAATCTGCCCACGCTCGACGACTACTACGAGCCCTGGACGTACGACTACGAGAACCTGTTCACCGCTGCCCAGGGCGACGACCAGCCGACCGCGCGGGCTATCTCCCTGATCACCGGCAAGCCGATGGAGATCGAGGCCGGCCCCAACTGGGACGACGATCTCGGCGGGTCACCGATCTACGCTGCGAACGATCCGAATCTGGAAAACATCACTGAGGAAGAGAAGCAGCAACTCACCGAAATCGAGCGGGTTGTCTTCTTCTACCTGCCCCGCATCTGCAACCACTGCCTCAACCCGGCTTGTGTCGGAGCCTGCCCCGCGGGCGCCATCTACAAGCGCGGCGAAGACGGGATTGTCCTGATCAGCCAGGACAAGTGCCGGGCATGGCGCATGTGCATCTCCGGCTGCCCCTACAAAAAGACTTACTTCAACTGGGCCTCGGGCAAGTCAGAAAAATGCATCCTCTGCTACCCGCGGCTCGAGAGCGGCCAGCCTCCGGCCTGCTTCCACTCATGTGTCGGCCGAATCCGCTACCTTGGACTGCTGTTCTACGACGCCGACCGGATCCAGGAGGTCGCCTCGGCCTCACCCGAAGACCTGGTTGAAGCTCAGCGCTCGATCATCCTCGACCCGAATGATCCGGAAGTCATCACCGGGGCGCGGCAGAGCGGGATCTCCGACACGATGATCGAGGCGGCACAGAACTCGCCCGTGTACAAGTTCGTGAAGCTGTGGAAACTGGCCCTGCCACTCCACGCCGAGTTCCGAACGCTGCCGATGCTGTTCTACGTACCGCCGATGCTGCCGATTCTGGCGAAGGTGAACGAGAACGGCAAGTACGACTCCGCCCGCGACTTCCCGGAAGGACTGGCGCCGCTGATGAGCTCACTGGAAAGGAACAGGGTCCCGATTGCTTACCTGGCAAGCCTGTTCTCAGCGGGCAACGAGCCCATTGTCGAAGCGGTCTACAGGAAGCTGATAGCCGTGCGCGTGGTCAAGCGATCGCAGCGGGTCGGCGATGTCCCAGATACCGAGGTCCAGGAGGCCCTCGACAGCGGCGCGACCACGACCGAGGAGGTGGAGGCCATTTTCCGCCTCACCTCGCTGCCGACCTACGAAGAGCGGTTCGTCATTCCGCCGATGGCGCGTGAGGTCGCGATCGACGAGACACGGGGTGTTTACGACCACAAGGCCTCGGCCGGATTCGGGTTCCGTAAGACGCCCGAAAGGAAGCTGTAAAGATGCCCGACAGCGCCATCCGAGACCCCTTGCTGGGGATCTTTGCCGACATCCTGGACTACCCGGGCGAGGACACGCTCGAGCAGTTCCGGCTTGCCGAGGAGATCGCGTCCGTGGAGTTCCCGGAGGCGGGACGCCTGTTGGGCAGGTTCCGCTCGAGCATCGAACAGATGTCGGCAGACCGGCTCGAAGAGGTCTACACGGCGATTTTCGACCTGAACGCGACCTGCCACCCCTACATCGGCTATCAACTGTTTGGCGAGACCTACAAGCGGAGCGTCTTCCTGGTGGAGTGCAAGGAACACTACCGGGCACACGGATTCACGGCTCCTGATATCGAGTTACCCGACCGGCTCTCCATCATGCTCCGATTCGTCTCCGTATGCACCGACACGGAGCTCGTCACCGACATCATCGAATACGGATTCGGCCCGTCGCTGGCCAAGATGATCAAGGTAAAGGAGCCAACGATCAAAGAGCCGGAGTTGAGCGACGAAAACCCCTACTCGGACGTCCTGAGGGCCCTTCAAATCGTGCTGGGCCAGGTGCCGGATTCAGAAGAGCCAGAAGAGCTCTTCCCTATCCTCGAAAATGTCGGAGGTGATGCGGATGTTCGTTGACGACGTGCTGTTTATCGCGTTTCCCTATGCGGCTGTAGTGCTTGCCATCGTGGTCAGCCTCTATCGCTATTTCACCGACCGCTTCTCATACTCCACCTTCTCATCCCAGTTCCTCGAAGGACGCGCCCTGTTCTGGGGCTCAGTACCGTGGCATTACGGCATCTTGATGATTCTCCTGGCTCATGTCGTGGCGTTCCTGTGGCCGGGCGGCTGGGCGAACTTGATCGCCTCACCTACGAGATTGCTGGTGCTAGAGATGATCGGACTCTCTCTGGCACTGGCGGCTCTTCTGGGGCTGAGCCTGCTGACGCTGCGTCGCCTGCGCAGTGCACGGATCCTGGCCGTCACGTCTCCCATGGACTGGGTTTTGCTGGCCGCTCTGCTGACACAGGTGGCCCTTGGTTTCTGGGTCGCGCTCTTCTTCCGCTGGGGCTCAGACTGGTACCTGTTCACCGCCGTACCGTGGCTCACTTCGCTCGTGACATTCAGCCCTGAGACGACGTTCGTGACGTCGCTGCCATGGCTGGTCAAACTGCACATGCTGGGTGGTTTCGTGATCATCGCGATCTTCCCGTTCACCCGGCTGGTTCACATCGTCACGGTTCCGATCACGTACCTCTGGCGACCGTACCAGGTGGTCATCTGGTATCGACGCTCGCCGAGGGCCTAGCCGCATGGCTGGACTCTGAAGATGACCTCCAGCACCACTGATCGCCGTCGCGCCTACACCGTTCTGGGCATGAACACGTTCGCGTTCACCGTGGCCTTCGCCACCTGGATGATGTACGGCGTTCTGATTACTTTCCTTGTCGATAACGGAGAGTACGACTGGAGCAAGGCGCAGATGGGATGGCTCATCGGCGTCCCGGTCCTCACCGGTGCGCTCATGCGCCTGCCGGTCGGGGTACTCACCGACAAGTACGGGGGCCGCATCGTCTATGCCTCGCTGCTCCTCGTCTCGGCGGTGCCGATGTTCCTGGTCAGCTACGCCGACTCGTTCATCGGGTTCCTCCTCGCCGGGCTGGGCTTCGGACTTGCGGGCGCTTCTTTTGCGGTGGGCATCGCTTTTACGTCGATCTGGTTCGACCGAAAGCACCAGGGAACCGCCCTCGGCATCTTCGGAGCGGGCAACGCGGGCGCCGCCATCACCAGCATGCTGGCGCCCGTGATCCTCAATTCGCTGACGAACGATGGAGCCGACATCGACCAGTGGCGCGTCCTGCCGCAGATATACGCTGCCGTTCTGGCCGTCACGGGAGTGCTGTTCTACCTGTTCACTTACTCGAAGAAGGTGGAGGCACACGAGGGGTACACCATGCGGCAGCGGCTGGCCCCTCTCCGATATATGCGGGTCTGGCGGTTCGGCCTCTACTATTTCCTGGTCTTCGGGGGCTTCGTCGCGCTGGCGCAGTGGCTAATCCCCTACTACGTGAACGTGTACACCATGTCCGTGGCAAGCGCCGGATTGATGGCGGCGATTTTCAGCATGCCATCCGGTCTTATCCGCGCCTTCGGCGGATGGATGTCCGACAGGATCGGCGCCCGCGCGGTCATGTACGGAATTCTGGGGGTCACCGTCATATGCCTGGTGTTCCTCTCAGTGCCACGCATGGAAATCCAGTCGCCGGGAGAAGGTGTGCTGGCAGACCGGTCCGGGACCGTGACCAGCGTTTCGGACACCGAGATCACCGTAGGCGACAAGACATATGCGCTGAAGCCCAAGATGGAGTTGGAGAGCTTCGACCCGGACGGTGACCTGCTTCTCTTCCCGATACGGGATTTCTGGCACGAGCCCGTGGTCGAAGTGGGTGACGAAGTGAAGCGCAGGACTTTACTGGCCAGCGGCGTCAGCCGGATCTTCTTCCAGGCGAACGTGTGGGTCTTCACCGGACTCGTGTTCGTCGTCGGGATCGCGCTGGGGATAGGCATGGCTGCTGTCTACAAGCACATCCCGGACTATTTCCCGGAGGACGTCGCAGTCGTCGGCGGCATTGTCGGCGTCCTGGGCGGGCTCGGGGGATTCGTCCTCCCAATCATCTTCGGCTACTTGCTGAGCAACACCGGCATATGGACCACGAACTGGATGCTCCTCGCAGTTATCGCGGTGGTATCTCTGGTCTGGATGCAGTGGGTAATCCAGCGCATGACGCGACGGGAGGACCCTGAACTCTTCCGCGAGTTCGAACACGGACAGACATCCCGGGCTGAGCAGCCTCTGGGAGCCCAGAGTGAGCAGATCGAATCGGTTCAAGCGGACTAACAGGCATGATTGGCCAGGAGACTCAGAGATGAACAGAGCCCTTCCTCAAGACGCTGCCTCCGGAGAAACCGAAGGAGAGAAGACCGGGCCCGCCGACCAGAGTTGGCTGAAGCCCGGTTGGGTCGAAGGCTGGGACCCGGAAGACGAGGAGTTCTGGGAACGCAGGGGCAAGAAAATTGCCTGGAAGAACCTGCTCATTTCCATCCCCGCACTCCACTTCGCATTCCTCGTATGGCTGTTGTGGAGCGCGATCGTCGTCAACATGAACAGCGTCGGCTTTGAGTTCACCGTGGGTGAGCTGTTCTGGTTGACCGCTATACCGGGGCTGACCGGGCCGACTCTGCGAATTGTCCATTCGTTCCTGCCCAGCATATTGGGTGGGCGGGTTACTCACATCATCAGTATCGGCTCGCTTCTGATTCCCATGGTATGGCTGTTCTTCGCGATCCAGAACGTCGACACGTCCTGGGCCACGTTCATGATGATCGGAGCGCTGGCCGGGTTCGGCGGCGGCAATTTCGCCTCGTCCATGTCCAATATCAGCTCGTTCTTCCCGCGCAGGCAGCAGGGGCTTGCGCTGGGCCTCAACGCCGGCCTTGGCAACCTTGGCGTTAGCACCGTCCAACTCGTAACGCCGCTAATCATCGGCGTGGGGATCGTTGGCGGAGCCGTGGTCTACCGCGAGGGAAAATTCATCGATGGCGAATGGATCACGACTGCAGGCGGTGTCGTCAAAGACGTCTGGCTCCAGAGTGGGCTTCTCATATGGATCGTGCCGATAGTTATCGTCCTCATCGCCGCGACCCTGTTCATGAACAGCCTCAAATCATTCAGTCTGCCGCTTAAAGAGCAGATGGAGATATTCAAACTCAGGAATACCTGGACTATGACATGGCTGTACACCATGGCGTTCGGCTCTTTTATCGGGTATTCAGCCGCCTTTCCCCTGACGATAAAGCTGGTCTACGGGGGCCTGGATGACGCGCCAGACGGGTTGGCCCTGCAATTTGCGTTCCTCGGACCGCTGGTTGGCTCCCTGATCCGGCCAATCGGAGGTTGGTTATCGGACAAATATACCGGCGCGAAGGTCACTCTCGCGGCTGGCATCGGACTGATCATTTCCTCCCTGAGCGTCACCGCATTTACGCATCCGACCAGCATGGATTCGTTCCCGTATTTCCTGGCTATTTTCCTGGCGATGTTCTTCTTCACGGGTCTCCTGAATGGGTCAACGTTCAGGATGATTGGGGTGATCAAACAGTTCAACTTCCGGACGCGCGGGCCGGCGCTTGGCTGGACGTCAGCGGTGGCGGCGTATGGCGCATTCATCATTCCAATAGTCTTCAAAGGCGCCATTGAGAGGACGGGCGCACCGGACCAGGGTCTCTACGGATTCGTTGTTTTCTACGCCGTTTCCATGGTTATTTTGTGGTGGTTCTATCTCCGCAAGAGTTCTCCTGAATACGGGGCATAGGAGGCAGGACGTCGCTGGCAAGAAGGGGATCTGGATTTGTGGTGAGGTTCGCTCTTAGAGCGGTTATCAAATAGACGACCTGACCCGCGACCGGACCCATTGGTGCCGTATTTGAGGAAACCATAGTTCTCGACGCCGGACTGGGGTTGCTGTGGGACTTTGGAAAGGTCGGGACATCGCGTTGCTGTTGATCGGAGGTAGCGCCTCGATATTGCTCGCGATCGTCGGCGGCTGCGTATCGAAATCCCCCCGGAGTCCTGGCCAGGGCACAACGGCGCCATCGGATCGGCCACTCATGGCGTCTATTGAAGGCAGAAGCGAGGATAGTCCCGCAGATTTTGCAAAACAGCTCTACGGCGGCGCACCCAACGCGGAGCTTCGCCAGGAGTTGTGGGAGGCGGTCTTTCAATATGACCGCGCCTTAGAGCTCACCCCCTTGTTCGATGCATTTGAGGCTCGCGCTGCCGCCCTTTACGCGTTGGGATGGCGCGGGGAAGCGATCGCAGACTATACGCGAGCCTTGGATCTTCGACAAGATTCTTTGGTATACCTCGAGCGCGGTCAGGTATTCCTCGAGATGAACCAATACGGTGCAGCGGAGGCGGACTTCCTACGAGCGCTGGAACTAGATCTACCGGACTCTGACCTCCGTGACGCCTATGTCGGCCTGGGGGATGCGCACCGAAATCTGGGTGCGCTGGAAGCGGCTATCTCGGACTACTCAATCGCGATTCGGATGGATCCCGATAATTGGAGCCCCTACTACTGGCGGGGCGTCAGTTTAGTCGGGCTCCAACGTTTCCCGGCGGCCCTTGATGATTTCAGTCGAGTCATCGCCCAGCGACCCCTCGGCACTAGCGCTGCGTACTATGCCCGAGGGGTTCTCAATTGGATGAATGGGCAGTGTGAGCTGGCGCGGGACGACCTCACGGTCTTCGGCAACTTGAATTTCGACAAGGATCTACTAGCTCGAGCCCCGTTTTACCTCGAGTACCTCCGCGGTGCGACCCGGTGCGACCCACCGCCGGAGGACGTATCCATCCTCATCGAAGATCTCTAGCCAATCTAGCGCCAGGCGACTAGAGAACGCCATGCAGACACAGCGCAACAAGAACAATCAAGCACTAAGAGGGGGAGGCTTAGCGTGGCATCGCATGCTGGACACGTGATCCGCCGGATGAGCAAGGACGCTGATAACGCGATGCGGCCAGGAGAGATCTATACCTGGCTGATAAAAATATTGGACATGGACAGGGGAGCGAGCATGTGAGGGCGCGTCCGCGAGACTCCACAAAGCAAAGGGCCAATATGCGGCAGCCGGTACTCGACAGGTTGCCAAGTTACCTGCGGGCTGTCGAGCAACTCGCGCGGATCGGACCGAACGAGGCCATGAATTCTGCGAGCCTGGCTGAATTTATTGGTGTAACCGCTGCTACGTTGCGGAGCGATCTCTCTTACATGGCCGGCCTTGGCAAATCGGGAAAAGGCTACGAAATCGGGGTCGTCGTCGCGGGGATTCGAAGAGAACTAGGCTTAGACCAAATCTGGAACATTGCGATGATCGGTTCCAATACTTTGGGCAAGGGAGTAATCGAGTACTTGCGAGGGGGGAACGGTGAGTTCGTTGTTGTGGGTCTTTTCGATCCCGACCCAATGCGAGTCGGATGGCGGCTCGGACAACATGTAACAGAGCCTCTCACAGCGCTCGGTGGTGCCGTGGTCGATAGAGGCATTTCCATCGGATTCGTCACTCTGCAAGGTGCATCAGTTCAGCAAGCAGTAGAAGCCTTAGTCGATGCAGGGGTTGGGGCCATCGTCAACTGTTCCCCTGAGCACGCGAGCGTACCCCCGGATGTGCGAGTAATTACGTTTGATCCGCTGCTAGCCCTTCGGACCCTTACCCCGGGGCTGGTGCCGATTTCAGATATCGTGAAACCGGAGGACCGAAGGGACGGGTAAACAAACTTGCCGCCGGATCCCGGAGGCCTGCCAACTGAGCCCAAATCCAAATCGGAACAGCATGTGCAATCGGCCAATACGCGCTTGTGCGATCGGCATGTTTTGCTGCTTCGGCCAAGTAGATTCTGAATATCGCGAGTTTGAAGCCCGGAAAGGCCTGAAAAAAATAGATAGGATCATATGGTCACTAGAGAACACCAATCATGAGTCCATCAACGGACCCGGTCATTCTGTGTCTCCGGTGTAGTTCGACTCTGCCCGATCTCTCCGTCCAACGGGACCGTCTCGAGGGCCTTTAGAAACTAGGGATTCTCACCGTTCGCCTGTTTTGCAAATAGTGAACAGCGTTCCCTCCCCCGTCTCCACCTGACAGCGCCTATGTGCCCATTAGGCGCTGTCGATCGAGGACTAGAAGTTGTCTTCCTCATCGAAGAGGTGTCCATAAGCGTGGTTCGCAGCGGTACCGGATGTCCGATATGTGTCTCCGCAATATCGGCACCACCACCGTACGGTCGACTTCGTCTGTCCAAGCCGAACTTTGTGAACGAATCGGCAGTCGAGGGTGATTCCCGCATCATTTCTGGTTTTCATCCACAGTGCCTTCACCGTGCTCAAATGCAGCCCGAGTGCTTCGGCAACGCGGATAGCTGAAAGGCCTTCACAGCGACCCCATAACGCGAATCGCATTTGAGTGAGGGAAAGCCGGCCTATCTGGCCATTTGGACCCGGGTACTTGGCTGGAGCTGCTGCTGCGAACTCCTCATGTAGATACAGGGGCCTGATCCCCGCTGGAAGAGTTTCAAGATCAGGTATTACCTCGCGAGCGCGCGCTCGCGCACGAGCCGTAGACCTACCTGATCGTGATTTGGCCATAACCTGTACACCTATCTAAGATGAATATGAAAGTATCATTTTAGGTACTTTGGCACCGTATTCACAACACGCGCGCGCGTAGGCGTTCGACGCTAGATTGCGTTTGGCCATGAAAATCATTGGGATAGCAGCTTGGGCAGCGATTGCCGGGGACTTATGTGCGCCACCATCGTTGTCTGATCGACGCAGGAATAGCTAATGCTTGTTTGAACGCTGATTAGGGGCGCTGTGAACCTGGATCTTGAAGTCAGTCAGCTCGCGGATCGCGCAGGTAGCTTATTTACTCCCAGTGTGAGGCCTGAATCTGGCGGCCGGCAGCGAGATTTTCGACAAATGCGTTAGGGGAATTGTCGGGGCCCGCATGACCCGCCCACGATAGCGATACCACTGTCCCATTACGGCGACACTGAGCTGGTACAAACCAGCCGACACAGCAGGCTCATTCATCTCGCAGTTTTGGCATCGCCCAGAAGGCTGCCCGCGGCGTGGAAATTCTCGCCGCCCATGCTGAACGGTCTCTGGAAGTCGAAGAAATCAAACGCGATACCGTCCGTGTGATCAAGAATTACATTGGCTGACACGATGTAATGCGACGCCGACGCGTTTATCGTCTCCGCAAGAGGCTCCAGTCCAGCGGGAACGGGGATTTCGGCCATCGAATCCAGAGCCAGTTGTATCGTGTCTCGGGCGACCTCCACAGTCGAACGTGTCGAAGCCGGGATGGTTTCCTTTCCGGATAGTTGCAGGCCCAACCCGGAGAGAACAAGCGCCGATTGCCGGATGATAACAACCGCCGTGCCGGCGGCATCGGTATACGCCTCGCGATTCACAGCGTCGATCGGATCCGGGGTGGGGACTTCTGTTGGTGTTGGAAATGGGGTGGGTTCGGGAGACGAAACTGCTGTATCGGCCGGGCTAACCGTACTTCCCGGAGGATTTAGCGTCGCAGGCGCGGGCGCACTACTAGTCGCCTCGCCGGACCCACATGCGACCGCGATTGCCATGACAAGCATTACGGACGTCACGGTCAAGCGGGTGCTCCAGCGGATCATAATCATCGGAGTAGTCTCCTCACCCGGAAATGCAGTCAGGTCTCGCATCTGGCAGCGCGGAGTCTCAGCCGCAGGCCGGGTCTTCATTCGGTGTGCCGGCGTGTTCTTCGGGTGGGGATTCGGCAAAGCTCGCGAACACGAACAAAACCAACCCGGTTACGATCGCCAGATCGGCAATGTTGAAAACGCCGGCGAAACCGGGGTCGATCCAGTCAAGTACCGATCCGCCTGACAGACGGTCAAGTAGATTGCCGGCGGCCCCACCGGTCATGATGCCTACTGGAAACCAGGCCCGGCTTCTGGCCAGCCATGCCCAAGTCAATATCCCGATCATCGCGAGGGCGGCAACGGCCAGAGTGGAACTACCCAGGGCGCTGTTCCCAAGTCCAAACGGGGCCTGCGAGTTGTACAAGATGCGCAGTTGGACATCGCCAACAATGGCGAGTGACGAATCGGGAATCAACTGTGAAATCGCTATCTTGGAGAACACGTCGGTGGCCAGGGTCGCTCCGAACACGATCAGCAGCAGGCGCCTGTGATGGGTTTTCGCGCCGAGGGGAAGATCGGGTACTGGTGTCATCATGTCTGATCGCGCTCCGGTGGCCGGCGCATCAACTCTCCCGCGGCCTCGTTCTTCTCCGTCTCGAGGTGGGATAT
>JADFPB010000084.1 GCA_022562515.1 Chloroflexota bacterium | reverse complement strand
GGAGGAAAGTCCGAGCACCACCGGGCAGGATGCCTGCTAACGGCAGGGCGGGGCGACCCGACGGAAAGTGCCACAGAAAATATTCCACCCCGACTTGTCGGGGCAAGGTTGAAATGGCGAGGTAAGAGCTCACCGTCCCGATGGAGACATCGGGAGCAGGGCAAACCCCATCCGGTGCAAGGCCTAATAGGGAGGCACAGGCGCCCGGCCTGCCTCCGGGTTGGCCGCTTGATCCCAGTAGCAATGCTGGGGCTAGATGGATGGTCGCCACCGCGCGGGCAAGGAGGAGGAAGGCTCCGGCCGTAAACTCCTTCCCGCAAGGTACAGAACTCGGCTTACAGTCCGCGTCACAGGAAAGGCCGCTTCGGTAAAACGGGGCGGCCTTTTCGTTCGGCGCCTACCTCTTGGGCGTCCGAGTTACCGGGTTCGCCCCCGTCCCCCTACCCCTCCTGCCCGCGCTGGGCCCAGTCGGCGTTTTCGAACATGTTGAGGCCGGGGTCTGCGATTATGCCGTTGACGTAGTTGGGTGGTTGCGAGCGTATGAAGTCCTCGTCTAGCTCTATGCCCCAGCCGGGTGCCGTCGGGACCGGGAAGTAGCCGTCTACTACTTCCGGATAGCCCGTACCGGCTTTCTTTACGTGGGGGTCTGCGAAGTCGTTGAAGTGCTCCAGTATCTTTGCGTTGCGCAGTGTCAGGCAGAGGTGGAGCGCGGCCATGGTGGAGACGATTCCGCCGACGTTGTGCGGGGCGACCATGATGGAGTAGGTCTCCGCGGTTGATGCGATCTTTTTTGCTTCGAGCAGGCCGCCGGTCTGGGTGATGTCGGGCTGCAGGATGTCGACCGCGCCGCTGGCCCAGATTTCCCTGAACTCAGACGCGCCGTATAGCCGCTCGCCGGTGGCTATGGGCAAGTTGGTGTGCTGCCGAACGGACTGCAGCGCCGGAATGTCTCCGGGCCGGGTCGGCTCTTCTATCCAGCCGATGTTGAATTCCTCAATCGCCCTGGCCACCTCGCGCGCCTGGTGGGGCGCAAAGCGGCCGTGCATCTCGATCATGATCTGCGCCCGCGTTCCGGCGACCGAGGCGACGGCCTCTATGAGATCCAGAGATCGGTAGAACTCGTCGCGCTCGAGCTCCAGATCACCGTTTCCGAACGGGTCGAACTTCATGCCGCGGTAGCCGCGCTCGACGACAGTGTGCGCCGCCGCGGCGAACTGCTCTGGCGAGCGCTCCACGGTGTACCAGCCGTTGGCATATGCCGGTATCCGGTCCTGGACCTGGCCGCCAAGGAGCCTGTAGACCGGCTCTCCCGCCGCCTTCCCGATGATGTCCCAGCATGCGAGCTCCACGAGCGCAAGGCCTGTGTAGACGACCTCTCCGGGCTTTCCGAAGTCGAGCAGTGTCATGCGCCGGTATAGCGCTTCGATGTTGTGCGGGTCATGCCCGATGAAGTGGCGCTGGACGTCTTTCAGGTATTCGATGACCGTGTGGGTCTTGCCCAGGACCCTGGCTTCGCCTACGCCTTCGATTCCCTCGTCCGTTTCGAGTATCAAGTAGGTGAGGTTGCGCCAGGGGGTGCCCAGCACGAGCGTTCTGAATCCTGTGATTTTCATTGCTGCCTCTGGGCCTCAGGGTCTCTGGAGGTGGCCGATGATTTGTGCCTGATTTCCTGGTAACTATTTCAAATGACGTTTGCAAGGGCGGGTGTAAGCGTGGGTTTCTCCCTCACCCCAACCCTCTCCCACCGGGAGAGGGGGTTTCGCGCCTGATTACTTGAACGAGAAGCGCATCTCAAAGTGCGTTTTTACGTCCAGAAGCACGGTGTTGCCATCTGCGTTCTCGCGCTGGGCGCGTTGGAGCGCAGGGACGAGGGCGGCCGGGGTGTCGACTTCGATGCCGATGGCGCCCATGCCTTCCGCGATCTTGGCGTAGTTGCCGGTCAGCGACGACGTCCCGAATACCTCAAGGGCCGTTGGGAGAGACCGGTCGTAGCCGCCCATTCCGCCGTTGTTCAGGACGACGGTGGTGATCGGGAGGTTCGCCCTTACGGATGTCTCGATGTCGAGTCCGGACATGCCGAAGGCGCCATCGCCCATGAAGTTGAGGCAGAACTTGTCCGGTTTGGCCATCTTGGAGCCAATCATCAGGGGGATGCCGTATCCGAGGTGCGTCGTCTTGCCCCAGCCGACGTAGCTGCCCGGTACGGTGGCGCCGTAGAACGGCACTATGGCGTCCCTGGGGTGCCCGGCATCGTGCGTGACGATGCTGTTCTCGCGGTCGAGCGTGTTGTGGATGTCCCAGATGACGCGATACGGGCTCATTGGGGCGCTCTCTTCGGTAAGCAGCGGCAGCCACTCATCCATCCAGCGCTTCTGCTCGGCGGCGATGGCGTCCCTGACGTTGTTCACGTCGCCCCGGCCCTCTTCGCCGAGTTCGGCCTTGACCTCATCGATCATCATCTCGAGGACCAGGTTCGCATCGCCTGGGAGGCCGATGTCTGCCGCGTGGTCCTTGTTGATGTCCTCGACAGACAGGACGGAGTGGATGATCACCTTGCCCTTCGGGATGGCCTGCCCGTAGTAGGTGAGGGTGAGGCTGGAACCGATGGCGAAGAGCGCATCGGACTCGTTCAGCCACTTCTTGGCAGGGCCCGTCGTCGCGCCGCTGCCGGCGCCGAGCGCCAGGGGGTGCCGCTCGTCGATAGCCGACTTGCCGGGCATGGTGGTGTAGACGGGGATGTTGGTCAGTTCTGCGAACTCGGTCAGCAGCGCTGACGCGCCGGCGTGCAGCACGCCTTTGCCGGCCCAGATCATGGGGTTCTTCGCGCCCAGAAGCGCCTTTACGGCGTCTTTCACGTCGCCGCGTGATGGCGCCTGCCGTGAGTATTTCGGGATGGAGTAGTCGAGTCCCTCCGGTGGGACCTCCTGTGCGCAGACGTCGCCGGTCATCTCTACGAGGACGGGGCCCGGGCGGCCGTTGCGCAGCCGGTGGAAGGCTCGCCGCATCACGTTGGCGAGCTGGTCCGGCCGCAGTATCGCCTCGGCGGATGTGGTGATCGTTTCGTAGTTCCGGACGGCGCTGAAGGTGGGCCTCACCTGCACCCGGTCCAGCGGGAGGCCGGTGGGGAGCAGGAGTATCGGGATGTTGGACGACCAAGCCTGAGCGACTGCGCCCATCGAGCTTTCGGAGCCGGGGCCGCCCTGCATGCAGAAAACGCCGAACGCCTTTCCCTGCATCTGGCGGCTGTAGCCGTCGGCAGCCATGATCCCGCCGCGCTCGTGGCGGAACATGACGGGTCGGATGCCCTCTTTGGCGGCGGCTTCGATCAGCGGGTTGGACGGAAAGCAGGCGATCCACTCGACGCCTTCGGTCTTCAGTATCCGTGCGACGGCCTCGATACCGTTCATTGAGTTACCCTCCCAGGTAAATGTAGAAACAAATGGATCACGTTCCGGGACCGCGATGCCTGAGCCGGTCAGAGTCCGCGTAGTCCCGATCGGTCTACGTTCATGGGAGCGCCTGTCCGGACGCTCGATTGGCATATAGCGGGCGCAAGTTTATTCCCCGGCTCTCGCCGCGGCAATGTTGGGTGAAGCGATGACACTTACGGACAGACTTCAGGATTGCTACACGGGCGCCGTGTATGACGTGATGAAGGGGATGGGGGTATCCGACTCCATCCTTCCGAGCGACATCCGGCCCACGGACGATTCGCTGACTCTTGCAGGCCAGATCTGGACCTGTTCCGGGCGCATCGATGAATCGGCGTCCGCGGACGAAACGCTGATGGCATGGACCGGCCTGCTGAGCGAGGCGCCGGGTGGCAGTGTCGTGGTGTGCCAGCCGAATGACGGCTCACTGGCCCACATGGGCGAACTATCGGCCGAAACACTGAAGCTGCGGGCCATTCGCGGTTATGTGGTGGACGGCGGTTGCCGCGATGTTGATTTCATCCGGCGGTTGGAGTGGCCGGTGTTCTGCCGCTACTACACTCCGGCAGACGTTGTCGGCCGATGGCTCGCCGAGGGCCTTGGCGAGCCAATCGAGATCGGCGGCGTGTCGATAAATACCGGCGACTACCTTCTTGCCGACATCGATGGCGTGGTTGTGATCCCCGAGGGAATCGCGGAAGAGGTAGTGGCGCAGACAGAGGAGGTCATCAACACGGAAAGCGCCTTGCGGCGGGACATTTTGCAGGGAATGGACCCCCAGCAGGCGTACAGGAAGTACCGGCTATTCTGACCAGAGTGTAATAATCGCGATTCAATTCACTCATGAGGGACGCGACTTCGATAAACGAGCAGATGAATTCGTATGACGCGGGGTTCTGGCCGCAGGAGCGCGAAGTCCCCGGCCACTGACCATCGCGGAACCAATATGAAGGTAAACGGCACACAGTACCGGGCAGTCTGGTGGGACGACGGCGCGGTCGGCTACATAGACCAGCGCCTGTTGCCGCACCGGTTCGAGACGGTCACGGCCGGGACCACTCTTGCGGTCGCCGACGCGATCACCGGCATGGCCGTGCGCGGCGCGCCCACGATCGGTGTGATGGCTGGCTACGGGCTGGCTCTGGCGTCAATGCTCGGCGAAAACCTTGAATCAGCGTACGGGCTGCTGAATTCCACACGGCCGACAGCTGTGAACCTTCGGGCCGGGTTGGACGCGGTCGCACCGCATTTCGGCTCGCCGGACGCCGCGCTGAAAGCCGCCCGCGCCCACGACGATGCGGAAGTGGTGGCCGCCGAGCGGATAGGCGAGTTCGGGCGGGAGCTGATCAAAGACGGAGCGCGGATATCGACGCACTGCAACGCCGGCTGGCTGGCGGCGCAGGACTGGGGCACTGCGCTGTCGCCGATCTACAAGGCGGCTGAAGAGGGCTTGAGCGTCCACGTATACGTCAACGAGACCCGGCCGCGGCTGCAGGGCGCGCGGCTGACGGCGTGGGAACTGGGACAAAACGGCATTCCCCATCAGGTCGTGGCCGACGGCGCGACGGCGTCGCTGATCCGTCGAGGCCTCGTGGACCTGGTCATCACCGGCGCTGACCGGATCGCGGCCAACGGCGACGCCGCCAACAAGATCGGGACATACCCGCTGGCGCTTGCGGCGCACGCGAACGGCGTGCCGTTCTATGTCGCCGCGCCCCTGACCACGATCGACCCTGACGTGGCCACCGGCGACGATATTCCCATCGAGCAGCGTCCCGAGGACGAAGTCCTCTATGCTGACGGTCTGACGGAGCGTGGCGAGAGCGGTCGGGTCCGGCTTGCGCCGGAGTCGTCACCGGCGCTGAATCCCGCTTTCGATGTGACTCCCGCCGAATTGATTACCGGACTGATTACAGACGCCGGAATCGTGGACGCGTCCCCGGAGGGCATACGGCGAGCGCTTTCGTCCTGATCGTGGCCCTCTTTCAGCGGGGTATCCTTCTCGCCCGTTACTGATCGTGACGCACTCGGGTAATATCAGGAGACAGAGGGGCGCGATTCCGATCGCGAGGAGATGCGATATGCAACAGTTCTCTCCTGCGGATCTGGGGAAATGGGAGAAAGAGTACCGTCAGCTCATTGAGGGCGAGCGGCACACGCTGACCGAGCAGGGCACATGGGCGCTGGCGGACAAGCCTGGCCTTCTTGCGGTCTTCGATGAAGACGAGCCGATCTACATCGGCTATGCGAAAACCCTGGCGAAGACTCTGCAGTCATTCCACAAAGCGGGCATGGTCAACGAGTTCCGCAACTACGTGGCGATAGTCGAGTGCGGGCTGGCGCCGAAGAATATCGAGAAGAAATACAAGAACGGCCGCAGCGGACAGCGGGTCGACACTGCCGTCTCCCGCTTCTTTTATGCGATAAGCCCCGCGCCGGCCGCGCAACTTGGACCGCTGGCGGCCGCATTCACGGCCGTGGCCGATCCCCGCTACAACGGCCCGACTGCCCTGTCGAACATGGCGATCGACGCACTGCCCCAGTAGGTCCGGGCCCTGGCGCGATTGGCCCGCTGCCGCTCGGTGGGGAAACGGGAGATAAGGCTATGATCGTCGACGCGCACCCGCATATCTACTCTTCCGATAAAACCCGCTACCCGACGATTGACGATCCGTGGCAGCCCGGGGAATCGGGGGAGGTAGCCGATCTCAAGGTCCGGATGGACGCCGCCGGCGTCGAGCGCGCCGTCTTCATCCAGACCTCCACGTACTACGGGTGGGACAACCGCTATGTCATGGACTCTGTGCGCGAGAACGCGTCCTGGGCGACCGGCGTTGTGACGCTCAGTCCGGACGACCCGGCGCATCTGGACGTTCTGAGCGATGCGGTGGAGAACCACGGTGTGCGCGGGCTGCGCGGCACGACGGACAGCGACGGGTTGATCGGCAGTGCCAATGTCCGGCGGCTGTGGTCACATGCCCGCGATCTTGGCATCGTCGTCAACTGCATGGTTCTCGATGACCTGGACCGCGTGCCCGAGATAGAGCGGCTCGCCGGAGAGCTGGGTGATCTGCCGATCGTGATCGACCATTGCTTCATGCTGAACGCGTCCAACCTGTCGCAGACATTTCCGCTGGAGGCCAAGCTGGCGGCACTCGAACGGCTCGCGGGGCGGTCCAATATATGTGCCAAGCTCACGCCGGGAGCGCACGGCTCCGGCAGGGTGTATCCGCACGAGGACATGCATGACCCGTTGAAGCGGGTAATCGAATACTTCGGTCCGGACAGATGCGTCTGGGGTTCGAATTTCCCGAATGCGCTGTGGTCCAAAGGGACGAGCTACGCGCAGAACCTGACGCTGTTCACGGAGGAGCTGGGCCTGAGCGTGGCGGAGCAGGAGGCCATTCTCGGCACGACGGCGATGGGTCTTTGGTTTGGGGGGTAGGCCAGGGTCGATGTTCGGTTGCGCACGCACGCGATCTTTACGTTGGTTTACTGTTCCCTGAGCGCGGCGATATCGCTGAGCAAACTCGGGGTCGCTGCGGCTTTGGTAACCATCTAGTGACGGTGTTTACCGAAGCCGAGGGAGGCGAGGTCGCGTCGATGTTCGTGTAACGGACGAAGTAACGGAGGTTGAGCCTTGCCAGGCAAGCAGGCGATGACGGTACTCGGCCCTGTGCCGGCGGATGAGCTGGGTGTGACACTGACCCACGAGCACCTCATGTACGACCAGCGCCAGTATGTGCTCTGGCCGCCGCCAGAGGAGCAGTCGGATGGCGAGATCGAGATGCGCCACCTGGGTGCGCTGCGGCGCAGCCCGGGGATGATCATCGACAACGCGCATGTCGATGATCCCGGCCTTGCCGCCCGCGAGGCGAGCGCGTTCAGGGACGCCGGCGGCGGCACCATCGTGGACGTGTCCACCAACGGCCTCGGGCGAAACGCGTCGGGCCTGAAGACCGTGGCCGAGGCGACGGGGCTGAACATCATCACCTGTTGCGGCTACTACAAAGGCGTTGGGCATCCGCCGGAGATGGCTCAGCGGAGTGTTGAGGACGTTACAGCGGAGTTCATGCGGGAACTCACTGAAGGCATCGGCGACACCGGGGTGCGGGCGGGAGTGATCGGCGAGATAGCTACCGGGCAGCCGCTCTACACGGTCCCGCAGGATGTGCTCGATCTGACCGACCACGAGGACATAGGGCCGACTGAGGAGAAAGTTCTGCGCGCTTCGGGCAGGGCATCGGCTGAAACGGGCGCGCCGATCTCGGTGCATATCTACAATTACCGGCCGAATCGGCTGGCGCATCACGCCCTCGACGTGCTGGCGGAAGAGGGCGCGGACCTGGAGCGGGTGACGATCTGCCACCTCGATACCCGGCCCGACATCGACTACGTGGCGTCTATCGCAGACCGGGGCGCGTTCGTGGAGTTCGACACGTTCGGTATCGAGCTCTATACCGACGCCGACCTGGGCCAGTTCGCCCGCGACACTGAGCGCATCGAGCTGGTCGTAGAGATCGTCGAGCGAGGTTACGTAGACCACATCCTGCTATCGCACGATATCTGCTGGAAGACACTGCTGGTGGAGTACGGCGGCTGGGGGTTTGCGCACCTGACCAACAACATCGAGCCTCGGCTGCGTGACCGGGGTATCACGAGCGACCAGATCGAGACGATGCGCGTGGCCAACCCCGCCCGCTGGCTGGCGTGGATGTAGCGGTCGAACAGGCTGCGCAGAAGCCCGCCCCGTTATCGGGGACGGGCTTCGACACAGACACCGGTGGGAAACCGGGGCGTCTGCGATATGCGCCTGGCAGCGCGACGCCCCTGGGTGGGGATCCCATCAAATTTGTCTGGTCGTCTCGTCAAATCGCCTGGTTGCAGGTCTTCTGGTACCACTCACCGTCCAGGTCTACCCACTCTTCAGCAAGATCGTGCTTCTTCTCGTCGAACTCGAAGGTCGTAAAGAACACGAGGGCTTCAGTGGGGATGTTGATCATGGCGCTGACGTTCCTTACAGAGAAACCCTCTGGCGTATGCCCGCCGCGAGACATGAGGCTTGCCCTCGCGGCCTCCATCGTCTTGACCAGCTCTGGCGTGATCTCATCCGAAGTCAATCTCTGATCGGGTGCGCAAAACTCCTGTTCTGCCAGGATCAGGGCTCGGCCTTCAAACGCGTCATTCAGGGCCGCATTGGCGTTGAATCTTGCGATTACCGCTTCTTGTGGTGAGCCTTCGGCCGCGGCAGCTTCCGCCGGGGTTGTTTCCGGAAGACCTGCTACCACGCGGTCGGCTGCGCTGAGTGACTCGGTCGTTGGCGTTGGCGTTGGCGTTGGCGCTGGCGTTGGCGCCGGTGTGGCCGTTGGCGCGGGTGTCGCGGTAGGCGCCGGAGCGGCCGCCGGTGCGTCGTCCGACCCGCATGCCACCAGCGCAAGCAGCGCAGTACCCGCCACCGTCACTGCGGCTAATCTGATTCGTGTTCGTGTGATTCCCACCATCGTGATCTCCATTTCTCTGGATCCGATTCCGATGCCGGCGCCAATTCCCCGGTCCGGAGTGGTGGCGACGACGTGAATCGATGGTGGGGCGCAGGCCCGGCAGGGGCATCGCGAGATCTTGTCAATCCGGGGCGGCCGGATTGCTATTTCGCTTCGACGCCGATCTCATACTCGAGAGCGATGGCCGCGGCTTCGGTCCTGTTGTTGACGTCGAGCTTGGCAAAGACATTCGCGACGTGGCGAACGACGGTGTGGCGGCTCAGGATCAGGGAATCGGCGATCTCCTGGTTCGACATTCCGGTGGCGATCATGCCGAGAATTTCCGCCTCGCGCCTCGAGAGGCTGAACGGCCGGGCATCGCTGCCGGTTAGCTGGTCCGCCAGTGCCTCGAACCTGGCGACGAGCGGGGTAAGGCCGAATTCGGCCGCCATCCGCATACCCGCGTTGACCGCCCGGCGGGTGGCCCGGCTGCCCTTCAGGGATGGGTTGTCGGTCAGGAACCGGGCGAAGTCGTAGCGCAGCCAGGCTTCGGCGAGGGTGAAGCCTGAACCAGAAAACCGTTCGATCAAGCGCTCGTATTCCGAATGGGCTGCTTCCAGCCGTCCTGCCGCGTGGGCGAGCGCCGGCGCAGCCCCGATGAGTGGATCTGGGATTTCAACCTCGGGAATCGCATCCAACAGATCAGTGGCCGCCGCGCCGTCCGACTCCTCCGCTGCCATCCAGGCCAGGGCCAGCTGAGCTGCCGACTGGAAAGAGACGTTGTTTGCCGCCATCGAAGCCTCGCGCGCGCGTTTTGCCGCATCTTTTGCCCACATCCGATGAGTTTGCTTGCCCGAGCATCTGGCAATGACGGGTAGCCATCTGAGATTTGCGCCCTCGACATCCTGCTGGTCTGTTGGCAGCGAACGGAAGGCATGAAGGATGCGCTCCCCTTCTTCCGAGTTGCCGGTCAGGAACTCGGTTGCAGCGGACATGACCAACGTCCTGGGATCGTCCGCCCAGTATTCACTCGATCGCGCTGCCGATGCTCGCGCCAGATCCCAGTCGCACCTCCGGATGGCGAGCGACTGGCGGTGCTTGTACACGGAACTGATCCGTTCTTCGTTACGGGTGTCATGGCCGGCCTGAATCGCAATGCGGGTATGCTCATCGGCTTCGGGGAAAGCGCCTTCATCGAAGCGTATGAGTGAAAGATGGAGGTGGGCGGTACTGAGAGCGAACGGGTCGTCGATCTCGTTGGCCAGCGCAAGAACCCTACGGCACCATTCTTCCGCTTCCTCTCGCTTTTGATTGAACCATGCGACGAAAATCCCATACTCGGCGATCCGCATTTCGAGGGCCGCGTCACCTTCCCGGCGCGCCGATTCGAGCGCTCGAGCCAGGAGGCCCGACGCTCGTTCATAGTTGCCCTGGTGGACTCCCACCGGTCGTGCCAGGGACGCCATGATGCGGGCCGCTTCAACGCTGTTTTCATCGAGGAGGTCGAGCGCGGCCTCCTTGATGGATATGGTGGCCAGCTGGCCTTCCTGGCCGATCAGATGTATCGATGCGATCTCAACCGCGTCGTCCATCTGCCCGGAATCCATGAAGAAGTCGAACGCCTTTTTCAGGCACTCCACTCCCTTTGTCTCTTCGCGGATCTGGCTGAGCGCGCGGCCGAGCCCGGTCAGGGCGCGAGCCTCCGCATGGTCGATTGAGCCCGGCCTGTCGGGGTCCACGACTCGCTCGAATTGCTCAATAGCGAACTCGTATGAGAATGCGGCCAGCGCGCGCTCACCGGCGGTCAGCGCCCACGCCTTCAGCCGCTCTGCCTCGCCAGCTGATCCGGCCTGGTATGAGTGGTGCGATAGTTCCGTTGCGTGTTCTACGGCCGCGGCGCCGTAGTGCGTTTCCAGGCGTTCCGCGATTTCTGCGTGCATCCGGGAGCGCCGTGGGCCGGGAATGCCGTGGTAGAGGGCCTGCCTGGTGATCTCATGCTCAAATCGGTATAGGTCCGGGACGCCTGGAACATCGTTGAGGACCCGATGAGCGATTCCCGCTTCGAGGGCGCTGAGGACCTGAGAGCGGTCAGCGGTATCCAGGCAGGCGATGAGCCTGGGGAGCTCGAAATCCCGTCCGAGAATCGACGCCGTCTCCAGCACGCCGAGAACGTCCTGATCCAGAGGCTGGAGGCGGCTCAATACGACTTCCTGGACCACAGGTGGGAGGCCGCCTGTTGGAGCCGCGCTGCCGGGTCCGCCTTCGCCGCTCCAGCGGACAGCTTCACGAACGAAGAAGGGGTTCCCGTCCGTCAGCTTTTGAATCGAGTCCACGGATTCAGCAGAAGGGGTCACGCCGGCGACCGAACTGATGAGCCGCTCGATACTTTTAGAGTCCAGGCCACGGAGTTCGATATCGACAAATCCCGTGCTTCGGCGCAGCTCGGAGACCGTCGAGGCGACCGCAGATTCAACGCCCTCGGGTCGGTGGGTTGCGACCACGCCAATATTCGAGTTCGAGTCTGATGGGCGCGTTGCGAGATGCTCGAGTACCGCAAGCGTCGATTTGTCGGCCCACTGGATGTCTTCCAGGATGATCAACAGCGGGCGCTGCGCCGCGAACTGCTGCAATATCGTCGCCACCGAATCGAACAGGAGAAACTGAGCCCGC
>JADFPB010000083.1 GCA_022562515.1 Chloroflexota bacterium | reverse complement strand
CCGTCTTTGAGAGGGAACGGATGTTTACTCGGCCGAACTCCGGAGACGCCTCAAGGCTGCGGGTGAATTCGAGCAGGGCGCTGGTAGTGCTTGCCGAAAAGGAGGCGGTGATCAGGCTTCCGTCGTCATCCAACTGGCGCAAGATCACTCCGCGAGGCATCCGGCTGGTGACGCCCGTCAGCGCTTCGCCGAACCCTTCATCGAGCCGAGCTATGGCTCCCGTTGCCGCGAAGACTGCATCCGCTTCAGTGCGGGCGCGTTCGATCCGCGCTTCGAGGCCGACGGCCTGGCGTAGTTCGGCTCGCCTCTCGTCAACCCGTATGTCCAGCTCGTATGCGAAGGCAGCGCGGCGCTGATTGGCGGACCGGGCGTCTGAAACCTCTCCGATTGCGAGTCCAATGGTCAGGATTAACGCCGCTATCCCCATTCCCCTGGATAGAGTACGAACCGGGTGCGGCCGTTTCGGGAAATCTGGCGGCACGAACGTAAACTCGGGCGTGGAGAGGCGTTTGACGGTTGGCCTCTGCCACGGGCGCAGGCCCGCGATGGCTGCCAGCCCGACATTTGCGGCATACTCTGCGCTCGGGAATTCCGGGTCTGCCCTGAGCAGGGACGGAAGGGGTGACGCTGGATTGGGTAGGCCCTCCAGAGCCTTGCGCACCAGCGCAGAGCGTGATGCAAAGGCGCCTGTCACGATGATCGGGATGTCAGGAGGCAGCGGCGCTTCCTCGTTGACGGAGTCGTGATAGCCGATCGTGGTGTCGATCTGCTCGCGTGCCAGCTCGCCGAGTTGGATGTCCCCGACGTCCGGGTCCACCCCAATGTCAAAGACGATGTCGGGCAGGCCGTCCCGGAGGATTATCACCGAGAAGTTATAGGGCTCGAGGTCGAGGATCAGCGCCCGCTCTTCGTTGACCGCCGCGGCGAGGGCGAGGGGTCGCGGGCGGGCGTCGACCGGCCAGGCGCCCTGTTGCTTGATAAACCGGAGTTCCGACTCGATGACATCGCGATAGATCCCGAACGCGTAGACGTCGTATGCGTCAACTTCCTCTTCATCTTCTTCAGCGGTGAAATCGCCGGGTATGTCTTCCTCGTCCTCGTCCGGCTCGATCTCGCTGGCATGCCAGTCAATCTGAACGGCTGATGAGTCGAAGGAGAACCGTTTCTCGACGGCGGCCAGCACAGCCGACTCCAACGTCGTCTCAGCGTCGACTGCAACGGTGAATCTGGCCTGGACGTGGGTCCGGCCACCGATGGCGATGGCGACGTCGCGCCCGGCAATTCTGGAGCCTTCGTAGAACGACGCTACCAGTTCCCGCAGTATCTTCTCGAATGCCCTCCCATCGGCAATCGTGCCGTCCCGCACTACGCCGTGCGGCAGCTCTACCTGGCTCCAGTTCCGTACGCGGTTCCCGGTGACGAGGACGGCCCGCAGAGTCCAGTCGTCGACCGATATCGTCAGGAGCGAGCCGAGCGAATCGGACGCAGCATTGCGCGCGATACGCCGGGAGTCGAGCGCAGCCGCCCTGGCCCATGACCAGAGCCGGCGAGCCGCTGTCCAGACAGACCGCTTCTTGCGCGGGCCGGGCCTGCCAGTTAGCAGACGCAACCGGCGTGTCATGGAGGCGAGGCGGCGCTTTAAAGTCGGCCGCCCGGCGCCATGGGCCGCCTGGTACTTCGGACGGGAGCCGAAATTGATGCCGTGAAGTAATTCGCGCAGGTTCAGGTTTCTCATGGCGCCACCGCCGCTGCCGCCCTACGCGTTGCCGCATCGCTGATCGTCGGGGCGTCATCGCCGACGTATGGGAACTCGCTGAGCGAGGTGATGTCCACCTCGACGGAGTACATCCCAGGAGAGCCGGTTACGAGGCTCTTCTGAACTCTGGCGGACCGGATCGCGCCCGACTCAAGCAACTTGAGGAATGTGATGATCTCATCGAGCCCGCCGGTTGCCTTGATGAAGGTTGGGTTGGAGCGGTACTCGCCGGCAGAAACCGTTGCGATGCCTTCCTCCCTGGCGCCGGCGGAGAAGACCTCCACGCCGGCCAGTGTTGCAGCCGCAATCAGATCTTCGAGGACACCGGAATCGGCTGGCCGATCGATGCGTCCATCGAGCGCCAGCGCGCGGGAGTAGTCCCACCCCTCGAGCCTGAGCTGGAGTTGCTCCAGGTCCGGCGCCGTCAGGGTGAGGATCGAGCGGCTCTCGTCGATGCGGGCCTCAATTGCGTCCTGCTCGCGCGTCTCCACGAAGTAGAAGAAGCCCACGATCGCGAGGGCGACCGAGAAGACCCCGATAATGCCCAGGGGCCGGCGTAAATAGCCGAGCGCGATGAGGCTAACGACCCTGGCCTGGTCAAGGCGGTCGTAGATCGCCGGGCGTGCTTCCGGGCCGCGGGCTGCGTTGTCGGACTGAATTTCTGATTGCATTTAGGGGGAGACTCCCTCCAGCCAGGACAGCACATCGGCGCCGCTCGCCGTCAGCCATGCCTCCACGTCAACGAACGCATTCCCCTGGGTGACGTTGATGGTGTAAGAGCGCCGCGCTGTAATTGGCGCCGTTTCGCCCGTCTCGAAGCTCGATAGATCAAAGAATTTATGGACCCAGCCCTCGTCTTCCTCCACCTTGATCGAACTGCGGGTTGTGTGGATTCCCGGAACCAGGCCGGCGGTCATCTCAAACGTGAGCTGAGTGGTGGAGTTCCCGGGCAGGATCAGCCCGCCAAGCGACCACTCATAGGTGTAGCGCTGCGTTGTCGGGTTCCACCACACGGCCGGGTCCGACAGCGTGGTCCCGCTGCTGCTGCCCGGCGTGTACGTGAACTGATCGTCCGCGTAGTGCCTGATCCACCGCATCGTCAGCAGGTCGGGCCCGCTGTTCGTGACATCTATGGCGTACGTGAATGTCTCCACAAGGCCGGCGCTGACTTCCGTCGGCGTTACCGATGTGTCGATGGTGAGGGTGTCCAGGTCCATGAAGCGGACGCGCGCGGTGGTTGGAGCGTCGATGGTCCCGATGCCCACGATGCGAGCCGAGCCGGTTGTCCAGTACGTGCCCCAGTCCTCGTTACCAGTTACCTGGTACTGCATGGTGACTTCGCCGCCGAATGGCGGAACCTCGACCGACGGAGAGAAGTCCCACCGCCAGAAGCCACCCTGAGAGGGGTCGACCGATGTGAACCCGGTGGTCGAGCCCGGGATATATGCCGGGCTCCAGAACCATGTCTTGGTCTCGACCCTGTTTATCTGGTGAGGCACGGTATCGTCATTGGTGACGGTCATGGTGTATGTCAGTGTTGAGGTCGCGTTTGGCGACACGATATTCGGGGAGACGCCGAAGGTCGCCGTTATGCCGTCGTCGGGCGGCGGGTCGGATGACGCCATCACGGTGATCGTCGTCGTGCCGGTGGGCAGCACAAGTTCGAACGTTGCGCTCGGAGGCGAGCCTGTCATCGAGTCGAGGAAATCCGGGTCGTTCGCGATGAGCCAGAGCGCGTATTCCGCGCCGCTCGCTGCGCCGGTGCCGGTCACGCTCGCGAGGCTCTCGTCGGTCTGGGCGAGCAGGCCAAGGGCGGTACGGCCAAGCAGCGGACCAGCCATCATCCCGGTAAAGAGCAGTCCGACGACGGCGAGCGAGAAGACGGCGAGCCCGCGCTGTGATTCAGATCGCGCGGCATCCGGCACCGTAGATAACAGGAGGAATCTGAGCAGATGTTTCAAGAGACTAGCCACCGCGCATCGCCACGTTGAATTCAACGGTCTCCGAATAATCAGGCCGGGCTGCGGAGGTCACGGTGAATTCGGCCGTGACCAGGGAGCCGGTCCTTGCAAAGGTCAGCCCGCTCGCGCCGCGCGCGACTACTACGGTGTCAGGTCCACAGGTGCGGGTGAGCGAGCCACCCGTCAAGTCGTACAAGCAGGAGACGGGTGTGCCCGAGTCATCCCAGTCGAACCGGGCGCTGGTTATACCGAAACCTCCGTCGGGCAGGTCCGTTGTGGCTGCCATGCGGATATCCCGTGTCATCCAGCGGTTTGAGGTGAGGACATATGTAGTGACGTCTGCCTGGCCGCGCCCATCGCTGGCTGTCTTGATGAGCTGGAAAAGCGAGCCGACGATGATGACTCCAAGCGCGCCGCCGACGGCCGTCGCGACCATGATTTCCCAGAGCGATGTTCCGCGCTGGGCGTTCTTGCCGGTGAGGGCTTTAGCTCTAATCGGGTTTCTCATCGGTCTACCTTCACCAGCGCTACACTGATGATCTCCTCGCCCGCCCTGGTGACCGCAATGGTGACGAGCTGAATGGCAGAGTCGCCGCCCAGGATGCCGCTGGTCGTGTTGGTCACCGCAAATCCACTGGGGGCCGCGATGGCCTCGTACTGGCCGGGCGTTGGCACGAACGCCGCAACCTGTATCTTTTCGGCCTGAGAAGCGGCGATCCAGGAGGCGGTTGCCGAGACTGCGACGTTGCCTGATGTCCTGGCAGAGATTGAGACGAGGCCGAGCGCGGCCACGCCTGCCGAAGCAGTGATGGCTATGGCGGCCATCGCTTCGACGAGGGCCGTCCCGCGCTGGGATTGGTGCTGGGCCGGCGAAGGGCGCGCCGTGAAGAAGGGAAGTCCCCCCAGCACGGAGATAGCCGCTTTCAGCCGTTTCACGCTAATTCCCTCCCCCTAATTCCCCAGAGTCCCAAGGGCCGAGTACATCGGCATGACCACCGCCATGGCAATGAAGCCGACGATCAGGGCGATAAATACGGTCGAGAGAGGCTCGACGAGGCCGACCAGGTTCTTAACGGCGGATTCGGCCTCTTTCTGATAGAAGTCGGCCATCCGCTTCAGGTTGGCGTCCATGGTCCCGGTATCTTCGGCAACCCGCAGGGTCTGGATGAACGTCTCGGGGAAAACGCCTGTGGCTGCGAGAGGGCGGGCGAGCCCATCTCCTGCGAGAAGTCCCACCCGCCCCTTTGCAAAGGCGCCTCGGATAACGAGATTCGAGGTAGTTTCGGTCGCGACATCGACGGCCTCGGGCAGGGAGAGGCCGGCGCTAGTGAGAGCCGACATTGCCCTTGAAGCTCTTGCTATGTCGCTGTAAATGATCACCGTTGAAGCGGCAGGTATGCGGAGAACGAGCTGGTGGAGCTGCATTTTTCCTCGGGGCGTCTTTATATATTTGTTTGTCCCGACCGTGACTATCAGGCCGCCTATCAGGAGAGTAAGTTTCTGTGTGATGAGGAAATCCGAGAGCCAGATGAGTATTTTGGTAGGAAGCGGCAGGCCCTGATCCAGATTCGCGAGCAACTGGGTCATGGAGGGAAGCACGACGGTTATGAGCAGAGTGACGACTGCGAGGCCGACGGTCATGACTATTGCCGGGTATATGAGGGCCTGTTTGGCCTGAGACACTGCCGAGTCGGCTGTATCCAGGAAATCGGCGGCCTGGCGCAGTACCTCCGCAACGGGCGCTCCCTTGTCGCTAGTGGCTACTGTCTGGACGAAGATATGGCTGAAGACCTTCGGGTAGGCGGCCATGGCATCGGCCAGCAGCATTCCGGAGTTGAGGTCGCGGACCAGCCGCCTCACCACCGGCTCAAGCGGCGTCCCCCGGCGTTGCTCGCCCGTCAGCACCAGCGCCTGAACCACCGGGATGCCCGATTCGATCAGGGTCGCCAGTTCTCGTGCGAACGCGATTACGATTGCTTGTTTGATTTTTGGTGACGAGTCGCGCCGCAGTAACGAGAAGACGCCCGTGTTCTTCCCGCGGGCGCGTGTGTCCCGCGTGCGTGCGCCTGCCTTCTTTTTGCGCGAGTGGCTCATGCTTGAGCGGCTAGATTGAGTCTGGTTCATATCGTGTACACGCTCCGCATCACTTCAACCGGTGTGGTGATGCCCTGCTGGGCCTTGCGAACGCCGTCTTCCCGGATGGTCCGGTAACCGTCCTGGTGCGCCTGCTCGGCCAGTTCGTTGTGGGATGGCGAACGAGCGATCAGGCCTTTGAACGTCTCGGAAGCCGCCAGCACCTCGAACAGCCCGGTACGCCCGTGGTAGCCGGTGAATGAGCAGAAGTAGCAGCCTTCGCCATGCATGAAATCGGCGTCTCGCAGGCTATCGGCGCCGCCCATCGCCGCGATCTCCTCCTCGCTTGGCGTGTGACTTACGGCGCAGTGCGGGTCGATTTTCCGCACCATCCGCTGGGACACGACGCCAAGTAGTGCCGAGGAGAGCAAGAACGGCTCGACGCCGAGGTCGATGACGCGCGTGATGGACCGAATGGCGTCGTTGGCGTGTACCGAGGAGAGAACGAGGTGGCCGGTCAATGCGGCTTGAATCGCGATGCGGGCCGTCTCCGAGTCGCGAATCTCACCGACGAGGATGACGTCCGGGTCCATCCTCAGGGTTGCTCGCAGCAGTGATGCGAACGTAAGGCCGGCCTTCTCGTTTATCTGCATCGAGTTGACGCCTTCGAAGCGGTACTCGACAGGATCTTCGATCGTGAGAATGTTGAGGCGGCCGTGATCCAGTTCATTCAGCGCCGCGTACAGGGTGGTCGTTTTACCGGCGCCGGTTGGTCCGGCAACGAGGATGATGCCGTATGGAGCGCCGAGCATCTTTTTCAGGTCGGCGCCGCCGCGCCCGTCCAGCCCAAGGTCGTCCAGCGAGAAGAGCTTGAGCGACTTGTTGAGAATGCGAAGCACGATCATCTCGCCGTGGACCGTGTCGGTGGACGCTGCTCGGACATCGATATTGGTTGTGCCGACCCTTACGCCGAAGTGGCCGTCCTGCGGCCGCCGTCGCTCGGCGATGTCCATCCCCGCCATGATTTTCAGGCGGGAGAGCAACGCGCCGTGCGCGGCCGGGGGAAGCGATACGACTTCCTGCAGGAATCCGTCGATGCGGAAGCGAACGCGGACCCTGCTTTCCATCGGTTCGATATGGATGTCGGTGGCCCTGGCCTTGGATGCCTGGGCGATGAGGCTGTCGATGGCGCGAATGACCGGGCTGTCGCCGTCCAGTCCGTCATCCTCCGCTCCCTGTTCGAATACGAGAGGAATATCGCGGATGGCGGTGATGTCGTCGGTGTCGATTCCAGCGGGGACGGCATACTGCTCGTCGATCGCCTCGACCACGGCTTCCGGCATTGAAGATGAGTAGTGGACGTCAATGGCGTTCAGGATGTCCCGTTCGTTGCCGTACGCGGGGATGACCTCCATGCGTGAACGGGCTTCGATGCTCCGGATGGCGTAGTAGTCACCGGGGTCGGACATGACCATCGTGAGTTTCCGACCGTCGACTCTGGCCGGGAAGGCCAGATAGCGGCGCGCGACGAACTCAGGGACGATATGTGTCGCGGCCTCGCCGGGCTTGAGCACCGACCAGTCGAACGCCGGGAGTATGCCCTCCGGTCGTTCGGCTGCGGTCTCTGGAGCCGGTTCCCGCCCCGAATCTCGACTTGATTCACTAACAGGCGCGCTGCTCACGCGGCGAGCTCCACCAGTTGAGCTTCGTTAGTCTGTCCGGACTGGCAGATCCACCTGTTCTCTACCGCCAGGCGCACGGCGTGTGCCCGGGAGCGGGCGGCCAACTTCTCCAGGATGTTGGCCATGTGGTTTTTCACTGTGCGTTCCGCTATCTCGAGGTTGACTGCCACTTCTTTGTTCGCCTCGCCGTCTGCAACCAGGGAGAGGATGGCCAGTTCGCGACCGGTCAGGGGGCAAGTCGAAGCCGAGACGGTCTCGGAGAACGTGGGCCGCAGCTTCCGCTGGAACTCGGTGAGCAGGCTGCTGAGCAGCACGGGCCGGCAGGCGATCTCACGCTCGAGCGGCAGCCTGCCTTCCGCGACCTCTGTGATCACGTTTGCAAGCCTGCCGGGGGAGATGTCACGGGGCACGCAGGCTCGAGCGCCAAGTGAGATGGCAAGGCTGAGACTCGCGTCGTCAACGCTTTCGGTAGCCGCCATGAAGACGGCTCGGCCTGAGTTCTCGATCATTCGGCTGGCGACATCCAGCGTCGCTGAGCCGGGGAGGGTTATGTCCAGGATCACGACATCCGGGTCGACTGCGGCGATGCAGTTGAAGGCCTGGTCTACCGAATCGACCACGTAGACCATCTCGAATCGGGGGTCTGCTTCAAGCGTTGCGCATGATCTCCGCCAGTAGAAGTCGTGGGAGTCGATAGCCAGGATCTTGAGTCCAGTCATCATTTCTGCTCCATCTTGTTCACGTCGCCCTGTGGGCAATGCCCAGAGGCAATCCAAAGGGCCGTAAAACCCAATATCGGCCATCCACCAGGCGTTGCGGGGATGGGCCGGGGGTGGCGCAGGTGTGGTCTACGGGTGGGGGCCGTGTGGCGGCGGGTGGCTGAAGGTGTGGCGAAGGTGTGCCCGGTCGCAAGTGCGGAGCCATATCGACCCGCGCCGGTTTCGGGTGGGGGAAGCCAGAATGCTATGCGGCAAGCCGTTTCACGTGCGTACACGCTCGCGTATATATGCGCATAATATGCGTGTTCTATACAGCCATAAATAGCGACATGATTTAGCGGGGAAGGAACGAGATGAAGTGCGGTTGCCTCAGTTGCCTCAAAGGACTACTCATCGTGGTTAAAAAGGCCATGACATTGTCCAGGATACAGTGCATAGTTAGTTCGATGTTGGATGGGATTATATCCAGACGGAGGATTTTCATGCGTATTCACATAATGCCGCAGAAGCGGTCCACGGTAGACCGTTCTGAGCGGGGCTTCACACTGATCGAGCTGCTGGTCGTTCTTGGCATCCTCGGTGCACTGGCCGCAGTTGTCGTGCCCACGGTTTCCCAGTTCGTGGGATCCGGTGACGCGACGGCAAATGCAACTGAAGTTTCGACGGTTCAGGCCGCCATGGACCTCTACATGGCCGACACTGCCGCGATGACTGTTACGGTCAACGCCATTGCTACCGACGACTTTGGAGTGTCAGACCCGGCGCTGTTCCCCAATTACCTGAGGCAGCAGACCACCAAGTGCACCTACACCTGGGACACAACGGGACTGTTGGCGCAGGCTGTCTGTAGCTAATAGTGACACCCACAAGTTTCAGCTAAATGCTGAACAATGGACCGGGCGAGCCTTCATCGCCCGGTCCATCGCATTGAGCGCGTTCCCCCAGGCCCCTGGCGAGAAATACCCACTCGAAACGATACGAGCGCACAGGCTTCCAGGCACCTGTCTGACGGATAGTTGAAGCCCAGGCAGCCGGCTGAGAGAGCCGCTGCGGTGACGGGGCCGATCCGAAGGAGGGTCCGGGATGGTCATGATGTTGGAGCTGGAAAGCGACGCCACCCTGGCAATCGCTCAGAAGGTGCTCATAGTGGAGGACACCGCGGACCTGCGGGCCGCGATGGACGTGACGCTTATCGAGGCCGGGTATGAGACCTGCACCGCGGCGCGCGGTGATGAGGCTCTCAAGGTGTTCTACTCATTCCAGCCGGATATAGTGCTCCTCGATCTGGCTTTGCCAGGCATGAAGGGCATGGACGTCTGCGAGGCCATCCGGCAGCTATCGACTGTTCCCATCATCATCTTCTCCGCATTCGGAGACATAGCAGAGAAGCTCAAGGCCTTCGAGCGCGGCGCTGATGACTACGTCGTCAAGGGTACGGATATGCGGGAGTTGGTGGCTCGGGTAGGCGTGGCCCTTCGCCGCAAATATACCTCTCGAGAAGAGGCCACGGATACCTACAGCGACGCCCAGATCCATATTGATCACACCCGCAGGGTGGTGAACGTGCGAGGGCAGGCAGTGGAGCTTACGCGCACGGAGTATGAGCTGCTTGTAGCCCTGGTCCAGTCCGCCCAGCCGATGCCGGCCCACCAGCTCCTGCGCCGGATCTGGGGCCCGGAGTACAACAGCGACGAGCTTGTGAAATGGCATATCGGGCGGCTTCGGAAGAAGATCGAAGAGAATCAGGACGATCCTCGGCTGGTGGTGACCCGTCGGGGATTCGGCTACATGTATCGGCGTCCACCAGGGTGAATTGGTGAGTCGCTTATCCCTGGTTTTTGATCCGCGTCTAATCGGCCGGATCTATTGCGGGGAATCAAAAAGCGGTCCCCGCACGATCTCTCGATCGTTCTCGATTGGTCTCGACTGATCGGGAGGGGGACCGCTTCCTGTCTGAAGCTGGTTATTGGCGTCTGCCTAGACGGCGCACTCTCCTTCACCGCGCTCCATCTTGTAGATGATGGTGCGCTCCCAGTCCATGTAGTTGGAGATGTTGTCCCGGTTGAGCGGCCCAACATCCTTGAACTCTCCGATGATGCCTTCAAACGGCTCGCTGCCCGATCTCTCCACGAAGGAGTTGAACGTCTCGCCGTCCCGTCTCTGGCTTTTATAGTAGTCAAGGATTGCCACGAGCACCTCAGGCGCCTTCTTAGCTGGCACTCGTGCCTTGATACGCTCGCCGATCTTGACGCCGTTTTGGTACTGGCCGCCCAGGAACACCTCGTATGCCGGGACCTGGCCGCCGGGGCCCTTCATAACAGCGCCGTGGAAGCCGATGTTCGCGATGTGGTGCTGGCCGCATGAGTTGGGGCAGCCGCTCGCCTTGATGTGTATCTCGTTGACCAGCGGATCTGACGTATCGTAATCGGCCAGCGTCTCGCGCAGCGCCTGGTTGAGGCCCATGGAGGCCGTGATCCCAAGCTTGCATGTGTCGGTTCCGGGGCATGTCACGATGTCCGTGATCGTGTGTTTCCCGGAGGCGTTCAGCCCAATCGCCTTCAGGGCGTTGTAAACCTCGAGCACGTCCTCGGTCTTTACCCACCGGAGCACCAGGTTCTGCTGAACGTCGATCCTCGCCCGGCTGTGGGCATAGTTGCGCATTATGCTGGCCAGGCCGCTGAACTGGGCGACGAAGATGTCCCCGCGTGTCAGCGCGACGTGGACCAGGTTGTAGCCCTCCTGGCGCTGGGCTTCCACATTGGTGTCCACCCACTCCTTGAAATCGGCCGGACCATCAATCTCGCTAATCGAAATACCTGATGGCGGGTCGTTTTTGGCCCTGACCATGGCCTCTTCGTCCTCAACTTCCATCAACGACTCGAGGTCTATCTCCGGCTTCGCCCAGTCGCCCTTCAGCTCTTCTTCCACCTGCGACCGGAACTCGTCGATGCCGATGCGATCGATGAGGAACTTGATGCGGGCCTTCATGCGATTCCTCCGCTCTTCATTCGAGCGGTTGAATATGCGAAGAGCGGCTTCGACTATCCGTAGCCACTTCGGATCGTCGGCCGGCACGAAGTCGTAGAGGGTGGGCGCTACCCTCGGCATGATGGAAAGGCCGCCGCCCATCACAATCTCAAATCCCTTCACGCCGTCCTTGATCTTCGCCTTGATTCCAACGTCGTGGATGGGCGTGATCGCGCAGTCGTCCTCGCAGCCGGAGAAAGCCGACTTAACCTTCCGCGGCATGATCCCGCTGAGCTCGTGGCGGAGGAAGAAGCGGGCGTAGGCGGCCGCATACGGGGTCACATCGAAAATCTCGTTGGCGCCTACGCCGGCCAGCGGGCAGCCGGTGACGTTCCGGAGGGTGTTTCCGCAGGCTTCCCGAGTTGAGAGTCCAACGTCC
>JADFPB010000082.1 GCA_022562515.1 Chloroflexota bacterium | reverse complement strand
GAAAAGTCCGCCCGCAGCGTCGATTCCCTCCGCTTTCAGATCTCCGAGCGTCTCTTCAAGCAGCTCGGCGTTGATGTCGCTGATGAACAGTGACGCCCCTTCCCGGCCTGTGCGAAGCGCGCTGGCGCGGCCGTTGCCGCTGCCTGCGCCGGTGATCGCAACGACGCTGCCTTCCAGTCTGTTCGAGTACCTGACGTCTGGGCCCTGGTCCGGGTTCGTCATGGTCGGACTCCTTGTTGGCATGGGGCATGGAACGCTGAAGTGGCGCGATCAGCGAAGAACCCCTCCAGGGGCGCGCGCCGAAGTCGGGTGATCTTACATGAGCCAGATGTCTCTGGGTCCGCCCCGCCCGTCCCGCGTGGCCGTCCGCCAGAGCTCGGGAGTGGCAAGCGGCTCCCCTTTGGGGGAGTGGGGCGTTGCCGGCCGGATCGGATGGCGACGTTGCCTGATGCCGCGCTATCCCGCGGCCGCACTCAGCGCGGCGGTGGCGGTTTCGATGGCCTCGACGAGGAGCGTTGGCCATACGCCGATCAGCACTATGCCTACGAGCAAGACGCCGAGCATGCCCCGGGAGACGCGGGGAATGGAGATTACGCTGGCTTCGACGGCTGAGATCGCGACGTCGGCAGTTTCGCCAGCTGTTGCTCCGGCTGGCGTGTCCTCTTCTGGAGGGCTATCGACGTAGATTCTCTGGACGATCCGGAGGTAGTAGTAAAGGGATACGAGGCTGGCGGCCATTGCGAGGCCGCTGAGCCAGAGGAATCCGGCTTCTGCGCCAGCGGTGAAGAGGTAGAACTTGGTGACGAAGCCAACGAAGAACGGCAGGCCGGCGAGCGAGAAGAGTGCCACCGCCATCACCATGGCGAGGAACGGCGACTTGCTTGCGAGGCCCCTGTAATCAGAGATCTTATCGCTGCCGGTGCGGTTGTAGACGACGGTGACGACGAGGAACGCGGCAAGGTTGGCGATGGCGTATCCGACGAGGTGCACCATCACGCCCGTGGAGGCGCGTGTCGAGTACTCCACGACATCGCTGCCAGGTCTGATGATGCCGAGGGACGCGACACCGAGCAGCAGGTAGCCGACCTGGCCGATGCTCGAATATGCGAGCAGCCGCTTGATGTTGTCCTGCGCCATTGCGACGAGGTTGCCGAGGACCATGGTCGCGGTCGCCATCACCGCCAGGAGCACCCGCCAGTCGGCGGCCGCGGGCAGCAGGCCCTCGGAGAAGAAGCGGAGGATGAACGCGAACGCGGCGGCCTTCGAGCCGATGGCCAGGTATGCCGTTATGGGGGTGGGAGCGCCTTCGTACACGTCCGGCACCCACATGTGGAACGGGACGGCGGCGACTTTGAAGCCAAGTCCCGCGACTATCAGGCCGAGGCCGACGATAAGCGTGATATCCGGGTCGCCGGGTTGCGCAAGAACTTCGGCGATGCCGCTGTAAAACGTGGTGCCCGTGGCGCCCCAGACCATGCTGATGCCGTAGAGCATGATCGCCGATGAGAATGCGCCGAGCAGGATGTATTTCACGCCGGACTCGTTGGTTTTCGGGTCGTTTTTCCTGAGGGAGACGAGGACGTAGAGGCTGAAGCTGAGCAGCTCGAGGGCGACGTAGGCAGTGAGCAATTCGCCTGCGGAGGCCATCAGGACCATGCCCAGGATGGAGAAGATGATCAGCCCGTAGTACTCGCCGGGGTGCCTGATGTGCTGCTTCACGTAGTCGATTGACGAGATGATGATCGCTCCGCCGATTATCACGAGGAAGACGAAGAAGAAGAGTGAGAATCTGTCGGCGATGAACACTCCTCCGTAGAGCTCTTCGACGCGGTCCCACCGGTAGATGAGGGCCGTGCCCACGGCCGCGATGAGGCCGGCAACGCCGAGCCACGCCAGCCAATGCTTGCGAGCTTGAGGCAAAACGAGGTCTGCGCTAAGCACAAGCAGGCCCATCCCGGCCAGGATGAACTCCGGCGTGAGCAGGTTTACGTTAACGCCACTCAACCGGACACCGCCGAGATCATTCCGACTCCGGAGTCGATGAGGTCAAGGAAATAGAAGGGTGTGATGCCGATGGTGATCATCGTCGCCACCAGGATTACGCCGGTGATCCGGTGCGGGATCGCGATATCGGGCAGGCTCTCCCATCGAGTGTCCGGTGTGCCGAAGAAGACCATTGCCATCAGCCGCAGTATGTAGACGGCAGTAATGGCCGCTCCTACGATGGCGAGGACTCCGGCCCACGGGTAGGTCTGGAACAGGCCGATGAAGACGAGCAGCTCCGCGACGAAGCCGCTCAGTCCCGGCAGACCGAGGGAGGCGAGGCCCGCGATGGCGAAGATGAACGCGCCCATGGGCATGACCTTCGCCAGGCCTCTCAGCATATTCACCGAGCCGGCGTCCGGCTCGCCCTCGGCCGCATATGCCCGCGTATGCGACTTCTCATATATGTAGCCGACGATGGCGAATAAGAGGGCGGTCATTACGCCGTGGGCGAACATCTGGAGCACCGCGCCGGTCATGCCGATGGTGCTCAGCGTCCCGATTCCCACGAGCACGTAGCCCATATGGCTGACGGACGAATAGCCGATCATGTATTTGAGGTCGCGCTGGGACATTGCAGCGAGCGCGCCATAGATGATGTTTATAGTGCCGAGAATGATGAGGACCAGGGCCCAGTCATGGGCGCCGTCGGGCATCAGCTCGACACCGACACGGATGATTCCGTATGCGCCCAATTTCATGAGCACGCCGGCGTGGAGCATCGACACGGAAGTTGGCGCCGCGACGTGGCCGTCCGGCGACCACGTATGGAGCGGCCAGAGGCCGGCCAGAAGGCCGAAACCGAACATAGTCAGGGGGAAGAAGAATCGCTGGAATGCCTCGCTATAGCCGTTTTGCTGGAGCGAAATCAAATCGAACGAATCGGCGCCGGACTCGATGAACAGGGCAAGTATGGCGATCCATACCGCGATTGAGCCGCCGACCAGGAAGATCACGAGCTTCATGGCGCCGTACTCTTTTGTGCGCCTGAAATTCGTCTTCCAGAGACTTAGATAAACCTTCAGGTTCTCGCTGGTGCTGCCCCAGAAGGCGATCAGTATGAACATGGGCAGCACGGCGACCTCGTAGAAGAAGAAGAGGAAGAACAGGTTTACGGCCGTGAAGGTTCCGAATACACCGCCAACGAGAATGTGGAGCAGGACCAGGTAGTCCCTGACCCGCTTCTCCGTGCTCCAGGTCATGAGCATCGCAGCGATGTAGATGATGCCGGTCATGAAGATCATGACTGCGGAAATGCCGTCTACCCCGACGTGGAATGAAATGCCCATGCTGGGGAGCCACTCCCAGTCCTTTACGAACTGGTACTTCTCGGCGTCAAGCCTGAAGCCGTGGTCGTACTGGAGCAGGACGTAGAGCGACAGCCCCATCGTGACGACGGCGACTAACACCGAGAAATATTTCCAGTGAGTGCTGTTGCGGCCCGGCCACAGGATAAGAATCAGGGCCGCGGCGAACGGCAGGCCGGTGATGATGGTGAGGACGGCCTGGTCGAATCCTTCTGAGTTCAGCATCGCGCGTCTCTCACTGGACCCACCAGATGATCACGCCGATCGCCGCGCCGGCGGCCATGCCGGCCGCGTAGTTGTAGACCTTGCCTGTCTGGAGGTACCGCATCTCCCGGCCCCACCAGCCCGTGGCGTTCGGCAACCTGTCGACGCCTTCGTCGTTGATCGCGCGGCGGTCGAACCAGCCGACCACCCCTGAGGTGGTCATGACGACGCGGTCGATGAACCACTGGTAGAGCTCGTCGAAATAGAAGCGATTTTCTAGCAGGCGCTGCGCCACGGAGAGACGTCGGCGTATGGATGGGATTGTGGAATCGCCTGCCTGAAGCATCCGGAAGACGATTGCCATGGACCCGATGGCGAGCGCAGCCGAGAGAACGGTCAGCCAGATCGTGAACTCGATGCCGTGGGCCTCCGCCTCATTCGCCACCCAGCCGATTATCCCGCCGAAGCCGCCCCACTCAAATGCGATCGCGCCGCCGACGGCGCCGAAGGCGGTGAGGAGGATCATGGGGCCGATCATTGCGATTGGCGACTCGTGGGCGCTGGCGCTCTCGTCAGACGCGGGCCCGAAGAAGACCTTGTAGATGATGCGTGAGGTGTAGATGGCGCTGAAGACAACGGCGATGAGGGCGACGATCAGGTACGCGCCGCTGATGCGTCCGTCCCAGACGGCGAGCAGGATCTCGTCCTTGGAGAAGAAGCCACCCAGCGGCGGCAGGCCGGCGAGCGAGAGGGCTGAGATGGTGAACGTCACGGTCGTTATCGGCATCTTGCGCCAGAGGCCGCCCATCTTCCGCACGTCTGTCTGGCCGGTGCCGTGGTTGACGCTGCCTGCGGCGAGGAAGAGGACAGCCTTCGCGAAGGCATGGGCGAACAGGTGGAACATCGCAACGCCGACTTCTCCCGCGCCGAGCGCCAGCATCATGAACCCGAGGTGGCTGATGGTTGAGTAGGCCAGGATGCGCTTCATGTCCGTCATGACCACCGCGATCATGGCGCCTCCGAGCGCGGTGGTGACTCCGATCGCGGCGATCAGGTCGAGGACGAACGGGGTGAGTTGGTAGAGGGGGAAGAGGACGGCGATCAGGAATACGCCCGCGGCGACCATGGTTGCGGCATGGATGAGGGCGCTGACCGGGGTTGGGCCTTCCATGGCGTCCGGCAGCCAGACGTGGAACGGGACCTGTGCGGACTTGCCCGCGGCACCGAGAAATATGAGGAACATCGACCAGTTGAGGATGTTTTGGCCTATCTCGCCGGCTTCAGCGGCCTCGAAGATTGCGGCTATCTCGAACGTGCCGGTTTCGCGGAACAGGAGAATGATCCCAATCAGCAGGCCGACATCGCCGATGCGCGTGGTGATGAACGCCTTCTTCGCCGCCTCTGTGGCCGATCTGCGCTCCCACCAGAAACCGATTAGCAGGTATGAGCCGAGTCCTACGCCTTCCCACGCGATGTAGAGGAAGAGGAGGTTGTCTGCCAGTACCAGGGCCATCATGGCGGCGGCGAAGAGCGAGTGGACGGCGAAGTACCAACCGATGCGGGGGTCGCCTTCCATGTACTTGAGCGAGTAGATCTGAATCATCAGGGAGACGAAGGAGACGATTCCGATCATGGCGACCGAGATCGGGCTGACGGACGTGCCGAGCGTGAACTGGGACGAGCCGACTTCGAACCAGTCGATTGTGGAGACGCCGCCACCGTTGTCCACCAGGTCGATCAGGAGGATGAAGAAGATGACTACCGACGCAGTTATGGCGCCGATGGAGAGGTATGAGCCTTTGCCGGGGAGCCATCTGCCGAAGAGGAGGATGGCGATGAAGGCGACCGCGGGAATGGCGGGTGCGAGGAATGCCAGTTCCATGGTCAGGCGGCGCCCGCGGGAACATGGCTATTGGGAGAGCGCCGAGTCGTGGTTATGCCGCCACTCTTCGACCGGCCCTTCGACGGCCTCAGGACGAAGCTCAGAATGGCTACCGTGGCTGCTTGCGCGCGCTGGGCATCGCTCCGGATGACTACCCGGGTGGCCTGCGAGCGGGTGAGGAGAGCCTCGCCCCTACGGGGCGTGGGGGGTGGCAATGGGGCTACCACTTCATCAGGTCCATTTCGTCCGTATTCGCGGTGCCGCGGTTGCGGAAGATTCGCAGGACGATGGCGAGCGCCAGTCCGATCTCGGCTGCGGCGATGGTGAGGATGAAGATGGCGAGGATCTGGCCGAAGACCCGTTCGTCTGGTGGCCGGTCGACCAGGGCAGCCTGGCCGATGAGATTAATGTTGACGCCGTTGAGCATTAGCTCGATGGAGATCAGCACGAGCACCGCGCTGCGGCGCGCCAGCACGCCGTATATGCCGATGCTGAAGAGCAGCGCGCCGAGAATCTGGAAGTGAATGAGTTGCAGGTCCATCAGGCTTCGGACTCCGCCGCTTCGGTCGCCGCTGCGATGGGTTCGTCAGGATCATCATCACGCGCCAGGGCGATGGCCCCGATCATTGCGACCAACAGCACGAGTGAAGCAATTTCAAACGGGATGGCCCACTGGTTGAAGAGGACGTCACCGATAGTCTCGAACCCGGATGAGCCTGATTTATCGCCGACGACGGCGACGCTTGTTGTCTCGTCCAGCTCGTCTATGTCGCTGTAGACAAACGTAAGCGTGAGCAAAACGAACGCGGATATTGCTATCAGGGCGGCCAGCGGCCGCTGGGGGTTGTCCAGGTTAACGCGCAAATCGGCAGTGCGGGTTAGCATGATCGAGAAGAGGACGACGATGGTGACGGCGCCGCCATATATCAGGATCTGGGCCAGCGCGAGGAACTCTGCAAAGGCTACCAGGAAGATACCGGCCACACCCAGCAGGGCGATTAGCAGCATCAGGGTTGCCCGCACGACGTTACGGTCCAAAACGACTCCGAGCGCGCCGATCACGGTGACTGCGGACAGGACGTAGAAGACGATCAGGCCGCCACTCAAGTCGAATTTTCCTGTTGAGCTTCCGGCCGGGTTACTGACTGCGTTTCTGGCTGTTCAGGGGTGTCTCCGGCATCGCCAGATTCAGGAGCCATGGACTCAGTTTCTGACGCCGCTTCTGCCTCTGCGGCGGCCTCTTTCGCGGCCTTCGCGGCGGCTATCGCCTCTTTCTCTTTTGGTGAGGCGGCGTTGGGCTTGGACTGCTTCCAGCTCGACTCTTCCTGGTAGGCCTTCCCCATCTCCAGCAGAGCGGGGAGGTCAACGCGATTTGCGTCGCGCAACCGCTCGCTGCGCTCGTGCTCGGTGCTCATCTCGATGGCGTCGAAGTTACATACGTCGACACAGATGGCGCAGAGAATGCAGCGTCCAAGGTTGATCTCGAAGGTTTCAATGATCTTCTTGCGGTGGCTGTCTCCATCGGCGAACTTCGGGTTGTCCGTCATCTGCGCCGACATGCACTGCGTTGGGCAGTACCTGACACAGACCATGCAGCCGGTGCAGAATGGCTCGTCCCTGGCCTCGTCCCACGTGAGTGCGGGGAAACCCATGAACCTGTCCTGTAGCGGCAGGTGTTCATCCGGGTACTCGGCGGTGACTTTCCGACGCATCATCGTGCCCAGGCTTACTTTCAGGGCCTTGACTGAATTGAGCATCAGTCGCCTGCTTCTTCTTGTGGCACGAGCTTATTCCCGCCGTCCGGACGCTTCTGCTTGCGGTACAGCGTGACGCTTCCGGTATTCACCTTGCGATCGTTCCGGCGGGCGATAAGGAAGGCTCCGCCTGCCAGCATCGGCACGGAGAAGGCGGTCATCGTCCAGAGCGGCCAGCCGTAGAACATAACGATAGCCATCAGGATCAGATTGATGAATGAGAGCGGGATGAGGACCTGCCAGCCGAATGCCATGAGCTGGTCGATTCGGAGGCGCGGGTAGGTGCCGCGGATCCAGAAGAACAGCCCGACGACGAGGTATGTCTTGAAGAGGAACCAGGCCACTCCCAGAGCGTCCGTCTGCCACTCTTGGAGGGCGGTCCCGAAGATAGATTCCGGTGGCGACGGCCAGCTCCAGCCACCGAAGAACAGGAGCACAGTGAGGGCGGCGATGAGGAAGGTGTTGATGTACTCAGCGAGGAAGAATACGGACCAGTGTGCGCCGCTGTACTCCAGGAACGGGCCGCCGACAACTTCTGATTCGGCGTGGTGGATGTCGAAGGGAGTGCGGCCCAGCTCAGCTAAACCTGCGATAAGGAAGATGACGACTCCCATGGGCATTATGAACGCGAACGGTATCGACCCCTGTCCATCGAACGAGACGATCCGGTCCCCGATCATCACTTCGTTGCCGGTGATCACGTCGCGCAGGTCGAGAGACTGCACGAGGACGGCGATGGAGAGGACGACCACGATGATCGGGATCTCGTAGCTGACGAGCTGTGCGGCCGCCCTGATGCCGCCAAGAACGGAATATTTGCTGGCTGAGGCGTATCCGGCGAGTAGCAGGCCGACGATGCCGAGGGTGGAGATGGCGACTACGTAGAGCAGGCCAAGTTGCTGTGGCTGAACCACCAGGCCGTTGGCGAACGGGATTGTGACCCAGACGAGGAACGCGGGAACGAAAACGAGCACCGGCGCAACCCAGAAGAGGGTCTTGCTGGAAGCCGTGGGATGCACGTCTTCCTTGGCGAGCAGTTTGAGGGCATCCGCAATAGGCTGCAGCAGGCCGTGCGGCCCGACTCTGGACGGTCCCACGCGCATCTGTATCCGGGCCAGCATCTTGCGCTCATACCAGGTGAGCGATAGGACGACGGTTGCCAGGAAAGAGAAGAGGCCGAACAGGCCCAGAACGGCGATGGCGATGAATGTCCAGTTGAACTCGTTCACCGGTCGACCTCGCCGAGCACGATGTCGAGCGACCCGAGTATCACGACCGCATCGGCGACGTAGTGTCCGATGAGGAGATCACGCAGGGCCATGAGGTTGCAGAATGAGGGCGGGCGCACCTTGAGGCGATAGGGACTCTCGCCGCCTTCGGAGACCAGGTAGACGGCGAAATCACCGCGCGGATTTTCGGCGTGGACATAGACCTCGCCCTTCGGCGGACGGGCGATGGCGCGCACTTTAGTCTGTATCGGCCCCGGCTCCATCTGCTGAAGCGCCTGGCGGATTATGATGATCGATTGCCGGGCCTCCAGCACCCGCAGGTAGTATCTGTCCCACGTATCGCCGGCCGTGCCGATCGGAACCGCGAAGTCGAGCCGGTCATAGACCGAATAGGGCTCGTCCACGCGTACGTCGTAGGCCACTCCGGAGGCCCGGAGGCAGGCGCCGGTCAGGCCCCAGTCCAGGGCCGTTTCGCCGTCGATCACCGCGATGCCCCGCGTCCTCTCGACAAACACCTCGCCGCGGGAGAGAATCTGGTCGGCCTCGTCGATGCCGCGCTCCAGTTCACCGAGCAACGACTCGACACGTTGCGGGAAGTCATCTATTACGTCCTGTTTGATGCCACCGACCCGGAAGTAGTTGTGCATCATGCGGGCGCCGCTTGTTGCCTCGAACAGCGCCAGGATCTTCTCCCGGTCTCTGAATGTGTATAGCGACGGCGTGAGGGCCCCCATGTCGAGCGCGAATGTGCCGATGAAGACAAGGTGGCTGGCGATGCGGTTGAGCTCGCAGAGAATGACCCTTATGTACTCGGCCCGGTCCGGAACTTCGAGGCTCATCAGCTTCTCGACAGCCATGACGAGGACGAGCTCGTTGTTGAAGTTCGAGACGTAATCGAGGCGGTCGAACAGCGTAATGATCTGAGAGTAGATCTCGTTCTCGAAGAGGCGTTCCGAGCCGCGGTGCAGGTAGCCGATGTGAGATGTGGCGTCGACGATCAACTCGCCGTCCAGGGCGAGTTCCATGCGGAAGACGCCGTGGGTAGCAGGGTGCTGCGGACCCATGTTGATCCACATGTCCGTGCTGCCCTGGCCGTTGTCGATAATGGTTGGCGTATTTGGCCGTTCTGGCATCAGGTGATCTGCGCCTTTACCACTCGTCGTAGTCGTGCAGCGGATATGACTTCCGGCCGGGGTAGCCTTCGAAGCCGTCCGGAAGGATGAGGGTCACCAGGTTCGGGTGGCCTGAGAACTCGACGCCGAACAGATCGTGCATCTCGCGCTCGTACCAGTCCGCGCCGCGCCAGACGCCCGTGGCCGTTGGCAGCGCAGGCTCAGCCGCCGGGACGCGGGCCTTGAGCACCATCTTGTGCTGGTGTTCAAGCGAATAGAGGTGGTAGACGACTTCAAACTCCCCGTCGTTTTCCTCGTAATCGACGACTGTGAGAAGCCGCAGGTATTTCATGGACGTGCGAGTGTCTGATTTCAGTGTGGCGCAGACTTCGGCGACGCTCTCCGGGGCGACGCGGCATACGACTTCATCGATATCCGCGCCTATCTCCGGCTGGAACTTTGCGAGCAGCTCCGGGAGTAGCGCGGCGAGGGCCTCCCCGGATGGGGTAAGCGCCGCCTCCACCGTATCTGCATCGGGTTTGTGGCGGCCCTTCTGCGCGGTGATTGGCGCGGGGCGTCTGGTTTCTGATTCCGGGCCGGATTCGGGGCCCTGTTCTTCTGTGGTCAACCGAGTTTTCGAGCCCTGGCGTCTGACGTGATCTTCTTTTGTAATTCCATGAGACCGTGCATTAGCGCCTCCGGCCTGGGGGGACAGCCCGGGACGTAGATGTCTACCGGGATGATGTGATCGACACCCATGACTACTGAGTATGAGCGATAGTACGGACCGCCGTTCGTGGCGCAGCTACCCATGGCGATGACCCACTTGGGGTCCGGCATCTGCTCGTAGAGGAGCTTGATCGGGTCGGCCATCTTTTTGACCACCGTGCCGGCGATGATTATCAGGTCGGACTGCCGCGGTGTCGGCCATGTCACGATGCCGAATCGGTCGAGATCGTGGTGCGGCATGAAGGTGCTGATCAGCTCGATGGCGCAGCACGCGAGGCCGAATGTCAGCGGCCATAGCGAAGACTTCCGGGCCGCCGCGAAGACTTCGTCTGTGCGGGCCGTCATGATGCCCGGCATCACGCGCTGGAACGGACTCTCCGCCGGCGTATTGCCACGACCCTGCTCTATCTCCAATTAAGAGCCCCTTTTCGCCATGCGAAGAACAGTCCGAAGAGAAGGATTCCCAGGAAGACGAGCATCTCGTAAAACACGATGTCGGGCGATTTCAGGAAGGTGACGGTCCACGGGAAGAGGAACACAGCTTCCACATCGAAGATCAGGAAGAGCAGGCCGAATATGTAATACCGGATGTTGATCTGGGACCAGCGGTACTCGCGCGGCGGAATGCCGGACTCGTAGGCGATGCCCTTCTGTGCAGAGGGACGTTTCGGAGAGATCATCCAGGACGTCATGAACATCCCGAGGATCGCGATCAGGGCAACGCCCGCGGCGATTGCCACGGCCGCCCACTTTATGTCGAAGCCTTCGGGCATCTCTGTATGCCTCTGGTAAGTGCGCGCCCCGCGCGGAACGCGCAAGGGAAAACGGCGTCTCTAGTTACTGATCAAAAGGGGAATGGGATTCTATCGAGACTAGCATATCTTTCCCATTCACATTGAGATTTGATGCCGAACCACCCGGCGGCGTTTCTACCGTGTTCTCCCAGGGTTCCCGGGCAGCTGCCGGCTCCCGTCGGCATCCCGCGACCACGCTCGGGGACGTCTCGATGCGGAATCGGGAACTCCCCTTACCAGATGGCGATTGGTCGGCGAGGGCCAGGCGAATCGTTGTGTTCGGCGGACGCGAGGACAGGTCTCAGACCTCCCCCTGCAGGCGGCGTGAGGGCGGCTTTCTACAACTCTATGCCGCGGGCGCGCGCTACGATCTCCAGGTCTTTGTCGCCGCGGCCGCTGAGCAGGAACAGCACAGTGCCGCCTTTCCCAACGTCCCGTGCGAGTTCCCCTAGCCTTGCGAGCGCGTGCGCCGGTTCCAGCGCGGGCGGGATGCCTTCCAGACGGGACAGCAGATCGAAACCGTCAAGCGCCTCTTCATCTGTCGCCCACAGGTACTGCGCGCGCTCTATG
>JADFPB010000081.1 GCA_022562515.1 Chloroflexota bacterium | reverse complement strand
ACTCACACAAGTACACGATCAGCACCTTCACTGAAATTGCCGAACAGGCAGGTTTCCAGAGCAGGCGGGTCTGGATGGACCCGGAAGAACTGTTCAGTATCCACCTGCTCGAAGTAGCCTAGCTGTACCTCTCATAGAGGTTGTTTACACATAGTGGGGAACCTCACTGTTGTTGCTGTGTGAATTGAACGCAGCACAAAAGGAGGCTCCCCATGTGGCATCGTAACGCGAAACTCACCTATCTATCCCGGCTTGATCTGGTCCACCAGGTCGAGGCAGGCTGGTCCCAGAGTGAAGTGGCCCGGCAGTTCCGTGTATCCCGTCCTACGGTCTCGAAGTACGTGCGCAGGTAGGCGGAAAGTGGCCCGGCCCGGGCGCCGACGCCTTATGCACTCCAAACCGGCAGTAGTCTGCCGCTCTTTATCTGATACCTACTCTTCGTCCCCGGCCGCCGGCTGACCTTTCACCAGCTCGTGATACTCGTGCTTCACTCCGCCGTCGTGAACTTCGACGACGCGGTAACCGGATGGATCATCACCCAGCGGAAATCCAACCGGACCGGTCGCCACCATCAGCATCCCGTCGTCCTCTGCGTAGTTGTTCCTGTGCCAGTGGCCGGCGAAGACCGCTGAAACACCGTACTTCCGGAACAGCTCGATCACAGGCATGCGGCGCTCTTTTGCCACCGTAAAGTAGCCATCACCCTCTTCCGGGCTCTCCAGGAAAAACGGGTAGTGTGTGAACACGATGATCTGTGAGGAGTCCCGCTTCCTGGCCGTCCGGAGCTCAGCCTCAAGGAACCGCATCTGAGACTCCAACTCGCCCGGAACCTGCTCTGGGTGGTCCATGACGCTCGTATTGAGCACTATGAACGACACGTCTTCGCGCTGGAATGAAAAGAAGTCATCCCCCCAGACGTCCCGGTACGCCTTCATGCTCGCAGGCGTCGGCACGACTGTATCGGCGCCGACGTCGTGGTTTCCGGCTACCCAGTGGATCGGAATCGACGGATCGAGTTGTCCCGCGATGCGCAGGACTTCCGCCCGTTCGTCACTGCTGTCAGGGTCGTTGACCATATCACCGCAGACGACCACGAACTCCGGCCTCAAGCGGTTGGCCTGTGCGATCGCCTCTTCGAACGCCGCGGTCTCAGGCCCGAAGCCCTCGAACGGCGCCACCCGCCGGACCCTCAGGCCGCGGCTCGCCATGTCGGCTATCTCGGCATCCGGCCTGCTGCTGAGGCTGGCCGACATGCCAAATTGAGGATCGGCCAGTTGAATGAAATTGAATGGTGGCATATCAGGTTGTTAGACGTCGCTCATACCGGCGCGGTGCGTGTAGATGAGTGATGATTCCCTGCTGTAACTCAAGGGCAACTCAGGGCGAACGGAAAGAGTACCTGAACGACCGGCGAGACGCAGCCCACTCACCGACGCTTGATAACGGGTCTATACTGCGCCGCACCATAGTCGCCCGCTACAGGAGTAGAACATGCCCCCGGATAAAGACACCCTTATGTTGATGCTCAATCGGATGTGGCGAATCCGGCTGTTCGAAGAGACGGTCATCGAGATTCACTCCACCGGCGAACTTCAAGGACCAGCCCACCCCTACATCGGAGAAGAGGCGGTCGCCGTGGGCGCATGCGCGGCGCTGCGCGACACGGACTACATCGCTGGCAATCACCGCTCCCATGGCCATCCTATCGCCAAAGGCGCGGATCTTAAACGAGCGCTTGCAGAGCTGCTTGGCAAACAGGGCGGCTACTGCAAGGGCAAGGGCGGCTCCATGCATCTCGCTGACTTCTCCGTTGGAATTCTTGGCGAGTCAGGCATCGTCGCGTCATCCGTCCCCATTGCCACCGGCGCCGCCCTCGCAGCCAAACAACAGGGCAAAGATTTCGTGTCCCTGGTTTTCTTCGGCGATGGCGCTTCCAATCAGGGTGTCTGTCACGAGTCGATGAATATGGCCTCCCTCTGGAAACTGCCCGTCATCTTCATGTGCGAAAACAATCAGTACGCCATCACCACCTCCTACAAGAACTCGGTGGCTGTAGAGCATGTTTCGGACCGCGCGCCCGCCTACAACATGCCGGGCGTGCTGGTGGATGGCCAGGACGCCATCGCCGTCTACGAGGTGACGACCGAAGCGGTCCAGCGGGCGAGGGCGGGTGACGGCCCGACACTGATCGAGGCACTGACATACCGCTATGAGGACCATTCACTCGGTCTCGAGCGGGTCAGGAAATCCGCCTACAGGAGCGAAGAAGAAATCGAGGAGTGGCGCAAACGGGATCCCCTTGATATCCACGAAGAGGCCTTGATCTCAACGGGTATCGCGACGCGGGAAGAGTGCGACGAGGTGAAAGCCGCGGTAGCGGTTCTTGTGGCCGAAGCCCTGGAGTTCGCGCGTCAGAGCCCCTATCCCGAGCCAGAACATCTCTTTGAAGACATGTGGGCGGATCCCATTCCCGCGCCCTGAGCGGTTCAACTCGACCCAGGCCTGGGAGCACCCGATAACCCCCGATAACCCCCGATAAGCAAGGAAACATTCCATGCCCCAAATGACCTACATGGCCGCAATTGCTGAAGCCACCCGCGAAGAGATGGAGCGCGACGAGTCCGTCTATCTCATGGGCGAAGATATCCGCCAGTCCGTCTATGGAGCTTCCGCCGGCCTGTTGGAACTTTTTGGCGAGAGCCGCGTGATAGATACGCCGCTCTCGGAGAGCGGCTTCTTCGGCGCGGCCATCGGCTCATCCCTCGTCGGTCAGCGCCCCATCGTCGAGACGGTCACCAGCTTCTTCTGGGTGGGCATGGACCAGATGATCAGCCAGGCCGCCAAGATGCGGTACATGTTCGGCGGCCAGGCAACCCTCCCGGTCGTGTGGCGCGCCCGGATGTTCTACGCCCGCGGCGCCGCCGCCCACCACTCGGACCGCAACTACCCTGTCTTCATGAACTGCCCCGGAATCAAGATCATCTGCCCCACCAACCCGTATGACGCCAAGGGGCTTCTGAAAACGGCCGTCCGGGACAACGATCCTTGCATCCTCTTTGAAGACGGAATCGCCATAAGCTCGCGCGGCGAAGTGCCGGCGAACGAAGACCTGCCGAACGGCGAGCTGCTCGTCCCGTTCGGGGAGGCTCGCATCGTCCGCGAAGGCAGCGATGTCACCGTCGTTGGGATCGCGGGCGGCGTAGCCCACGCCGAAGCCGCCGCGGATGTGATGGCGCAGGAAGGCGTCTCCGTGGAAGTGATTGACCCGAGGACGCTCGTGCCACTCGATAAAGATACGGTCCTCAAGTCCGTCGAAAAGACCGGTCGGCTGGTGATCGTAGACCCCGCGCACAAGGTCTGCAGCGCGGCGAGCGAGATTGCCTCGATCGTCGCTGAAGAGGGATTCTGGTCCCTCCAGGCGCCGATAATGAAGGTTGCCACCGAACAGGTAAACGTCCCCTACTCGCCCGCCCTTGAACCGCTCATCTACCCCACTCCCGAGAAGGTTGTGACGGCGATACGGAAGACTCTCGGCTAGCCGCGTCCGGGCCGGCCGATTTCGGCAGGGCTACGAAAGTCTGACGGCCATCGCGGCGATGCCATTCCCACGACTGCGCGCGAACTCAGGCTGGGAGCGCTGGGAAACATTTCCACAGGGTTTCCGCGCATCGTGGATACATCATGCAGGGCCACCGTGCAGGGCCGCTTTTGGCCTTCAAATGCCGATTTACCTACGGTTTTGAGCAGTTACTGTCCTACAAACGTTGCAGTTCCTCACGTTTGAGACGCTGTTCAGGCCGATCTGGCCGGTCTTGTTCAGTTGACACGTGCGCACAGTTCAAATAACGATGGTTGCGCTGATCGTGAGATCAGTTACGTTTACATCAGGTTTCCTCTTGGCTCAAGAGGTGATCCGGCGAAGCCCTGAGCCGACACAAACGGGCGACGCGAGTATCGGAGGTCCTTATGCAGGGCTACTGTATGAAGTGCAAGACCAAGAGGGAAATGAAGAGCACCGAACAGGTCACCATGAAGAACGGCCGCCCGGCAACCAAGGGCATCTGCCCGACTTGCGGCACCAAGATGTTCAAGATCGGCAAGAGCTAATCGCTCGAGTCGGGAACGGTTCCGGCTGAATCGGATCCTCCCTCATCTTGCGAGAGGCCCACGGCACCGCGGGCCTCTTTCTTTTTTGTATTTCTTTTCACCGCGCGCTTCTTCGCCCGCCCCTGCGCATCTCTATGGCCCATCTGAGCCCAGAGGAATACTATGCGCTCTGCCAGTCCCGCCAGCCGGGGCAGTGCAGTGCACGCATTCAGGAGCGCTAATTGACACCCTCAGCGAACGGAACCTACCGCCTTGGCTCCGACATAGGCGGGACATTCACGGATCTGGTTCTGATCTCCCCCGATGGCCGCTATACCACTCGTAAAGTCAGTTCAACCGTAGACGACTACTCCAGAGGAATCGCTGAAGGCGCCGTGGCCATGCTCCAGGAGTTGAAGATGGCCGGGGAGTCAATCCGTGAGGTAGTGCACGGCACGACCATAGCAACGAACGCCATCCTGGAGAACAAGGGCGCGAAGACCGCCCTGATAACTACGAAAGGCTTTCGCGACGTCCTGGAGTTGCGCCGCCTGCGCGTGCCGGAACTGTTCAGCCTGAACTACACCCCGCCTCCGCCACTGGTCGAGCGACGCCTGCGCCTTGAGGTCGACGAGCGGATGGCAGCGGATGGCAGCGTCATAACCGCGCTGGACATCGCTTCCGTCACTCGTGCCATCGAGCGAATCAGGCAGGACGGCGCCGAGGCTGTCGCCGTATGCCTGCTCCACTCATATCGAAACGGCGAGCATGAGCAGAGGGTCGCCGAGCTGGTGAAGGAGGCTTTGCCCGAGGCGTACCTCTCGGTCTCCATAAAGGTGCTGCCGGAGATTCGGGAGTACGAGCGCACCAGCACGACAGTCGTGAACGCCTATATCGGCCCCCTCGTAAATCGGTACATTCGGGCGCTTGGCAGGCGATTGAAGGACATCGGGATCAGCGCGCCCGTTCGCGTCATGCAATCCAACGGGGGAGTGATGTCTGCCGCCGCGGCCGCTGAAACTCCCGCCCAGATTATCGAGTCGGGCCCCGCGGCCGGAGTCGTCGGCGCACACCGGCTCGCAGAGCGCCTCGGATTGCAGAACGTCATCACGTTCGACATGGGCGGCACCACCGCAAAGGCTTCGATCATCGAGGACGGCGAGCGGGCGCTCACCACCGAGTACGAAGTAGGCGCAGGAATATCGCTATCCAGCCGGTTGGTAAAGGGGCGCGGGCATGCCCTCAAACTTCCCGTCATCGACATCGCTGAAGTTGGCGCGGGCGGCGGCAGCATCGTTTCCGTCGATCGCGGCGGCGCGCTCAAGGTCGGGCCAGAGTCCGCGGGCGCGTCACCGGGTCCGGCCTGTTACGGGGCGGGCGGTGCGGATGCAACGATCACGGATGCCAACGTGACGCTGGGATTCATCAATCCCGAGGAACTGGCGGGCGGCGCGGTCCGGTTGCACGCCGATCTAGCGCGGCAGGCCATTCGGACCTCGGCGGCGGATCCGCTCGGGATGAGCGAGGAAGAAGCCGCTTCCGGCGTATTCGCAATCGCCAACGTGACCATGATCCGGGCGATCAAGGCCGTCTCCACATACCGAGGCCGCGACCCGCGGGACTTCATCATGCTCGCATTCGGAGGCAGCGGCCCCGTCCACGCAGCCGAGATCGCCCGCTCACTCGGCATCCACCGGGTCATAGTCCCGCCTGCGCCGGGCGTTTTTTCCGCGGTCGGTCTTCTGGAGGCCGACCCCGAATATCACTTCGTCCAGACCTTCATCTCAGCAGCCCGATCCATAGAGCCTGCTGCCATCAGCAGGGCATACAGCGGACTCAGAGATCGCGCTGTGCAGGCCCTTGAGGCTGACGCGATCACCCCTGCGGATGCCCTGTGGACGCGGCAGGCCGACCTGCGCTACTCAGGCCAGGCATACGAGTTGACGGTCGATGTGCCTGGAGACGGTGACCTGGACGCACGGGCTCTGGTCAAAGTCGTGAGCCTGTTCCACCACGAGCACGAGCGCACATACGGCCACATGTCGGAGGCGGACGCGGTGGATTTCGTCAATTTGCGCTTTACGGCCCGGTTCGCAACCGACACGCCGCCGCCGCATGCGGTGGCCGACACCAGAGGCAACCCATCCGGCGAACGGCAGGTCTACTTCGGCCCGGAGTCCGGCCGCATCACAACGCCGATCATGGCGAGGGGCGGCCTCTCAGAATCACCTCTTGCAGGCCCGCTGATCGTCGAGGAGTACGACGCCACAACCGTAGTGCCGCCCGGAACGTCGGCGAGGCTGGATGCCGCCGCCAACATCATCATCGACATCGAGCTCGACTGAATTGCCAGAACTAAATTGCCGGATCTAATCGTTAGCGGAGGCATGGTGGCGGACGGCTCGGGAGCAGGCCTGCGCCGTGCGGACGTAGGCATCTCCAACGGCAGGATTACGTCGATAGGCGACCTCTCGGCCGCCGACTCGGCGCGCCTTGACGCTACGGGAATGGTCGTCTCTCCGGGCTTCATCGACATCCACTCGCACTCGGACTTCACCCTCCTTGTCGATCCCCGCGCCCAGAGCCAGATATCCCAGGGCGTGACCACGGAGGTAATCGGGAACTGCGGCCACGGATGCGCGCCAATAACCGACTCCGGGCTCTTCACCGGCAACATCTACGGCCACATAGATGGCGCAGAAATCGGCTGGGAGATCGACTGGCATACGACCGCCGAATTTCTTGAAAGGATGGCCGCGGCAGGCCCCGCGGTGAACGTGGCCACGCTGGTGCCAAACGGCAACCTGCGGATTGCCCACGTCGCCGACCACTCACACCGTGCATCTCGTGACGAGATCGCCGCAATGAATGCCGATCTTCGTGAGGGTATGGAAGCGGGCGCCTTCGGACTCTCTACCGGGCTGGAGTACCCGCCTGAGCGGCACGCCGGCGATGCCGAGATCGAATCACTGTGCCGAACCGTCGCAGAGTACGGCGGCATTTATGCGTCGCATACCCGCAACCGGGAGGTCACCGCGGTCGAAGCTGTGGACGAGGCGCTGCGGAACGCCCGAAGCTCCGGCGTCGCGCTCCACATATCCCACCTTAACCCTCGCCGCGGCGGGCCGCCGGACGCGCGTGAGCAGATCCTTGAGCTCGTTGATCGGGCCGCAGCGGCCGGCGAGGACGTCACGTTCGACACCCACACCCGGCTCCACGGCATCACCAATCTGAGCAACGCCGTTCCGGCCGAATATCTGGCGGGGGACCCGTCCGCCCTGCTGGAAGTACTCAGAGCCCCGGCTGCGCGACTAGCCTTTGCGAAAGACGAAAACATCATCACGAGCTTCGGCCTTGGCGGCTGGGAGAACGTCTCGATCTTCGTGGCGCCGATGAGCCCCGATCTTGAAGGCAGGTCGATAACCGACATCGCCGGTCGCGGAGACCCCTTCGATGTGATCTTTGACGTACTGGCGCAACACGCAACCGACCCGCACGCGGTCCTCGTGACCTGCAAGTCATACGAAGACGCCGAGGTGATCGATACGGCGAAAAATCCGCTCTGCATGGTCGGCTCGGACGCCACCTCCCTTTGCACGGACGGCCCGCTTGCCGGAAAGGTCTTCCTTGGCGCATACACGTGGGCAGGATGGTACCTGCGCAAGACCGTGAGGGAGTTCAAGGTATTCAAGCTGGAGGAGGCGGTGCGGCGGATGACTTCCATGCCCGCCGACCGCATCGGCCTCGGGCTGCGTGGGCGCCTCGTCGAAGGCGCGCCCGCCGATATCGCCGTGTTCGACCCTGGCGAGATCGCCGACCAGGGCACGCTCGATCATCCGAACCGGCTCGCGGAGGGGGTTCGCCACACCATCGTGAACGGCGTTCCCGCATTCGTCGACGGCAGCTTCACCGAAACAAGAAGCGGACAGGTCCTCAGGAGGGCCGCATGACAACCCGCGATATCGACCCGGTCACGTTTGAGGTGATCCAGAACGGCCTCGACTCTCTCGTCGATGAGATGGCGATCACCATAATGCGCACCGCCTACTCAGGAATCGTCAAGGACGCCCTGGACTACTCCACGGCCCTTTGTGACCGGAATGGCCGCGTCATTGCCCAGGGCCTGACCATCATCATGCACCTCGGGTCGTTCCCATCGATCGTAAACTCGATAATCCGGCAGTACGAGGGCCGCATCTACCCCGGCGACGTTTTCATAGCCAACGACCCGTACGAATCCGGGGGAATTCACCTTCCGGATGTCTTCATCATCAAGCCGATCTATGTGAACGATGAGCTGGAGGCATTCGCCGGGACCGTGGCCCACCAGGCTGACATCGGAGGCCTCGTCTCCGGCAGCAACGCCACGGAGTCCGTCGAGATCTACCAGGACGGCCTGCGGATCCCAACGCTCAAGCTTTACGAACGCGGCGAAGCCAACGAGACACTGTTCGCCATGATAAAAATCAACGTGCGCGTGCCTGAGATGGTGCTCGGCGACATGAGATCGCAGATCGCGGCAATCGCCATCGGCGAGCGGTCATACCTCGAGCTCTCACGTCGCTACGGCGCGGAGACCATTCGCAACTACTCCGATGAGCTTCTCGACTACAGCGAACGGCTGGCCCGCCAGGAGATATCGGAGCTGCCGGACGGGGTGTATGAGTGGGAGTCGTACATCGACGCCGACAACACTCCCGAAGGCCCGGTCAAGATATGCGTCAAGTTGACGATCAAGGGCGATGAGATCGAGGTAGACCTGGCCGGGTCCACACCCCAGGTCAGAGTGGGTATCAACTCACCCCTGCCATTCACGGAAGCAGCCATCTACGGGGCGATCAGGCTCATCATGGACCCTGGAATCCCTAACGCTGCCGGCTATCAGCGGCCAATCCACGTGCATGTGCCGGAGGCCACGGTGGTCAACCCGGTCCACCCTGCGCCATGTGCAGCCCGGGGAATAACCGGATTCCGGACCATGGACGCGGTCATGGGCGCGCTGGCGCAGGCAGTGCCCGACCGGGTTCCGGCCGATGGGGAAGGCGGGAACACGAACATCACGGTGGGTGGATACCACGAAGACCACACCGCGTTCGCGTTCGTGGACCTTTTCGCAGGCGGCCGCGGCGGCCGCCCCACCGGCGACGGCCCCGATGGCGTGCCGCATCCGGCAGCCAATATTGCCTGCACGCCGGTTGAGATCGCGGAGGCGGATCATCCCGTCCTCATAGAAGCCTACGGCCTGATCCAGGATACGGGCGGCCCGGGCAAATTCCGCGGCTCGCTCGGGCATGTTCGGCAGATAAAAAATCTCGCCGGGCACGCGACGCTGCAGATCCGCTCCGACAAACGCCAATTCCCGCCATACGGGCTCCACGGCGGCGGGCCGGGAAGCAGATCGCAGAACATTCTTAATCCGGGCCCAGACGAAATTCTGCTACGCACGATGGTGCAGGTGGAGATCGAAGAGGGCGACGTGCTGCGGCACGAGATGTCGTCCGGCGGCGGCTGGGGCGACCCGCTCGAGCGCGACCTCGCCCTCGTGGCAAGGGACGTCCTGGACGAGAAAGTCTCCATACCCCATGCCGCCGAGGCCTACGGAGTCATCGTCGATCCGGACACGCTGGAAGTCGACGAGGCGGCGACGGCGGCGCTTCGGGACGAGATCAGAGCGCAGCGCGACTGAGCGCGCTGCGCGGCTGAGCGCCGGTGTCGAATCAGGCAGTAGAGAGATATTGGGGCCCCTGCCGCCGGCAATGAGCCAATCGGCTCTCTTCCCGTGCGCCCGGCCCGCGAATGGGTGAGCCAGTGGTCCGCGATTTCGATACTGGCGGGACTTTCCGCGCTGGTGGGCATCACCCAGAATTTGGAGAGCCAGGCGGGAACCTCAACAGCGCAGTAAGTTCGGAAAGGGACACATGGATGGGAAAGATTCTGATCGTTGATGATGACCCGGATGTCAGGATGGCGCTGGCCGTCACACTGGAAGAAGCCGGCCACGAAATAGAAGAGGCTTCAGACGGCATCGATGTGCTGGATATGGCCCGGAAAACCAGCCCGGATGCCATTCTGTTGGACATCAACATGCCCGGGATGGATGGGTTCCAGGCGCTTGAGCAGATCAAGTCCCATCGCGATACCGCAGATATTCCCGTGATCATGATCTCCGCGAGGGCGAGGCCAAGGGACCGCGAGGACGCACTGTTCATGGGCGCGGTCGACTATGTGACGAAGCCATGGAGCGAAGGGGAAGTCGAGCTTCGAGTGGACTGGGTGCTGAATCAGCGCTCGAAGAGCGCCGGTGCCAGAGACAGTGGCAGTCAGGTCGAGACAGATGGAGAGGTCGCCGTCGCCTGACCGGTTAGCCGGCATGCGGAGCCCTGTATCAGGAACAGGGACAACCTCCGAATCTCAACTAAATATTCAGCGCGATTGCCGATTATTTTGAACCCTTTCCGGGGTTTACGCGCTGGTACCGCCGGGCCGTTGAGGCCCGGCGGCTACGCGCCCACAGCAACCTCCTCAGATGGGATACCCTACCTGCCCCGCGGGACGGTCAAACGTCCGGCAACGTGAGCGGGATCGCAACAGCATCAGAGTTCGGAGAACAGTTCATGGCAACCGAAGCTACCGCCGAGGTCAAGTTCCAGTCCCCCGGCCCGCAGCCGAACGGGCTTCAGGCAACCGACGATGGACTCTGGTACATCGACCAGCGAGATAACAAGGTGTACAAACTGGACTGGACTACCGGAGAGACGCTGTTCGAGGCCCAGACCTCTACCGACCGTTCGAGCGGGATCACGATTGGCGGCGGCTACATGTGGATCGCATCCACCTACAACTGCCAGATCCACAAGCTGAACGTAAACTCAGGCGAGACCGTCGCCGTCTACGACACTCCCGGAAAAGGAGTCGTTGCTTTCCGGGATGCCGCGTCAGACCCGCGTGTAACAGGGGCGCACGGGCTCGAGTGGCGGGACGGCATGCTGTGGATTGCCGTACCGCCGTCACAGATGGTCTACGTGGTGGAACCCGAGGCATGGAAGGTGGTGAACTCGTTCAGAGCTCCCGGCCTCCGAGTCCACGGAATCGCCTTCGACGAAGACGGTTTGCTCTGGACAGCGGACACGGCCGCAGGCACTGTCTCGCTGCTCGATCCCAAAGACGGGCGCGTTCTTGACATCGTGCGCGTCCCGGGCCCGACAGAGGTCCACGGCCTTGCGATCATCAACGATGTCCTCTGGTTCGCGGACGCTGAGACAAGGGATATAGGCACCCTGAATTTCTAGTAGGCTATTTTTCATGAATTTCTAGTTCCGACTGACCGCTGGCAGTGAACCTAGATGCGCGTATTGATCGTTGACGATGACGCCGGCTTCCGGCGTTGGCTCCGTGCCTCCCTCTCGACCGAAGAGGGGTTTGAGATAATCGGCGAAGCGAAAAACGGGGCTGAGGCCGTGGCACTGGCCAGCGAGTTGACGCCGGATCTCGTCCTAATGGACATTTCAATGCCGGTCATGAACGGCCTGGATGCGACTGCTGAGATAAACGCGACCTGCCCGGGCACTATCATCGTAATCGTATCGGGCATCGGCGATAACGATTCGGAGGCGGCAGGGGCCGCCGGAGCGGCAGGCCGGA
>JADFPB010000080.1 GCA_022562515.1 Chloroflexota bacterium | reverse complement strand
GGCTTGCCAACGAGTTCCAGTCCGCCGGCATCGCACTCACCAGCCAACTTGAGTCTCTGGACGACAGGTTCCGTTCAGGGCTCTCCGAGTGCAGCCTGGATGCATTCGTTACTTCGCATGCGGCGTATGGATACCTGGCGGAAGAGTACGGGCTGGAGCAAATTGCGGTCGCAGGCCTGTCACCGGACGCGGAGCCGAAACCGCGAACCCTCGCGAATATCGCGAACCGGATGAGTGATCTGGGTGTGTCGCACGTATTGATAGAGCCGATAGCCAACTCCCGTGTGGGGGAGACCCTGGCCAGAGAAACCGGCGGGACGACATTGCCACTCCATCCACTCGAGTCGCTGACGGAAGAGGAACAAAATAGCGGTGCGGACTACTTCTCGATCATGAATCAGAACCTTGAGTCCCTGGTGATAGCTCTTGACTGCAACTGAGCGAAGCGATCGATCTAACGGATCGCGAGAGCGCGGCTGGGACCCGGAGCTGCCGGCGATCGTTTCTTGCCGCGCCTGCACTTATTCCTACGGATCGACCGTGGCTGTCGAAGACGTGTCATTTGAGGTGAGACCGGGCGAGTTCACCGTAATACTGGGCCCGAACGGGAGCGGAAAATCAACGCTGCTTAAGCTGGTCCTGGGGCTGATCCGCCCGGGCTCCGGGGAGGTCTCATTATTTGGCCGGCCGGCGCACGAATTCCGCGATTGGCAGCGCATCGCGTATGTCCCGCAGGTCGTAGAGGAGTTGAGCAGCAACTTCCCAGCCACCGTGGAAGAGCTGGTATCCCAGGGTGATTACCGTGGATTCAATCCCACTGCCATATTTCGGCGCAGGGTATCTGATGGGGTGCTTGCTGCGATTGCAACAACCGGAGTTGAGGCGCTTCGCCGGAGGCGGATTTCAGAGCTTTCCGTTGGCCAGCAGCAACGCGTGTTGATTGCCCGCGCGCTGGTCCGGGGGCCGGAGCTTCTGGTCCTGGACGAGCCGGTAGCGGGAGTGGACGCCGGTGGCCAGGAGGAGTTCTATTCGCTGCTCCAGGGACTGGTGGGCAACGGAATGGCGGTTCTGCTCGTTTCGCACGATATCGGCGTTGCTTTGCGGGAAGCCACTACCGTGGCCTGCATCAATAAGTCCCTCGTGTTCCATGGACCGCCGCACGCGATCACAGGCAAAGAGTTGCACGAGCTGTACGGACTCCCCGTCGACATTCTTTTGCATGACGACCTTCATGAACACGAGCACAGGTAACACCACGTAACGCAAGCTAATGCTCAATCCACTTGATTTCGAGTTCATGGTCCGGGCGCTCTGGGGAGGACTGATGGCGGGAGCGCTGGCGCCTGCCCTGGGGGTGTTCCTCTACCTCAGACGCCTGTCGCTGATTGCGGACACGCTGGCGCACGTCGCTTTCATGGGCGTAGCGATTGGCCTTATCACGAACGTATTCCCGATCGTGATCGCACTGATCTCGACAGTCGGAGCAGCCGCGTCTATCGAGTTCCTCAGGTCGCGACGAATGCTGCCGGGCGACGCTGCTCTGGCCGTTTTCCTCTACTCGTCACTGGCCGTGGCCGTAATCGTGATCGGCTTCTCAGACGGGTTCAACGCTGATCTCTTCGGCTATCTGTTCGGAAGCATCCTGACGATATCTGATACGGACCTGTGGTTGCTGGCAGGGCTCGCGATCATCACGCTCGGATTCGTCGCCGTGTTTTTCTCGGAGCTGGCTCAAACATCTTTCGATGCTGACCTGGCGAGGACGAGCGGCGTTCGCGTCGATCTGATCAACCTCGGGCTGGCGGTCCTCACCGGGGCCACGATCACGCTCTCCATGCGTGTGGTGGGAGTTCTGCTCATCGGGGCCTTGATCGTGATTCCCGTAGTAGCGGCTCTGCGAATCACAACAGGGTTGAGACAGACGATCTTCGTGGCGATGCTGATGGGCATGGCGTCGTCGACCGGCGGGTTGCTAATTGCCTTCTATACGGACATGGCTCCGGGTGGCGCGGTGGTGATAACCGCCGTTGGAATTCTCATCGGCGCTACCCTGTGGCGTTTAGGCGCCGCACGCAGACTGCAGCCACAATGAGGTACTGCCAAACCGGCCCTTGACAGCCAATTTCGGTCAAGTAAAGATTGTGCGCTCAAGATCAGCAGACAGCCGGGACGCGCGGGCCGGCACATTTCGGAGATACATATGTCAGACGCGAGTTCAGTTACCGAGTCCGTCCTTGGCCATCACCTTGGCGCGTTCGTCTCGAAAGATCTGGACCAATTACTTTCCGACTTCACGGAGGAATCTATCCTGATTGGCCCGGATGCCACGTATAAGGGATTGGACGCCATCCGCGGCTTCTTTACGCCGTTCCTGGAAGGGTTCACGCAAGAGATGATCGACGCGCTCAATCTGCAGCGCCAGGACGTTCAGGGCGAATACGCGTACATAGTCTGGGACCTGGGCGATATTGCGCCTCTGGGGACAGATACGTTTCACGTGGTTGACGGCAAGATCATGATGCAGTCTTTCGCCGTCTATATGCCAGGCTAGGGCAGGGGAGAGCAGGTAGACCCTGCGCAATATGATCCCAATGCGAAAGGGGCGGCCAGCATGGCCGCCCCTCTGTGTAGTGAAATCAGGCTTGAATTAGGCGGCGGGCTCGTTTCGTTCCAAGGCCTTTCTCACCCGGCGACGTCGAATCAAGAAAATGAGTCCCATCGAAATCCCCATCACCACACCCCCGCCCACGGCATCGAGGATATAGTGGTTGCCCGTGATGGTTATCGCCATCAACGTAATCGCCGGGTACATGATCCCGGCCACTTTGAGCCATCTGGGACCCGCAGTTAAGAACATGTACCCGAATACCAGTGTCCAGGCGAAATGAAGGCTGGGCATTGCTGCGAAGACGTTGTAGAAGTTGGCCAAGTCGCGGCTCGCGTAGAAGGCGGGACCGAATGAGGCGATAGTGTCGACGAACGTTCCGGCCAGCATGCGCGGCGGCGCCAGCGGGAACAGGGCGAACATGACCATGGCAACTACGAAACTGACCAGTATCACATTGCGGTAGAAGAAATAGCGTTTCCGGTTGACCACGTAAAGGATGACCGCGGTCGTGAGGATGACAGGCCAGAAGGTGAATATGTAGACCCAGTTGAAGAAGAGAATGGCGGACTCGGCGGCATCCAGGGTCCAATTCTGCCATGTGGGCTCCCAGAAAAAGCCGAGCTTCTTTTCGAGATCCACGATCCGCTGAGCATTCTCGAGGGCGACCGTGCGGATGTCTGAGAAGAAGATTGCCCGCGTGTAAACGTAGATCAGGTACGCGCCGGCAAGCAGCGCCATCTCTCTGAAATGTGGAACGACCCCGATCGCGAGCGCTTTCCTGCCCGGTGTCTTCAGCGCTTCAAAAACCATCGGCGTGCGCCCCCCGCAGCTCTGGTTATCCCCTCGCCATTATCAGATGCGCCCGATGTTCGGATGGATGTTTCCGGTTGCCAGGGAGTAAGGCGAATACTCCCGGGGCGCAACTGAATTAATCTTTTTCTTTGAGCCTGACGTCAACGCCAGCCGGTTCCGCCACCTTCCCGCCGGTGCCGTTGCTGGCGGCGTCGATTTTACTACCCTTCACAATCATCTTTCCCGCAACTGCGGACCCAGATCCGTTGCTATTCATCCCGTTCAGTTGGATTTTAACGGAACTCAACGCAACCTGCGGCCTTGGGATATCGATTGCGCCACGGCGCTCACCGATCGGAGAATCGACGTAAACCGGGCAGCCCTGGCAGCCAACGTAAGTGGTGGGTGTGTACTTTTCGTCGAACAGGCCTCTGGCGGCCAGGTACTTCTCGTTGTTCTTTATCTCCTGGATGGGGGTTGTGTTTACATCGCCAAAATCGTCGGCCGCATCGGTCATGTAGCAGCAGGGGGCCAGGCCTCCGTCCCAGTTCACCACCGAAGTCCGCCACAGGCGCCAGCAGCGCTTGCCGTTCTCGTTGTAGGGGCGGTCTAGTGGAGCTTCGCTGACGTGCTCAGATCGCTGTGGCAGCCACTTTTTCGCGACATCCGGGTTATCTTCGCCCCAGGGGAAGTCGACACGCTTGAAGATGATCGAATCGACGCCAAGTTCGTCCGCCATCTTCTCGGCGTCTTCCATCTGGTGCTCGTTCTGGAGCATGACGATGAACTGCCATTCCAGATAGGGGGTCTGCGAGCCAAGCGCCTTCTTGCGCTCTACGAACAGGCGGATATTGTCGAGCACGCGGTCGAGGTGGCCTGCAACCCGGTACTTCTCATAGACTTCCTGAGTAACGCCATCTAGCGAGATGATCATCACATCCAGGCCGGCGTTAATGACGCTATCGACCTGTTCATCGGTCAAGGGCTTGTTGAGATTGGTGCTGATTATCGTCGCGATGTTGTTCTGGTGCGCGTAGCCAATGAACTCGTGGATTCGCTTGTTAAGGAAGGGCTCGCCCCAGCTATAGAGGGTCAGCCATACTACGTAGTCTTTGATCTGATCGATGGTCTGTTTGTACAGATCAAAATGCATGATCCCTTTGTCGCGATTGACGGTGCCGAGACCCGTATGGCAGAGGGGGCATTTCAGCTGGCAAATATTAGTGGTATCGATCTCCCACTCATATGGCGTTCCCCCGAGGCGCTGTTTTCCCGTCCGGAGCGCGAGCTCGATTCTGAGCAGGTTGAAAAACTTCTTCCAGGAGAAGTAGCGGAACGCCAGTTTGGTTCTCTGCTGCCGACGCCTGTCAGCTACGGAGTTGACGACACCTTTGTTTGACTGAAAGCGCGTCTCGATGAAGAGGAAAATCCACGCGATCGGAACACCGAAGAATCTGGACAATTACCACTCCACTTTCAGAGCGCGCCGCAAGGATCATACCCGGGGGATGCTACCTGCTCCCAACTTGTATATCAATATTCCCTGTTGCGCGGGAAGTGCGGTTTTGCCCGCTCCTGTCATAAGGAAGAGTCTCGCGGCGGTGGAACTGCGATATTACCTGGCGAACAATCGCACTACCATGGGATCGCTGCAGCGATCGACAATTCCGGCCCGGCGTCGCTTCCAGCCGCGAACACCCGAATCCCTCGATGAACGCCCTTGGTAAACGTCCTTGATAGATGCAAGGAGACAGAACGATGAGCATATCGGTCGGTGAAACTGGACCTTCAAGTTTGAAATCGGTAATCGGCAGCCGTCTCGCCCGCGGTCTGCTTATTCTTCTCCCTGTTGGAGTGACGTTCGCAATTTTTCAGTTTGCGTTCGATACGCTTGACGGGCAACTGCAGCCGGTTATCGAGGGGATATTTGGCAGGGAGATCCGCGGGCTGGGATTCCTGGTAATCCTGTTGATCGCTTTACTACTGGGTGCTTTCGGACCTCTTGCCGTTATTCGTTATCCGGGCAGGCTTCTTGAACGCGGGATCAGGGGCCTCCCCATAGCCGGTGACGTTTACAGCGCTTCGAAACAGATAGCTGAGTCAATGAGCGCTGCTGAGGGCTCGCCGGGATTGCGCACGGTCGTACGGGTCGAGTACCCGCGTCGCGGGGCATGGACGGTCGGGTTTCTCACGAAAACGGTGACCATGCATGATGATGAGGTAATGGCAGTCGTCTACATGCCCTCAACTCCGCTCCCCAACACCGGATGGATGGTCCTGCTTCCGGTTGAGGACGTGGAGATCATGGACATGTCGACGCAGGAAGCGATGCAGTTCATATTGACCGGCGGTATCGTCTCGCCCGATCGCATCGCCTGCAGACCAATTACCGAGGCGGATTTGAATCCCGGAGGAGAGGCCTGATTGAGAACCAGGCGAGAGACGAACTTGACTCCGCGGCCGAACTGGTTTTCAGCACGCAGCGCTCGTCATACCCGGGCTGGCTCCCTGGAACAGAAAAATGGCATAAAAGCCGGGCTGCCGGTGGTCGCAGATGGCTGGATGATATTCAACGCGGCCAGGCCGATCACCAAGATGGCGGCGTCATAACCAACATGAAACATTCAGATATTCTTGGTCGGTCAAGCCGAAGAAGTGAGATGTCGATATGGCAACCAGCGCCGCCCGCTACGGATCACGTTTGTCTTCTTTGGATGGGGAGTTCGACTCTGCCCCGTCTCCACCAGAAACACATATCTGGATCAGCCCCGGATAGGTGCGCCGAGCGGGCAGATCATCTCGCTGACTCACAACCTATTTTTCCTGGAAAGCCCGGATGAAGGCGACCGCTACTTCACGGTGAGCAGAGAACGCTGCTTGCCAGTAATCGAGCTATTCCAAAAGCACGGTGTTTGGGCGCTGTTTGGCGACCACTGGCACAGGAGTCACTACATGGAGGACAATGGCATGCTGATGGCGGAGACCGGTCCGGTCGGGTTTCCGTGGGAGATGATCCAACCCGTATTGCACTGTCGAAGTTCACGATGGCGGCCTGAATACGAATATCACGAACTGGTGAACGGCCCGCCGCTGGTCAGAGACGAAGAGGACATAGACTAGGCATCAGATAGAGGACGGCAGATTACTGCCGGTTTGGAGGGCATATGGCGCCGGCGCCTTGCGAACACGTTGCGGAGATAAAAGAAGTGACGCCCAGCGCGGACGGGTGCGAGGACTGCCTGCCGCTTGGCGATGAGTGGGTCCAACTGCGGCTATGCATGTCCTGCGGCCACGTCGGCTGCTGTGACAACTCGAAGAACACGCACGCGACGAAACACTGGGAGGGTACGCAGCATCCCATCATAAAATCACACGAGCCGGGTGAAGACTGGATGTGGTGCTACGCAGACAACGATTGGGCAAATTGACAAACGACCGAGAGAGCGATTCTCTGGCAGATCGCCTGCTTAAATGGCCTTCCGGCCGACCACGAACCAGGTCCGCATTTCGCCCTTCCCCTTGATCGAAGTCGTCCCACGTGGGACACACTCGAAATCATCTTTGATGAGCTCGTAAGTGTTCTGGGAGATATGGATCCGGCCGGCCTCGCCGTATGATTCCATTCTGCTCGCAACATTAACGGTGTCACCCCACAGGTCATAGTGAAACTTCGATTTCCCTATCACCCCTGCCACAACGGGGCCGGAGTTGATTCCGAATCTGAACATCATCCGTTGTCCATTTCTCGCAGGGAGCGCTCCGAGCGCGCGGATCATGTCAAGACAGCAATCTATGAGCGCCTGGGGATGGTCGTCTCTGGTTGCCGGCACGCCGGAACCGACCATGTATCCGTCCCCCATAGTCCTGAGTTTCTCAACACCATGTTGTTCCACCACGTCATCGAGAACAGAGAAAACCTCGTTTAGCCAATCAACGACCTCTGTCGGTTCGAGGTCTGCAAACAGTGGCGTCGACCCCACCACATCAGCAAACAACACACTGACTGACTCGTAGTGTCGGGCAATCGTGTCGTCGCTTTCTTTGAGAATTTCGGCGATCTCCGCTGGCAGAACGTTCAGCAGAAGTCGATTCGCTTTCGAGCGTTCCCTGATGGCAGTCCTCACAAAATAGCCGGCGAAGAAGAATACAACTAGCGAAGACACGCCAAGGTTCATGGCGAAGAAGAGTCGCTGGGTGTTTTCGCTGACTTCGAGGGCGCGCCCTGCGAAGAAATCATCAAACACCAGTGTGATCAATAGGTTGATGAAATAAAGCAGGAACCACGGAGTCGACTTCTTTGGAGAGAAGAACATTAGGGCCACGAGCGGGCCGAGTGACGCCCACGCGAGGACGACCCCCGAGTCAAAGAGCCCACCAATAGACCACTGAATAAGAGCAGGGATCATCATGATCGACAGGATCTGGGCGTAGATCACAATGAGGTGATTCTTAGTCACGTGGGAAATTACGAGGGAAGAGCCGACGATGATCGTGAAGGCGACTGGTAGGAAAGTCGCCAACGCCCAGCCGAAGATCACGCCATACGTTGCCGCCCACAGAATTCCGGCGGCACTACATGAAACCGCCACCAGAAATATTGCGGTTTTCTCGGATTGAATTTCTTGCGTATCGCCAGGTTCAGAGGCGAATTTCGAGACGATTGCAGATACCACTTGTACCAACCTCTTTGGTGACTACATCTAGCACGGGTGACCTGCCCCGGATAGCGTTACAACACATTATCTCGGTCCGGCGAAAGATCGTGGAGGCACGATTCGAGCCCGGCATACAGGGATTACCGACGCGGATAGCCCCTCATGGCTTCGCTCCTGGTCGGATACCTGAACAAACACAAGTTACTGGCTGGGTGACGCAGTGACCAGGAGATCAATCCGAGATCGCCCACACGCCGTAAATTCTCATGCCCGTGAGTGCTATGCTCGCGTGCAGTGGTCAAGTCGCCAAGAAACCACGCAGCGGACACCAGGAATCAGCTGCGCGACGCGTCCTCCCGCTCGAATCCTCCGCTCTCGTCGAGCCGGTCGGCGATCTCAGACGCAGACGAGACCTGGTCCATTTAGATCGGACCAGAAATCGCCGGCCAATTGTGACTAGCTCTTTAGTAGATAAAGAGGCGACTTTTCGTGGCAAATCCGATCATCATGACGGTCGATGACGACCCGCAGGTGCTTAACGCGATTGAACGGGATCTCCGGAGCCACTACGGTCGCGAATACCGGATCCTCAAGGCGACGAGTGGCGCGGAGGCCCTGGACACGGCAAAGCAACTTGCGCAGAGGAACGACTCCGTGGCGCTATTCCTTTCGGACCAGCGAATGCCTGGGATGACCGGCTCGGAGTTCCTGGCTGAGGTCATATCTGTATATCCTCAGGCCAAAAAGTTGTTGTTGACAGCCTATGCGGACACGGAGGTGGCTATCACCAGCATCAACGACATCGGTCTTGATTACTACCTCATGAAGCCGTGGGACCCGCCGGAGGACAACCTATATCCTGTCCTGGACGATCTTCTCAGCGACTGGCAGGCGACCGCTGAAATTCCGTACGACGGGATACGGGTGGCGGGAACGATGTGGTCGGCCACTTCGCACGATACTAAAGACTTTCTTGCCCGCAACTCGATTCCCTATCGCTGGCTAGACATAGAGAAGGACGAACAGGCTCTGAGACTCGTCGAGGAGATCGAGGCAGAACTGGACCGTCGTCGATTGCCCGTGGTCTTTTTCCCAGATGGAAGCACTCTGGTCGAGCCGAGCACACAGGCGATAGCTGAAAAGGTCGGGCTGCAAACGCGAGCCTCGCGTCCTTTCTACGATCTGATTACCGTGGGTGGTGGTCCGGCCGGGCTTGGCGCCGCGGTATACGGCGCCACCGAAGGCCTCCGGACCGCGATGATCGAGCAGGAGGCCGCCGGAGGACAGGCTGGGACCAGCTCCAGGATTGAGAACTATCTTGGCTTCCCAAACGGTATCAGCGGAGCAGACCTCGCGCGACGGGCATCGACGCAGGTCCAGCGCCTTGGCGTCGAGATTCTGTTGCCGCAGTCGGTCACGGCGGTTCGCGTGGAGGATCTGTACAGGATCGTCGAACTGGCTGACGGCTCGGAACTGACCTGCCGTGCGTTGATCGTATGCACCGGCATGGCCGTCAACCGGCTCCAGGCAGATGGTGTCGATTCGTTCACAGGCGCTGGTGTCTACTATGGCGCCTCGCTGACGGAAGCTGCCTCATATCGTGATCAGCCCGTTTACATCGTCGGTGGAGCAAACTCAGCCGGACAGAGCGCCATGCACTTCTCAAAGTACGCCAGCCAGGTGACCATGCTGGTGCGCGCGGAATCGCTCCAGCAGTCGATGTCTCAGTATCTGATCGATCAGATCGCTGGAACCGACAATATCGAAGTGCTGCCCCATACCGAAGTCGAGAGCGTCGAAGGGGACAACGAGCTCAAGAAGATAATTCTCAGGAACAACCAGACGGATGAGAAGCGGTCCGTTGAAGCCGCGGCCATGTTTATCTTCGTTGGCGCGCGTCCGCACAGTGAACTGCTGAAGGGCGTAGTCCAGATGAATAATGCCGGGTTCATTCTTACCGGCGATCAGATAGACCGGAACGGAGGAAGCCCGGCACCGTGGCTCCTCAAGCGAGACCCGTTTTCACTTGAGACCAGCGTGCCCGGCATATTCGCGGCGGGCGATGTGCAGAACGGCGCCATCAAGCGGGTAGCGGCGGCCGTCGGCATGGGAGCGATTGCGGTGAGCCTGGTTCATCAGTATCTGGCAACCGTCTGATGACCGTGGTCAACGAGACGTTCGAGTTCCTGTGCAAGGTGCCGCTGTTCGCGAGCCTGCCGGAGCCGGACCTGCTGAAGATCAGCGAGGCGACCTGGGACGTAGATCTGGAAGCCGGCGATATCCTCTTCAAGGAAGGCGAGCCGGGGGATAACGCCTATGTGATTCGCCGCGGAGAGATGGAAGTCCTCAGATCATCGACCGGATCTGACGTGCTGTTGGCCGTGCTCGGCTCGGGTGAGGTCATAGGCGAGATGGCGCTGGTTGAGGAAGCTCCCCGTAATGCGACACTGCGGGCAAGGTCAATTACCCGACTTCTGGCGATTCCCAAGGCCGAAATGGACCACTTGCTGGAAACAAGCACGTCCGCAACCCGAGCGATGTTTAAGAACCTTCTGCAACGCTGGCGCACCACCGAAAGCGCACTGCGCCAGAACGAGAAGATGGCCCAGTTGGGAACACTATCGGCCGGCGTGGCGCACGAACTGAATAACCCTGCGGCGGCGGTATCCAGAGCTTCCGATCAACTGAGCGCTGGTGTGGAGGATCTCGCCTCCGCTTACTCGGCAGTGCTTGCCCTGCGACTGACCGATGAACAGCAGGCGGCGCTGGATGCGCTGAGCGAAGACGCCCGTAAGCGTGCAGTGCATCCCCTGGAGCTTGGTCCCCTGGAGCGTAGCGATCGTGAGTACGAGGTTGAGAACTGGCTTGAAGGCATGAGCGTTTCGGATCCCTGGGAAGTGGCGCCCACTCTGGTGAACATGGGTTACGACACTGCGGGACTGGATGGGATGGCCGGGAGCTTCGAGGCCGATCAACTCAAGCCGGTGGTCAACTTTCTGAGCGCCAGTTACGGCGTACACAATCTGATTAGCGAGATAGGCCAGGGCTCAGGCCGCATATCCGAGATCGTGAAGGCGCTCAAAGGCTACGCGTATCTGGATCAGGCGCCGGTGCAGGAAGTGGATGTGCATGAGGGGCTGAACGACACGCTCGTCATCCTGCGCGGCAAGCTCAAAGACGGCATTACGGTCAACAAGGAATACGCCGAGGATCTTCCCGTGATCCAGGCTTACGGCAGCGAGCTGAACCAGGTGTGGACCAACCTGATCGACAACGCCGCATACGCGATGGACGGCAAGGGAGAGATCACGATCTCCACCCACGCCACCGAGGGCGGCATCCAGGTCGACATCATCGATAACGGGCCTGGAATCCCGCCCGAGATTCAATCCAGAATTTTCGACGCTTTTTTCACTACCAAACCGCCCGGCAAGGGGACGGGGCTGGGGCTGGACATATCCCATAACATCATCGTGGTGAAGCACCGCGGCGAACTGGTCGTCGAGTCGGAGCCGGGCAGGACGCGATTCACCGTGCGATTACCGCTGGACTTCGACGCTGTCTGAGCGGTTCCCAGGCCACTTCGAGCAGGTGGACGCTGAACAGTTGTCTCTGTCCCCCCAGGCCCACCAAATAGGGTTCGAACTGTCGAATTCACGCGATAAGACCAACGACCAGACACTCGCCAGTCTGAACC
>JADFPB010000079.1 GCA_022562515.1 Chloroflexota bacterium | reverse complement strand
GCGCCTCCGCGGTCGAATCATCGCCACGCAAGGGGAAGTGCAAAACCGGTTTGGCACCATAGCGCGGAAGTTGCCAGGAATCGACGTGGATCCAACGGCGGATCGAACAAACCTCGAAGATTTCTACTCAAACACGGTGTTTCTGGAATGGAGCGCACAGTTATTCAATCGTGAAACAGAAACTGCGATCACAATGGTTGGAGGCATCCGTTTTACTGCTTTGACGCGGCCCGAGTCGGCGGAGCGATCCGAAGATTTGTTGCATCGCCTGTCGGCTAGCGCAATACTGCCATCAGATGACGAGACTCTTGAACTCTTCGCTGAGGTCGTTCGATTCTTGAGTACGCATCTTCCGCCGGAGTCGTTGACGCCGAATCAGGCCGCTGCCAACCAGATCGTCGCTGAAAGCGCCGAATGGGGAGCGCACATTCGCCGTTGCGAAACCGAATTTGAGAAACGGCTCGACGCAGCTTGGAAATCTCAAGCTGCAAAATTGGGAGGACAAGCGTTTCTCTCAAAAGTGCCGGTCGGCGAACGAGTCGATTCGGCAGTCGGTTATCTCGATTCGTTCAATCACGAATGCATCGGATGGTGCGATAGACGATGGGAAATCTACAAGAAGGATCCGTATTCCGCAGAACGGGAAAACGACCTTGTCGCCCTCCGTTATCGGCCGCCGCAGAGAGTCGGTCGTAATCCCTTTTCCGATCGAGTGTACGCGGCCGCTGAACTCGTGGCCGGGGACGCGCTTGCGGCGCGGACCGCGGCCTGCGCCATCGCCGCGCCACCCGTGAAGATCTGAGCCGCACACGGCTGCACCGGTGTTCTCGATCAGAATCGTTCCCGGCGCCACTTCCGGCACTTCCAACTCTTCCAGCCCGAACGGCTCCATCGGACCTTCCAGTGTCGCGGTCAGGCCTTTCATATTTTTTTCTCCTCAATATCTGCGTCCGGCGTGGCTACGTACCTGAAACGGCGACTCTACTCCCGGTGGCGAACCCGCGTCCAGACCGTCCAACGACGCCCCAATTCCGTAGGGGAGAGGCTGCCTCTCCCGAGCCCTGTCGAACGGCCACGCGGGACGGGCGGGGCAAGCCGCCGCCCCTACCATGTGTTTCGGCCGGCTGGGAGGGATTTCTAGTCGTGCGGGGCCATCATGAACTTGACCCCTTCTCCGGCCGCGGATGTCGCGAATGCCGCGTCGATCTCATCCAGCGGATATCGGCCGCCAACGACGTTTTCCAGATTGATCCGCGGCAGGAGCTCGAGCGCGGGACGGAAGGAGTTGCCGCAACCGAACGCGCCGCGTACGCTGATCTCCCGGAAATGCATATCGAATAGATCGACAGGCAGCGGCGACCGTCTGGGCGATACGCCCACGATGAGCGCATGGCCGCGCGGGCGCGCCAGTTGCACGCACTTCGCGACGAGCGCGGGAAGGCCGACTGCCTCCGCCGCAACCTGGACCCCCTTGCCATCCGTCAGATCGCCTACCACCTCGTCCAGGCTCGACTCCCCGGGGTCGTGCAATACGTCCGCGCCAAACTGGCGCGCCATCTCCCGGCGGACCGGATGCGGTTCTGATGCGATTACTCGCCCGGCGCCGCGTAGTTTGAGAAATGCCACAGTGAACAGGCCGATGATCCCCGTGCCGATTACGAGGGCATCGAATCCCTCTTCCTGCGGGCCCAGCATATCCACGCATGAGAGGGCGCATCCGGCCGGCTCGGCCATTGCCGACGACTCCAGGCTTAGCCCCTCCGGCAACGGATAGGCGGCGTCCTGGTCAACCATTACGTACTCGGCAAACGCCCCTGCGCGGCGCTCCCGCCGCTCGCAGTGGCCCATCGTCCAGGTCCTGCAGGCTTCGCACTCGCCGCAGCCCGCACGCGGGACGCACGCGACCTCCTCGCCAATCCGGCTGCTCGGGACCCCTTCGCCAACTTCCACTATGACGCCGCTGAACTCGTGCCCGAGCACGTCCGGCGCGTCCCACTCATACAACCCCTGCGTGGTGTGAATGTCCGTCCCGCATATGCCAGCCGAATCGACCTTCACGACCATCAGTCCGGGCTTGATCACCGGGTCCGGCGCCACGTCGATCGTGAACTCCGTCCCGCCTCGCCAGGTTGCCACTTTCATGATTCATCCCTTCACAATTCAAGAAGTCGGCGCATGGTAACTGAACACCGGGATGGCTGTTCTTGTCGCTGAGCCCGCCATCACTGCCCGGCGCGGGCGTATACTCCCGTCGCCCATCGCTGCACGGGCATGGCGGTCAGCCGTGCACCTGTTATCGGCACGGGGGTTGGCAGAAGGAGCGAATGCGGATGCGCGTGTCCATGTGGCACGGAGGGGACAAGTTCACCGTAGAAGAAGCTTCGGACCCCACGCCGGGCCCGGAAGATCTAGTCGTTGAAGTCGATACCGTGGGCATATGCGGGACGGACGTCCACATAACCCGGGGACTTTTTCCATCCACCCCTCCAGCCGTGCTTGGCCACGAGTTCAGCGGGAAGATCGTTGCCGTTGGCTCACACGTCGATGCTTCCCGGGTCGGAGAATCGGTTGTCTGCGACATCACCACCCACTGCTATGAATGCGAGGAATGCAAGGACGGCCGCTGGAACCGCTGTGAGCGCGCCAGGCCGTCATCGGGCGCGTACGCCGAGTTCGCGCTGGTCCCCGCAAGTAGTGCGGTCAAAGTGCCCAGGGGGCTGGCTCTGGAAACTGCCGCGCTCACTGAACCCGCCAGTTGCTGTCTCTCCGGCATCGAAATGTCCAACGTCCAGCAGGGCGACACCGTCGCCGTGATCGGGGGCGGCGCGATGGGCCTGTTCACCATGGCGTTCGCCAAGCTGGCCGGCGCCGGAACGACAATCCTCTCCGACCCCATTCCCGAGCGGCGCGCGATGGCGAAGCAGCTTGGCGCAGACATCGTCCATGACCCCGCCGATGGCGACCTTGCCGACGCCGTTGCAGACGCCACCGGGGGCAGGGGAGTCCATCTGGCGGCGGAGGCCGTCGGGAGTCCAGAGCTGGTGAGGAAGGCCCTGGACCTGACGCGGCCCAGGGGCACCTTGTTATTGATAGGCGTCAGTCCGAGGGGCACCCGGCTTCCCATCGATCTTTACGATTTCCAGTGGCGCGAGACCGTCATCAGAGGCGCCTTCGGCCGCGGCACCGCATTCGCACGCACGCCGGACGCGCTCGCTGAGTTGAACCTGGAGAATTTCATCACACACCGGTATCCACTCAGCGGAGTTGCGGAAGGCATCGCAGCGACAGGGCAGGGGGTAGGTGTGAAAACGGCGATCAAACCACAACAGTCCGAATAACGATATTTGCGGGCCGGCGCCCGCCCGACATCCAAACTACAGGCAAGAGAAACCCGGCTACGGAAAACCCGGAGACCAGAGGCAGGTAACTAACGAAATGCTTGAGCGATTCCACGTTCCAGAAGACATCGCCGTACGCGTCCAGCAAGGTGACATGCGGACGTCCGTCGAAGAGATTTTTCAGAAAATGGGAATGCCGGCCGGCGACGCGGAACAGGCGGCTGACGTCCTGTTGTATGCCGACATCCGCGGAATCGAGTCCCACGGCGTTTCGAACATGATGCGTGCCTACGTGGCGGCTTTCGGCGCAGGCAAGATCAACCCCACACCCAACCCGAGGATTGTCAGAGAGGCCGCCGCCGTCGCGACGCTCGACAGCGATAGAGGGCACGGGCTCGTGATCGGTCCAAAGGCCATGAACATGGCAATCGAGCGGGCCGAAAAGTACGGCATCGGCTCAATCTCAGTCACCAACGGCGCCCACTTCGGCGCCGCCGCGTATCACGCAGCCATGGCGCTGGATCACGACATGATCGGACTGGCGATGACCACCGGCGGCGTGGCCGTCGCGCCGGTTCACGGCGCGAAGCCGATGGTCGGCCTGAACCCCATCGCAATTGCCGCGCCGACAAGAGATGAGCCGCCGTTCATCTTCGATGCGGCGATGAGTTCAGTGGCAGGCAACAAGATCACTCTCGCCCGGCGGCTGGGCGTCAACGTGATGCCGGGCTGGATCGCCAAGAAGGACGGCACGCCGATCATGGAAGACACACCCATTCCAGACGATTACATGATGCTGCCTCTTGGCGGCACAAGGGAGATCGGCGCGCACAAGGGCTACTCGCTGGCGGTGATGATCGAAATCCTCAGCAGCGTCCTTTCCGGCGGCGCCGCCGGGCCATTCAGACGCGGCGGCGCATCGCACCACTTCGTCGCCTACAAGATCGACGCCTTCACCGACGTTGACCTGTTCAAGTCGGACATGGATGAGTACCTGAGAGCGCTTCAAGACACCCCCGCGGCGCCCGGGCACGACCGCGTTGTCTACGCGGGACTTCCTGAGCACGAAGAGGAAGCCGAGCGCCTCGAAAAGGGAATCCCGTACCACCCTGAGGTGCTGGACTGGTTCCGCAGCATTGCCGCGGAGCTGGATCTGACGAACCGTTTCGGCTAGATCGGGGCAGTCAATCGAGCCACCCGGCGGGGTCTGCCCCTGGCACTGAATTCAACGGGTGCGCGCGCTGCGTTTTCCGTGTTGCTTTCCGTTACGGTCGCGGCGGCGTCAAGTCTCCGACGGAGCGTTCGGGTCGAACTCGCGGTATTCGTATCGCTTCACACCGGGCATGAACTGCCAGATCGCCATCACGACAAGAACCGATACCAGGCCGCCAAGGACCATCGTATTGCCCGCGCCGATCACCCCGGACATCACTCCGACTTCGATCTGGCCGATGTTGTTCGCTCCCATGGCGCTGAACGAATGCGCGCTGCTTGCCCGGCCCAGCAACTTGTCCGGCGTCGTGAGCTGCACCACCGTCTGCCGCATGACCATGCCAACCGCGTCGGCGGCGCCAAGCAGGGCGACGATCACCAGGCCAACAAGGAAGATCCGGTTGATGCCGAACGCAAACAGGAGAATCGCGTAAGCCATCGTCGCAACAAGAACAATCTTGCCCTTGTGCTTCATGGTCGCGGTCCGGAGCACGATGATCGTGCCGGCCACGCCGCCGAGAGAGTTCGCTATGTTCAACAGGCCTACGCCTGCCGCGCCAAGGCCGTAGAGCTGGTCGGCGAAGATCGGGAAGAGCATCCGGTAGAAGCTCACGATGGTCACGCCGATGTCCATCAGGTAGAGGCCGGGCAGGATCTTGTGCGAGAAGACGAACCGCCAGCCTTCCACGATCGATCCGATGCCGACCGGCCGGGTGCCTCCCTGTGGCGCACCGGATACCGAGATGAAGAACGGGGTGATCACGCTGACGCCGGCCATGCTTGTGGCCACGGCGAAGGCAGCCCCGGCGCCGAATACCTCAAACATGAAGATGAACAGGAGCGGCGCAACGATTCCCGATATCTGGAACGTTGCGGTGTTCGTGCTCACCGCATGCGCTATGTGGGACCGCGGCACTACCCGGGAGACCATGGCCTGGCGGGCCGGATTGCCGATCATGTTGAACATGCCGGAGAGCCCGGTGACGGCGAATATGTGCCACGTCTCAAGGCCGCCTGAGAGCGCCAGCACCGTAAGGGTGAGCAGCATTCCAAAGGCCACCGCCTGCGTCATAACCATCAACTTTTTGCGGTCTGCGTTATCGGCGAGCGCTCCACCATAGAGAACCACGGGCATCTGCAGCAACTGGACGGCGCCGAGCAGGCCAAGCTGTGCGGCAGAGCCGGTCGTCTCGTACAGCCATTGCGCGGATACCAGGATCCGCATCTGCTGGGTGACCGTGGCGGAGACGTTCCCCATCCACAGGATCGTGAAGTCGCGATACGCGAAAGCCGCCCACGGACTCAGGCCGTGGGTCGATGCACTTTCTTGCTCTTCGGCATGATCTTCGGCGGCCTCGTCTGATGAGGTTGCCTCGCGGCGAGATGACATCAGGCCGTGGAGGGGCCGGAACGGAAAAAGCGGGTCGATTTCACGGCGCGGATATTACGCCCGTATAAAGGGCACTGCAATTGATATCCCGAATGCAGGTTTTCCCTTCGTATCCGATCCGGAGTTTTTCCCGGCGGATTCCCCCTCCTCCCAACCCCTGTTCAACCCCCGGAGCACAACGGCCGCCAGGTTGACCGGCGGGGCGCGCCGCGGGATGATCGAGCGGCACTCACTCAGCTCGACCCACACAGGAGTTAACGAATGAAAATCCTGGTAACCGGCGGATCAGGAATAGTCGGCCATTACGTGATCGATGAGCTGTATCGCAGCGGCCACGAAGTCGTGAATGCGGACATCGTCAGGATGTCCAGCAACCTGACCCACAGCGGGACGCTCGGAACGGCCGGACCGGAGCGCGCCCTGAAGATGCGGGACGGCTGGCCGCGACTGCCAAATTTCTTCGAGGTGAATGTCACGGATTACGGGCAGGTCATCTCCGCGATGGACGGGTGCGACGGCGTCATTGCCCTCGGCGCCCGCCCCAGCGCCGCCCACTACACGGAAGAAGACGTCTTCTTCACGAACACGATGTCCATGTGGAACGTGTGCAGGGCCGCGGAGCAACTGGGCATCAAGAGCGTGGTTCTCGGCTCGTCGTACAACGCGATCGGGGCGATGGGCACCGCTGCGAGGTGGGCGCCGGGGGAGGTTAAGCCGCCCGCATACCTGCCGATTGACGATGTTCAGGGAACCCGCTCGGAGGATCCATACAGCGTGGCCAAATGGATTGGCGAACAGGTCGCTGACGCGTTCGCCCGCCGCGACCCGGATATGCGAATCGTCAGCGCGCGGTTCAACGGCATGTGGGATGACGATCGATTCAAGGCGCTCGCCGCGGACCCCATCACGGATCCGTGGAATCGGTGCCAGGGCTTCTGGACGTACCTCCACATCGCGGACGCGGGCCTGGCCTGCCGCATGGCGGTCGAATCGGACGGCTGGTCCGGGCATGCTCGCGCCTTTCTGCACGCCGACGACACCATGCTCAACATTCCAACGATGGAGGCGATCAAGGCCGTCTACCCGGACGTTCCCCTGCGCTCCGAGTTTGCCAGGCTCGGAGGATTCGAAGCGCCAATCCTCAACGATATCGCCGAGAAGACGTTTGGTTGGAAGCCCCGCTACTCATGGCGCGATGAGCAGTTCCAGCCGTAGCCGCCCAAAACCACTAGGGCGCCACGGCGATCGTGATCGCTCCCACGGCGACAATCCCGGCACCGAAAACCCTCCCGCGGCCGAATGGTTCTTTTAGCAGCAGCGTGCCCATGATGACTCCGGCAACGATGCCAACTTCTCTGAACGGGCCTACGTAGCTCACCCGCGCCAGTTCGAATGCGGTGAGCACCAGGCCGTATGCCGCGAACTGGAGAAGCCCGCCGGCGACGATCGTGACCCGGTAGGCGCGCCATTCACTGGCAAACTGCGCCCGGCTGAAGCCCCGCACCAGGAACGGAAGCATCCCGATCGTGCCCGCAGCAGTCACGAAATACATGTACAGGAACGGCGTGACGTGCTCCACTCCCTGCTTGTCGACCACCGAATAGACCGCGATCACGATGCCGGTCGCCAGCGCGTAGCGGACGCCAGTGTCGTTCAAGAACCTGCCCGGCCGGGCCATCAAGGCCCTGAATCTCCCCCACCAGGTGAGTGTAAGTATCCCGGTGAGGATCAGCGCCGCGCCGATCCATGCCTCGGCCGAGATCGTCTCGCCCAGCCAGAGCAGGCCGAGGACCGGGATCAGCATGAGTCCGAGCCCGCGGGCGAGCGGGTAGGCGATCGACAGGTCCGTTCTCGCGTAGGCCCGGCTGAGGCCCACGAAGTAGGCGATGTGGAGCAGCCATGTGGCCAGAATGAAGATCCAGCCTTCGGCCGATGGCGCGGCCACGATGAAAAGAACGATGGCAAGCGGCGCCATGATGAGATTGGCCGATACCGCCATCCACCATGTGAACAGCTCAGGCGTTCTTCCACGCTTGGCAAAGTAGTTCCAGGAGGCATGGGCCAGTGCGCTGAGCAGCACCAGGCCGATTGCAGCGCCAGTCATGAAATCATTGTGTGATTGAAACGCCGGCCCTACGGGCGGGTACTGGGCGAGGCGGTAGTCAGGTCAACCGTCTGATCAACTACCGGGCGGCGCGGGCGGCCGACTCCAGCACCCACCCAACGCGCAGTTCGACCTCTCCGTCGGCCCACGGCTTGCTGATGAAGTCGCGGGCGCCCAGGCTCCGGGCAAGGCTCAGGTCCTCTGGACGGCCTTTGGCAGTGACCATAAGCACTGGAATGTCGCTCGTCGCCTTGTCCGCCTTCATGTTGCGGAGCGTCTCAAAACCATTGACTTTGGGCATCGCAACATCGAGAAGGACCAGATCAGGCCGGTGCTCGGCAACCATTTCCGGCACCTGCGCCCCGTCAGACGCTTCGAAGATTTCGTAACCGGCGTCCTCGAGGATGGTCGTGAGCGCCAGTCTCACGTCTTCACTATCGTCGACGACGAGAATCCGTGCCATCTCTCAGATTTTCCTCCTGATCAAACCGCCCGCCAATAATACGTTTGCCGCACCACCGTGTCGTCACACCAGGGTTAAATACTGGTAAAGACTCAACCAACTTAGCCCCGGTACAGAAACCCGTGCAGGCGCGCCGATATACTCCGCGTTCACGACACGGCTTTTCAACCTGAAGGGGTTGCAGGCAGCCATCTACTGCAGCGAGGACCGTCATGCACTACCAGATAGAACGAACCGACGGCTGCCGGATATCGGACGCCTGGACATATCGGGGGCTCAAAACCGTCGTGATGGAGAACGAACTCATTCGGGTGACGGTCCTGGCGGACAAAGGAGCGGACATCTACGAGTTCATCCACAAGCCGACTGATACGGATTTCATGTGGCGCACTCCGTGGGGAGTCAGAGACCCCCAAAGATTCATTCCAACCACCGGCTGGCCCGGGGGAATCTGGCAAGACGTATACGAAGGCGGCTGGCAGACGCTGGCGCCGACCGCCGGGCCTCCCATGACGTATGCGGGCGCCGAGATCGGGCAGCACTCAGAGGCCACCACGATGCCGTGGGACGTGCAGATCCTGGACGACTCTCCCGGCCGGGTAAGCGCCCGGTTCTGGGTGCGCACCTACCGGACGCCGTTTTTCATCGAGAAGACGCTCACCATCGAATCCGGCAACCCGGTGCTCACGGTGGAGGAGTCGATAGTCAACGAGGCCGAGGAAGAATCCGACGCCGTCTGGGGGCAGCACATCGCCCTCGGCCCGCCGTTTCTATCCGAGCATTGCCGCCTCGACATTCCTCCTGCAAAGTTCATTGTGCCGGGCGAGGGGGTCGAGTCGGAGCGGCGGCTTCAATCGGGCCAGATCGGCGAGTGGCCGATGGCTGAGAAGAACCCCGTTGGGGATGAAAAAGGGCAGGTGGACCTTCACGACATACCTCCCCGCTCAGATCGCGTGCAGGACTACATGTCATTCACGGATCTGACCGACGGGTGGTACGCGCTGACAAACCCTGTACGCCGCGTCGGGTTCGCTTTCGTATTTCCTAAAGAGACGTTCCGCTACCTCTGGTACTGGCAGGTATTTGGCGGAGGACGCGGATACCCCTGGTACGGGCGCACTTACAACGTGGGTCTGGAGCCGTTCTCGAGCCTTCCCAACGGGCGGCCGATGCCGGGCGCCGACGAGCCGACGTCGATGCGGCTTGCGGCAGGGGAGCGGCGCAGCGTCACTATGAAGGCCATCGCGTATGTGCCGCCGGAATCGGCCGCGGGCGTGCAAAGCGTCTCGCCCGACGGCACGGTCGCTTTCCTGGGCGGGTGATGACAACGACCCGAGGAGACCTCGCCGCTCCGTTGAGATACCATCGTGGAAGGCGCTGCTGATTTTTGAATGCGGGATGGGAAGGCATGCTCAAAGCGCTCGACGGCGCCAATATTGCTCCTGAGGCTGTCCGGGACAACGTCCGCGACAGGGTGCTCTGGCTCGCGACCTCGATAGTGCACTGGGCCAATCACGTTCGGCCGAACCAGGACGGAACCAAAGTTGGCGGCCACCAGTCTTCCTCGGCATCCTCGGTCGCGCTCCTCTCAGCCCTCTTCTTCGAGACCATGGACGCCACAGACCGCGTCGCCATCAAGCCGCACGCGTCCCCGGTGTTCCACGCCATCAAGTTCCTGCTTGGCGAACTCCCGGCGGAGTACCTGACCCGGTTCAGGCAGTACGGCGGACTGCAGGCATACCCGAGCCGCTCCAAAGACCCCGATCAGGTCGACTTTTCCACCGGCTCGGTTGGCCTTGGAGGGCCGTCCGCGGCGATGGGCGCGCTCGTCCGCGACTACCTGGAAGCGCGTGATCTGGAGGTTACTTCCGGAAGGTTTTTCGCGCACATAGGCGATGCGGAGCTTGACGAGGGCTCGTCGTGGGAAGCCGTCGCGGAGCCGGCCCTGGCAGGCATCGGCCGCTGCATCTGGATAGTGGATCTCAACCGCCAGAGCCTTGATCGCGTTGTGCCCGGAATTCGGGTCGCCCGTTTCCAGGAGATGTTTGCCGTAAACGGCTGGTCCGTGATCGTGGCCAAGTACGGCGAAGAGCTCAGCGAGCTGATGGCGCGGCCCGGCGGCCACGCGTTGCGGCGCCGCATTGATGAGATGAGCAACGAGGAATACCAGGGCATGCTCATAGCGCCCATCGACTCGGTGCGCGAACGCCTCGTCAGCGGCGCCGGGTCGTTGAGGCGCGACGTTCAGCGCTGCATAGGCGACGTGGACGATGCGGAGCTGGCCCGCCGTCTCGCCAACCTCGGCGGCCACGATATCGGCACGCTGGTGAGATGCTACAGGGAGGCGTCCCTCTCGCCGGGTCCGGCGGTCGTTTTCGCATATACGGTGAAGGGCTGGGGGCTCCAGAGCGCAGCCGATCCACGCAACCACGCCGCTCTGCTGAGTCCGGAGCAGTATGGCCAGATCGCCAGTGACCACGGCATATCACCGGAAGATCCGTGGCAGAGTTTTCCGGAGGGCTCGGCAGAGGCTAAATACCTGAGTGACGCTGCCGAGCGGTTGCGACGGCCCGAGACGGTCAGAGAGCCGCCGTTGGAGTTCGGGCCGACCGCTCTGGGAGTTCCCGCCCGGGCATCCACGCAGGACGCATTCGGGAGGATGCTGGTTGAACTGGACCGTACTTCACCGGAGGCCGCGCAGCGGATGGTCACGATCTCTCCGGACGTTGCGACCTCGACCAATCTCTCGAGCTGGATAAACCGGGTCAGCCTCTGGGCGGCAGGGGAGCAGGTCGACTTCCTCAATTTCGAGGAGCGGACCCTGAAATGGATCTCGCGCCCCGATGGGCGTCACATCGAGCTGGCCCTGTCAGAGACAAACATGTTCATCCTGCTCGGGCAGCTTGGACTCTCTGAGGAGCTCTCCGGCCGGCGGCTGATCCCGATAGGCACCGTCTACGACCCGTTCGTCGCCCGAGGACTGGACCCGCTCGTTCACGCCGCGTACCAGGGCGCGCGCTTTATCGCCGTCGCCACTCCATCAGGTGTGTCGCTCAGCACGGAGGGCGGCGCCCACCAGGGCGTCATCACGCCGGGCATCCTGACGCAACTTCCGGGGGTGGTTTACTACGAGCCCTGCTTTGCCCGCGAGCTCGAATGGATCATGCACGACGCCGTCACGCGCATCGGATCGGGAGTAGGGGAATCGGTGATCCTGCGGCTCGGCACCACGCCGATAGACCAGTCGCTTATGCCGGCGCCGCCAGACGATGC
>JADFPB010000078.1 GCA_022562515.1 Chloroflexota bacterium | reverse complement strand
AGGACCTCTCCGACGCGATTGATGCCGGCGCGCTTCAGGCAGTTGAGGGTTCGAGCTGACAGGCCGAGGGTTTCAACGGTGGTGTTGAACCGCGCTGCGTCATGTTGACCGCCTATTATCAGGCCATCCCCCTCGGGCATGTCTTTCTCCAGGTTTGAGAACAGGAAGAACCGTTCCATCAACTGGCCTGCCGCGGCGCGAATCGCGTCCAGGGGAGTGATGGTCAAATCGGTCCAGACTTCAATGACGAGCCGCTCGAGCCCCGTAATCTGGCCGACCCTGATGGCTTCGATGCGGTAGTTGGCCTTTCGAATAGGACTGTAGATAGCGTCCACCGGCAGAACGCCGATGGGCAGTCCTGCATCGTGGCTGGCCGGAACGTAGCCGACTCCCTGCTCGACGTTCAGTTCTACGGAGAGGCGGGCCTCATTGGAATCGAGGGTGGCCAGGTGGAGTTCCGGGTTGACGATCTCGAAATCTGACGAGGTCATGATGTCGCCGGCGCGCACTTCGCCTTCGCCTTCGACCTCGAGCCGCAGGCGGCCAGGGCGATTGGCCAGGGAGCGGAGGCGGACCTCCTTGATGTTCATCAGGAGCTCGCCGGTTTCCTCTTTCACATGAGGAAGAGTGGAGTACTCATGAAGTGCGTTTTCGATTCGCACCCATGTAACCGCCGTGCCGGGCAATGAGCTCAGCAGGGTTCTGCGCAGGGCGTTGCCGAGGGTGGTCGCAAGGCCGCGCTCGAGGGGCTCGGCGATGAAGCGGCCGTAGCTATCGGTTGCTTCCGCGACGGAGATGGAGAGTTTCGGTATCTCTGTCGGCTCTGGGGGTAGTTCTTCTGTCTGGGGGAGTCCGTAAAGGTTCTCCAACATGAGACGCGCTCGCTTATCTGGTTATTTGCGTGAGTAAAACTCGACGATCATTCGGGTGTTGATCGTTGTGTCGATGTCAGAAGGTTCTGGCAGTGTGGCGACCGTGCCGGTGATCTCGCCGGGGTCTACGGTCATCCATGCTGGCACGGGCCGCTTGCCGAGAGACTCGGAGACGATCTTAAAATACTCGGTTTTCTTTGACTGTTCGCGCCAGCCTATTACGTCTCCCGCCTTGATCTGGTACGACGGTATGCTGGCCTTCCGGCCGTTGACCGTGATGTGGCCGTGCAGGACTACCTGGCGGGCCTGTGCGCGGGAGTCACCGAAGCCGAGGCGGTAGACCACGTTATCGAGCCGTCTTTCGAGGAGCTGGAGAAGGCGGTCGCCGGTAACGCCGCTCATGCGGTTGGCCTTGTCTATGTAGTTTCGGAACTGGCGTTCCAGGACGCCGTAAATCTGGCGGGCCTTCTGCTTTTCCTGGAGCTGGGTTCCGTACTCGGTGATTCTGCGGCGCATCATCATCGACGCCTGTTCACCGGGTGCGCCGCGATGCTTTTCGATGGCGCAGCGCGGCGTGTAGCAACGCTCGCCCTTCAGGAAGAGTTTGTTGCCATTTCGCCGACAAAGCCGGCACACTGGTCCGGTATAACGAGCCATGGGCGCTGTCTGATTCCTCCGTGGTGGTCCGGCTGGTGGGTGCTGGCCCCGCGCACGGGGCGTCGCGGGGTGCCGGACCCGCTCTGAGATTCGAACCGCATCAGTGGACGCGGCTGAAAGTTGATTCCTGTCGAAATTGAGCGCTAGGTGCGCTTCTCCTTGGGCGGCCGGCATCCGTTGTGAGGGGTGGGTGTGACATCGCGGATCACGGTGACCCTGAGGCCAGCGCCCTGCAGGGCTCTGACGGCGGCCTCACGGCCGGCTCCGGGGCCTTTGACGAACACTTCAACTGTCTTCATCCCGTGGTCCATAGCGGAGCGCGCGGCCGTTTCACTGGCCCGCTGGGCCGCGAATGCGGTCCCTTTGCGGGATCCTTTGAAACCGACCGTCCCGCCGCTGCCCCAGGAGATGACATCGCCGTTGGTATCGGTCAGCGTGACTACAGTGTTGTTGAACGTAGCGTGAATGTATACGCGTCCTTGTGGGACGAACTTGCGCTCGCGCTTGCGTGTTCTAGCCCTTCGTGCCATCCGTCTCCTCTAAGCCGTTCTTTACCCGGTTTGCCCCATACATTCCCTGTGTTCTGGGAATCAGGGGCGCTCTGCCGCCGCTGACCAGCCGCAGTCAGGCGGGCAGTGCATTTGCTACTTGGATATTCTCTTCTTGTTGGCGATTGCCCTTCGGGAACCGCGTTTGGTGCGTGCGTTGGTCTTGGTGCGCTGTCCGCGAACGGGAAGTCCACGGCGGTGTCGCAGGCCCCGGTAGGTTCCGATGTCCACGAGCCGGCGGATATTCATCTGAACCTCGCGGCGGAGGTCACCCTCGATCAGGTAGCCGCCTCGCTCGACTGCCGCCCTGACGCGTGCGACTTCTTCGTCGTTGAGTTCGTGGACTTTCGGGTTGCCCTGTATGCCTGCGATTTCAGCCACCTGTGTGGCACGGCTATCGCCCACACCGTAGATGGAGCGCAGCGCTATGCTGAGCCGTTTGTTGTCCGGAATGTTTACGCCGGCAATCAGTGCCATCGGTTAGTCCTCAACCCTGCCGCTGCTTGTGTCGTTTCACTTCGCAGATCACTCGGACCACGCCGCGCCTTCGAATAATCTTGCACTTGGCGCAGCGAGGGCCGATGGAAGCTTTAACTTTCATGATGGATTTCCGTTCCGGGTACTCGAGTCCGAGAGTTACTTGGGAGCTACTTGAACCGATAGGTGATTCGGCCCCGTTTCAGATCGTACGGGGAGAGTTCCACGAGGACTTTGTCGCCTGGCAGAATCCTGATGAAGTTCATCCGGATCTTTCCAGAGGCATGGGCGAGCACCTCGTGGCCTGTGGGCAGCTCTACGCGAAATGTCACGTTCGGCAGCGCCTCGGTCACCGTGCCTTCAAGTTCAATTGCTTCTTTCTTCGGCAAACCCTTTTTCCCTTATTGCCGCCCTGGCGGCTCATCGACCGGTTTCTAGCCGGCCAGTGTTGTGAGGATCTCCGGCCCAGACTCCGTGATTGCGATGGTGTGCTCGAAATGAGCTGAGAGCTCACCATCTGCGGTTACCACTGTCCATTCATCATCCAGGACTGTGGTCTCCCACCCGCCGATGTTCACCATCGGCTCAATCGCGATAGTCATCCCCGGCTTCAGAACCGGACCGCGTCCCGCGGGACCGTAGTTCGGGATCTGCGGCGGCTCGTGTAGCCGTCTGCCGATCCCGTGCCCGGTGTACTCCCTCACGAGTTCGTACTCGAACCCCTGGGGGCGGCTCAGGATGAAATCCTCAATGGCGGCGCCGATGTCCCCTATACGGGCACCGGATTGAGCCGCCTCAATTCCTATTTCCAAGGATCGCCTGGTGGCTTCCACCAGCGCCCTTGTTTTCTCTGTCCCCTCTCCGGCTATGACCGTTGCCGCCGCGTCGCCGTGAAATCCGTCGATGACGGCGCCTACGTCCAATTTCACAAGGTCACCGTTCTGGACGACCCGTTTGCCCGGGATGCCATGAACGATCTCCTCGTTCAGCGAACTGCATATGACTCCCGGGTACGGGGTGATGCCGGGCACCGGCGCGTAGTTCAGAAAGGAGGGCTCTGCGCCTTCTTCTTTCAGCACTTCGCGTGCGATGCGGTCCAGCTCCCCGGTTGTCACGCCCGGAACCACTGCAGCTCGCAGTCGTTCGTGCATGAGCGCGACCACCCGTCCGGCCCGGCGCATAGCAGTCAGTTCGCGCTCAGACTTTATGGTGGCTCCCGGAGACCTGGACTCTCGAAACATTAAATCCCGCGACATATCGGTCCCGATGGAGGACAATAGTGAAGTATAGCTGATTCAGATGCCATCTTGCACGTAATTCATGAGCGCACTGAGCTGAGAAGCAATTTGAATACGTCATCCGGCGCGCCGGCGCCGTCAATTACGGTGAGTTTGTTTTTCGCGCGGTAGTACTCGAGGACGGGAGCGGTCTGTTCATCGTAGACGCGGAGCCTGTTGCGAACCGCTTCAGGCTGGTCGTCCGGACGCCGGACCAACTCGCCACCGCAGTTGTCGCAGGCGCCATCTTTTGACGGTGGTGAGAACGTGAGGTGATAGGGAGTTTTGCAGTTCGCACATGTTGCGCGTCCGGCCAATCTGCGCACGAGCTCGCCGCGCTCCACGTCCAGCATTATCGCGGCGTCAATGGCGCCGCCGGTGGCCTGCAGGGCATCGTCCAGGGCTTCCGCCTGAGAGACGGTCCTCGGGAAGCCGTCCAGGATGATGCTCGGGTGGGCGTTGTCGTCGTCATTGGCCATACGGGCGGCGATCATGTCGATCATCACCTGGTCCGGCACGAGGTCGCCGGCGTCCATGAACTTTTTTGCCATGAGTCCCAGCCTGGTACGCGCGGCAACTTCTGCCCGCAGCATATCGCCGGTTGAGACGTGGGACGCGTTGATCTTTTCAGCCAGGCGCGGAGCCTGCGTTCCCTTCCCCGCGCCGGGAGGGCCCATTAGCACAATGCGCAAATTATCTGGCTCTATCTCATCAAGTCCCGTGCAGCGATTGGTGCGCTAGCGGAGGAAGCCCTCGTAGTTGCGCATCAGGAGCTGTGATTCGAGTTGCCGCATGGTATCGAGCGCCACGCCAACCATGATGAGCAAGCTGGTGCTACTTAACAGCGACGTTGCGGTTGGCAGGTCTGTTACCTGTTGAGCAAACCATGGAACGATGGCGATGAAGCCCAGGAACAGGGCGCCCCCCCATGTAATTCTGAGCATGACGCGCATCAGGTAATCGTGCGTTGGCCTGCCCGGCCGAATTCCGGGTATAAAGCCGCCGTTTTTCTGTAAGTTTTCGGCCAGGTTCTGCTGGTTGAACACAACGAGCGTATAGCCGAAGGCGAATATGAATACTAAGAAGAATACGAATATCCAGTAGAAGCCTGATGCCGGGTTGAAGTTGTTCACGAAGAACGCGGCAGTGGTGGCTATGAAGGAGTCGCTGGCGGGGTCAACAAAGTAGCTTGCCAGCGTGGTTGGCAGGATGAGGAGAGAGAAGGCAAAGATCAGCGGGATCATTCCCGCGGAGTTGACCCTGAGCGGTATGTGGGTTGAACCCGCCTGACGGTACATCCTCCCGCCTCTGAACACGCTTCTTCCATATTGGACGGGTATTCGCCGTTGCGCCTCGTTGAAGTAGACGATCAAGTAGACGATTCCGAGTCCGAGGAGGACGAGCGAGCCGAGTTCGAACACCTGGTCCCTGAGCAGCCATCCCTGGCCGACGACGCTTGGCAGCGTGGACACGATACCGCCGAAGATGATGAGAGAGAGGCCGTTGCCGATTCCCTTTTCCGTGATCAGCTCTCCGAGCCAGACCAGGAACAACGTTCCGGCCGTGAACGAGACCAGAATCGCGAGGGTTGGGATGATGGTATCTCCCGAGAGGCCTATGCCGGAGATTGCGCCGCCCTGCGCTCCCCCGACACCTGATTGGAGGAACGTGAGCTGTCCCCAGCCCTGGAGGAATGCGATGGGCACCGCCAGGTAGTGGGTGTACTGGTTTATCTTCTGCCGCCCGAACTCACCTTCCTGGGACAGTTCCTTGAGGGACGGTATCACCGTCGTCAGGATCTGCATGATGATAGAGGCGGTGATGTACGGGTATACGCCTAGCGCGGCGACGCTGAGGTTTCGGAGCGCGCCACCGGAGAAGAGGTCGAAGAAGCCAAGCAGGGCGTTGTTCTCGAAGGCCGCTGCCAGCGCGTCGCGGTCTACGCCGGGTACTGGAACGTGTGCGGCAAAGCGGAAGATGACCAGCATGCCGAGGGTAAAGAGGATGCGGAAACGCAGGTCCGGGACCCGCATCGCATCAAGGATGGCCTGGAGTAGTGCCGGCCGGCCTGTTTCAGTTGATGATGCCTGTATGCCCTGAACCATTAGTCCTCGCCATCGTTTTCAGCTTCCGGGGCAACGGCTCCAATGACCGTGACCGTGCCACCCGCGGACTCGATTTTTCCTCGAGCTGACTTGCTGAACCCGTGCGCAGAGACCTTGAGGGCCCTGTCCAGTTCGCCGTCGCCCAGGATCTTCACGAGAGATCCGGGCTTTTTCACTATACCTGCTTCGAGCAGAGTTATGGGAGTGATTTCAGTATCGGCGTCGAACGCATTGAGCCGATCGACGTTTATGGGAAAGTAGACCTTGCGGAACTTGTTTGTGAAGCCCCGCATATAGGGTAGCCGCTTGATCAGCGGCAGTTGGCCGCCTTCAAATAGCGGCCTGATGCTGCCGCGCGCCTTCTGGCCTTTCAGACCGCGACCCGCGGTGGAGCCGCGCCTGCCGGAGTCCCCGCGGCCAACTCTCCGCTTCTGTGAGCGGGCGCCTCTCGCGCCTTTCAGTTCGTGCAGTCCCATCTATAGTCTGTTACTCAGCCTTCTTTGCACCAGAGCGTTCGGGGCCTGTGCTGCTCGCTGTTTTTCGGGCAGGCTTTCTGGCGGTGGCCTTTGCGGCCGTCTTTCTGGTTGTTGACGATCTGGTTCGTGTGGTTCGCGCCTTCGTTTCGGATGCTGCCTTCGCGGTCGATTTACCGGTGGGCTTTTCCTCAGTCTTCGGGGTCTTCAGCGCGGACTTTGCCTGCGTTTTCGCCTGTGCCTTTTTGGCTGGTGGCGTTTCCACTATCTCTTCAAACGAAATTAAGTGCGCTATGGATCGGAGCATTCCGCGAATCGGATCGGAATCCTCTCTCTCAACGCTCTGTCCGATCTTCTTCAGACCAAGAGTTCTGAGCGTTGCGCGCTGTGCCTGACGCGTGCCGATGACGCTTCTGCGTTGTGTAATGCGGAGGGTGGCCATGGTTTAGCCCTCGACCGGCGCCGATGGCTTTGCGCGGCGGCGGCGGCGCTCGGCGCGCGGATCGCGCATGGATTCCAGGCCGCGTAGCGTGGCTTTGACGATGTTGATCTTGTTGTTGGAGCCGAAGGTCTTGGACAGGACGTCTTTGACACCTGCGGCTTCGAGCACGGCGCGGACACCTCCGCCGGCGATGACGCCGGTACCCGGGGCGGCGGGTTTGAGGAGCACCTTGGCTGCGCCGTATTTCGAGACAACCTCATGTGGCAGGGTGGCGTCGCTCAGGACTACCGGGTGGAGTTCTTTCCTGGCGTTGGTGGTTCCTTTGCGGACGGCGTCTGGCACAGCCTTGGCCTTGCCGAGGCCGATGCCGACGTTGCCTTTGCCATCGCCCACCACGACGAGGGCGGTGAACGTCAGGTTGCCTCCGCCCTTGACGACTTTGGTGACGCGCTTGATTTGAACGACGCGCTCAATCAGGCCGGAGTCATCCTCGTCCCGCCTGCGCCGCCTGTCTCTTCTGTCTCCGCCGCTGTACATCTAGAACTTGAGCCCTTCTTCCCGGGCGGCGTCTGCCAGTGCCCGGACTCGGCCGTGGTACTTATATCCGGCGCGATCGAAAACCACGGTGTCGATGCCTTTAGCGATCGCTCGTTTCGCCACGCTGGCGCCTACCGCTGCCGCGCCGTCGATCTTGCCCTGGGAGGCTGACGCTTTGACTTCTGAGTCGAGACTTGACGATGAGACAAGGGTCTGGCCGGCAGAGTCATCGATGATCTGCGCGTAGATATAGCGCGAACTCCGGAATACGGCCAGGCGCGGCCTCTCGCTGACGCCCTGTACCTTTTTGCGCACGCGGCGGTGCCGGATCATCCGGGGGCGGCTGTCATATTTACGGGATGGCAACTATGCGCCTCCAATTGCGGCGCGCTTGCCCGGCTTTGTCTTGACAACCTCATCTGAGTAACGGATGCCTTTGCCGGTGTAAGCGTTTGGTTTGCGGATCGTGCGGATACGTGCGGCCTGTTCCCCGACGACCTGTTTGTCGGTACCGGAAACGACAATTCTGTTCTGGCTTTCCGCGCTCAGGTCGATGCCGTCCATGGGCGTGATTTCGACTGGATGGCTATAGCCGACGCTGATGACCAGTCCTTTCCCCTGTTGCTGGACGCGGTAGCCGGTTCCGACCAGGTCGAGGGTTTTGGTAAAGCCCTCGTTGACGCCGGTGACCATGTTCGCCAGGAGGCTCCGGGTCAGGCCGTGAAGCGCGCGTACGTGATCTTCTTCACTGGTGCGGCCGACATTGAGCGTGGACTCTTCTTGTGCGATGGTCATTGATGGCTCGAACGTGAAGTTGAGTTCGCCCTTCGGTCCTTTGACGGTCACGGCCGTGCCGTCGATCGTCACGTTGACGCCGTCCGGCACGGGGATGGGTGCATATCCGATTCTGGACATTATGGAATTCTCTATCTACCAGACGTACAAAAGGAGTTCGCCGCCGATGCCCTGGCGCCAGGCATCACGGCCGGTGATGATTCCCTTTGAGGTGGAAATGAATGCGACGCCGAGGCCGCCGAAGTACCGTGGGATCTCGTTGTGGTTAATGTAGGTGCGCAGCCCGGGCTTGCTGACGCGCTTCAGCCCGGAGATCACCGACGAGCGGTTTTCGTAGTAGCGCAGGTCGATTTTCAGGATGTCCTGCGGCTTCTTTTCGATGCGTTCGAAGCCCACGATGAATCCTTCGTCCTGCATCACCTGTGCGATGGCGGACTTCATCTTGGACGCGGGCATTTGTACTGACGTATGGCTGGCCTGAAGGGCATTCCGGATCCGTGTCAGCATGTCTGCTATGGGGTCTGTCGGCGGCAATATGAAGCTCCGGGGATTTTAGAGGCTGGCTTTTCGGATGCCCGGCAACTCACCGCGCAGGGCGAGCTGTCGGAAGCAGATCCGGCACATTCCAACGAAACGGATGTATCCGCGCGGTCGTCCGCAACGGTTGCAGCGATTGTGGAAGCGCACCTTGAACTTGGGTGGGCGCTTCCACTTCTCGATCATGCATTTTTTTGCCAATGCAAATACCTTTGCTGGATCTATACCGCGGCTGGGACTCGATCTTCGATACGTGCGAAAGGCATGCCGAGAAGCTCGAGAAGACGGCGGGCCTCTTCGTCGTTACGCGCTGAGGTAACGATGTTGACCTGAAGGCCGCGCAAACGGTCGATCTGATTATAGTCGATCTCCGGAAATACGATCTGGTCTCTGAGGCCCAGGGCATAGTTTCCGCGCCCGTCGAAACTGGTGCGTGAAACGCCGTGAAAGTCTCGTACTCGGGGTAGTGCGATGTTCACGAGGCGGTCCAGGAACTGCCACATCTTCAGATCCCGCAATGTGACCGTGACGCCGATGGGCATCCCGTCCCGAAGTTTGAAATTGGCGATCGATTTTTTTGCTTTTGTCACGATGGGGTGCTGTCCGGTGATCGTTGCCAGGTCAGCCGTCGCTCGTGCGACGATGTCCATGTTGAGCCGGCCCTGCACGCCGATCACCTCTCCGATGCCGATGTTGAGCACGATCTTGACCGGCCGTGGGATCTCCATCGGGTTCTTGTAGCCGAACTCGCTCACGAGGGTGGGTGCGACTTCGCTCGCGTATATCTTTTCGAGCCGAGTCCTGGGGCGGGCTATGTTCGCCGGCTTTTTCGGACTTTCGGCATGCTTTTCTTCGGCTACTGGAGCGGATTCGGGCTCGGCTTCGGCAGTGGCGGTGGCAGCATCTGTTTTTGCTGACGCGCGGGGTTTGCGGCCGTCGGGCTTCGCTGCCGTCTTCCGGCTGCGAGTCGAGGCGGCCGCCGTCTTGCCCGTGCTCCGCTTTCTGGCGGCGCGTTTCTTCGGGGCGGTCTCAGACTGCGCTTCTGTTGAGTCGCCGCTTGGTGCGTCGCTTGTCGCGTCGCCCGTTGCGTCGTTTTGGGGGGTGGCTTTTTTGGCGGCCACTTTCTTTACTCCAGAACCTCATCGCATGCTTTGCAGATGCGAACTTTGGAGCCATCTTCCAGAATCCTGGTTCCGATGCGCGAGGGTTTGTTGCATGTCGGGCAGACGATTCTGATGTTTGACATATCTAACGGGGCCTCTTGCGTGGTCAAGCCTGACTGTCTCACCCCGTGCTGGTGGCCCAGGTGGCGGGTGACGAGGTTCAGGCCCTCGACGAAGACGCGATTCTTCTTTTTCTCGAAGCGAATTACTCTGCCCTGTTTGCCGCGATCTTTACCGGCTGTTATCAGGACCTGGTCGTTGCGCCGGATACCGAATGACATGGCTAGAGCACCTCGGGGGCGAGGGAGACGATTCGCATGAACTCACGGTCGCGCAGTTCGCGGGCCACCGGTCCGAATATGCGGGTGCCGCGCGGGTTCTTTTCCTCGTCGATTATCACTGCGGCGTTATCGTCAAATCGTATGTACGAGCCGTCTTTACGTCGCTGAGGACTGACGGTCCGCACGATCACGGCGCGTACTATCTCATGGTTCTTGACCGTTGAGTTGGGAGTGGCTTCTTTTACCGTTGCGGTGATGATGTCGCCCACGCGACCGTACCGGCGCCGGCTGCCGCCGCGCACCTGGATGCAGAGGATCTCCTTGGCGCCCGAGTTATCGGCCACCTTTAGTCGCGACATGTGTTGAATCACGACTTACTCCTTTGCTTCTTTCTCATCGTCTGCAGTCTCTACTTCGGCCTCTGGCTCTGGCTCGGGTTCCTCTTCGGCCTCAGCTTCGGTCTCGGGCTCTACTTCGGCCTCTGGCTCATCGACGATGGCCGTCTCTTCCTCCGCAGGCTCGTCTGCGGAGGGGCTCTCTTCGAGCGTCTGCGGGGGTGGCAGCGCGCCGGCTTCGGGGTCGAGTTCTGTTGGCTGCACCTCCGCAACATCCACCGCGGTGACGATCTTGACCAGGCGCCATCGCTTGGTCTTGGAAAGCGGGCGCGTTTCTTCGATGAGGACGATGTCCCCGAGGGTGGCCTCGTTGTGCTCATCGTGAGCCACAAATCTGGTCATCCGCTTGCGGGATTTCCGGTAGATGGGGTGGCGGCTGGTCCAGGCAAAGTTGACGACAATGGACTTGTCCATCTTGTCGCTTATAACCGTGCCAACGCGCTGTTTGCGCCTGGTTGCCCTTTCCGTGGTCAAGCCTGTAGCCTCCGGGCGAATTCCCGTTCTGTCATTACTGTTTTCATTCTGGCGATGTCGCGCCTGGTCTTTTTGAGTTCGCTGGAATCTGTGAGCTGCAGCGTGGCTGCTCTGAACCTCAAGTTCATCATGGCGCGTTGCTGCTCGCTCAGGGTCTCGTTGAGCTCGTCGTCGTCAAGTTGTCTTACTTCAGAGATGTTCATGATCTATTTTCGAGAATCAGAGCTCCATATCCCGAGAGATGATCTGGGTGCTCATCGGGAGTTTGTGGGCGGCGCGTTGTAGCGCTGCCCGCGCCACGTCTTCAGGGACGCCGCTGATTTCAATCAGCATGCGGCCGCGTTTCACGACGGCGACCCAGTGGTCTACGGCGCCTTTCCCGCCTCCCATGCGGGTCTCCGCAGGGCGGGCCGATACGGACTTGTCGGGAAACACGCGAATGTAGATCTGGCCGCTACGCGAGACGTAGTGGACGATGGCGCGTCTTGCAGCTTCTATGCTGCGCGCGGTCAGCCAGCCTGCGTCTAGCGACTTCAGGCCAAACTCCCCGTAGCTCAGTTTACTGCCGGAAACGGGTGCGCCCCGGCGCTTTCCGCGCTGGTGCTTACGCCATTTTGTTCTGGTCGGCTGCAGCATTGGTTACTTCTTTTCCTCGCTGCTCTCTTCGTCTGTGGAGGGATTATCGTCTGAAGCTTCTGGCTTAGCCGGTTCTTCCGCTTCAGCCGCTGATGCCTCTGGTGATTCCTCGGGGGCGGGCTTTTTGGCCCTGGGT
>JADFPB010000077.1 GCA_022562515.1 Chloroflexota bacterium | reverse complement strand
GCTTATAGAACTCGACCGCTTCACGAAGGGGTGGGTTTTCCTGTGGTTGCTCAAAAAGGGAGAGTTGATCACCCGGCGAGGACATGTCGCCATTGCGCTTCCGGACTGCTTCAATAATCGTGCGGGTGTCGATCCGCTCGTGCACATGGAGCGATACGGTTGGGACTTCGAAGGACGTTCGCTCGGCCTTGCCCGCCCAGTTGAGGTAAGGCTCGCGTTGCTTTTTCAGTTCTTCAAGAGCCTGCTTGGCTTCTTCAAGCGATTCAGCGCCGAGCCCTGCATCGATGATGTTTTCGATCTCTGCACCGCCAACGTCGAACTGCAATGCCGGATCGATGTGAGGATCATAGCGGTAGGTCTTCCTGGCCTGCTTGCCTTCGGCGATGCGATCGGTGGCTGTGGTGACCATGCCGACCGGCGGGTTGTTCAGACGCTTCTTATCGCCGTGATCATACTGGGTGATCTGACGTTTCGATGACGACTTTCTGTGAGGCATCCACGCTCTCCAATGGTGAAAGTTGGGGGTGCAGGTCTGAAGTTCGCCGAAGTGTAACAAACCCATTGTGAGGTGCCACCTGCCACAATGACTGGTCGGATGATGGCGAGTGTGACGGCGATCCCCCTACTCCACCTCGGCACGAAATTCGAGCTCTTCGTTAAGTACCCGGGAAGTGTTTACGGCATGATCAGGCGTTGGATGTGTGCGTTGGCTGAGATCCCGGCTCGGGGGCAGGGATGACGTTTTTGCGTATGGCCGGGGTGGCGATAGCAGTGGTGAGGGGCCAGCCTGGGCGCAGGCGAGGGCGCACGGCAGTGCGCCCCTACGGTGTGGCGGCCTCAAGCTTGGGGCTGACCGAACGCGAGGCCCGTGAGGTAGCGGGGCTGTCCTGGTAGGCGGCCTACTCCGCTTCGCCGCGCTTCTTGTACTCCTCGTAGAGCGCCCAGGTCTCGTCGTTGAAGGGGTAGTAGCGGCCGGGTGACTGGGGGTTCTTTTCCAGTTCTGCTTTGACGACCAGCTCGACTTTCTCGCGCTCGGCGGCGACTTTGATCACTGTCTCGACCATCGACGCGGGCACTACGACCACGCCGTCTTCGTCGCCGACGACTGCGTCGCCCGGGCGCACGGCGATGCCGCCGCAGGTGATGATCTCGTTGACGCCCCATGGCTGCATCACGCCGGGGCCCTGCTTGGAGGTGGTGCTGTACGAGTAGACGGGGAAGCCGTACTCCTTCAGCACGTCGGTGTCTCGGACCGAGCCGTCGGTGACGAGGCCGCCGACGTTGAGTTGTTCGAGCCTCTTGAACTTGATGTCGCCGCCGATCGACTCCCACGGCCCGACTGCCGAGGCGACGAGCACCTCGTTCGGCCCGCACAGCTCGAACGCGACGTACTCGGCCGATTCGACGCCTTTTGGCTTGTCGGCCAGGATGTCGGGGCGGTGGTGGACGAACCGCAGGGTCACCGCCCTGCCCGCCATCCGCTGGCCGGGGACGAGCGGCCGGGCGCCGTGGATGTATGTCTGCGGCCAGTCGTGGACCCATAGCCCGTCGATGAGGGTCGGCGTCGGGATCTCTTTTAGCTGCGCCAGCTGCTCGTCGGTTACCTGGTGTGTTCCGGATGCCTCGTTCGCCAATGTAGTCGCTCTCTCCGTTGCTGCTGTGCTGCGTATGACTGCCCGTTGGGGCTATCGGATGTTGGGTGACTATCTCGATCGACGTTAGCGGGCGTAGTTGTTGGAGAGGACTTCCCCCTCACCCCAGCCCTCTCCCGCCGAGGGAGAGGGGGTTAACTACGGCGGCGGGCCGTTCCTGAAAGCGTAAAGCGTGGCGTAAAGCGCCGCGCTCGCGGGTACGGGCACGCCGTTGGCGCGGCCCTTCCGGACTACCGCTCCGAGCAGGTCGTCGATCTCCAGGGGGTTGCCCGACTCAAGGTCGATCTGGAGCGACGCCTTCATCTCCGGCGCCTCTTCACGGGCGCCTTCGAGGTGCGCATCTATGAGGCCGTCTTCGAACGCGATTCCCTCGCTCTCACCGACGGCGTATATCTCCTCCATCACGGTGCGTATGCTGGCCTCGCCCTCCGGGCTGTCGAGGATTTCGACATACGTGCTGCGGCTGGCCGCCATGACCGTGCCGATCGCGCCGACCAGCACGAGCTTGGACCAGAGCGTCTTTCTAATGTCCGAGCTGACCTCGACCTGCACGCCCTGCCTGTCGAGAATTTGAGCGACCCGCTCGACCCGTTCGCTGTGGGCGCCATCCTGCTCGCCGAACGCGATTCGAGCGGTGGAGCCGCTCTGTTCTATCTGCCCAAGACCGGTGCGGGCCGCTTCGATATAGGTCGTCCCTGCGAGCACACGGTCCCATCCGTAGGCGTCGGCGATCTTTGTGGCGCTTTCGGTGCCGTTCTGGAGCGGGAGGACGATAGTTCCATCACCCAGCAACGGTTCGATCAGGGGCAGAGCGGAGGGATTGCTGTAGAGCTTCACGGCGTACAGCACCAGGTCCACAGGACCGATCTCACTCGAGTCCGGCGTTGCCTGCGGATGGACCGTGTAGCCGCCCCAGTTGCTCGCCACCTGCAGGCCACTGGAAACGATGGCGTCACGGTGCGCGCCCCGGCATATCAGGGCGACGTCCAGGCCTGCCCTGGCAAGCGCTCCGCCGTAGTATCCGCCGACCGCGCCGGCGCCGATAACCGCAACTTTAATCTTGTCCGTAGCGCCCTCGGGCATTTCGCCTGAACCGTCCTCAACTCAACCTGTCTGAGTCTGCCCCGCGCCGGAGCCGGTAAACCTTAGCGCATTGGCCTGCGGATCAGGCGGTGCCCGGAGAGCAGTTGCTATACTCGCCAGACGACTCGCAACGCGAATTCCTCCCCCAGTTAGAAAGCCTCTCTTTGCCATTCAAGCGCGCCGACGGCAGACGCCCGGATGAGCCGCGACCGGTTGCTATCGACGCGATGATTAAGGCGCAAAAATCGGCGCTGGCAGGAGTTACTTGAGCACTATCAAAGAAATACGCGCGAGGGAGATTCTCGACTCGCGCGGAAACCCCACGGTCTGGGCCGCAATGACTCTCGACGATGGCGCCACGGCATGGTCCAGCGTCCCCTCCGGCGCCAGCACCGGCTCACGGGAGGCGCTTGAGCTCCGGGATGTCGACAACCCACGGATGAACAGCAAGGGCGTCCTTGGAGCGATCGACAACATCCGGAACGAGATCATCCCCGCGGTGCTGGGAAGGGACGTTCACGACCAGCGCGGCCTTGACGAGATTCTTGTCGAAATGGGCGGGCCGCTGAAGACGCGACTCGGCGCCAACGCCACGCTTGCGATCTCCATCGCGGCGGTGAAAGCGTCAGCGGCCAGCAAGGGCATTCCGCTCTACCGGCGGTTCGCGGAGTTGCATGAGATAGACCGAGAGCTATCGCTCCCGGTCCCGATGGCCAACCTTCTTAACGGCGGCGCACACGCGAGCGGGTCCACAGATTTCCAGGAGTTCATGGCCTTCCCGACGGGCGTGGACAACTTCGAAGAGGCGCTCCAGGCAGTCGTAGAAATCTACGGCCACCTGCGAGCCATCTTAGATAAGAAAGGCCACCACACGACCGTGGGCGACGAGGGCGGGTTCGCGCCGTCAGGCATAACAACGCGGGAGGCCCTTGAACTCCTCTGCAGCGCCGTCGAGTCGGCTGGATGGAAGCCGGGGGACCAGATATTCATCGCTCTCGACCCGGCGGCCTCAGAGCTGTGGGACAAAGAGCGAAAGCACTATGACCTTAAGAATGCGGGGCAGATTTTCAGCTCGGATGAGATGATCGACGAGTACGAGCGCCTTGCCGCCGACTTCCCCATCGTCAGTATCGAGGACGGTCTCGATGAAGACGACTGGGAAGGCTGGACCAGGTTTGTCTCCAGGGTGGGCGACAGGATTCAGATCGTGGGCGACGATCTGCTCGTCACGCAGGAGGCAGAGGTCAGGAAAGCGCTCGATCTAAAGGCAGCGAACGCGGTTCTTGTGAAGATCAACCAGGTTGGCACGATCTCGGAGACGCTGGACACGATTGCCCTCGCCCAGAAGAACGGCTGGGGCACCGTCATCAGCCACCGCTCCGGTGAGACCGAAGACACGACTATTGCCGACCTGGCTGTCGGCACGGGCGCGAGGCAGATCAAGACCGGCGCGCCGGCCCGGGTAGACCGCACGGCAAAGTACAACCGGCTGCTTCTGATCGGAGACGAACTGGGTGGCAAGAGCGCTCCCTACATCTCACCACTATGACGCTCTACCAAACGTTTTCTCAAAATTCTGGAATCTTTGGAATCCCTGGGAGGTAATCGATGGGCAGGACGAAAATCGGAATCAACGGATTCGGACGCATCGGCAGGCAGGTGCTTCGAACCATCGGTGAGCGCCACCCGGACACCCTGGAAGTGGTCGCCGTGAACGATCTCGGCGATGTATCAACTTACGTTCACCTCTACAAGTACGACACCAACTACGGCGTGTATGACGGCGAGGTGGAGGCGACTGAAAACGGTCTCAAGGTCGATGGCCGCGAGATCCGGTACTTTTCCGAGCGGAACCCGGCCGACATTCCGTGGGCCGACGTAGGCGCGGAGATAGTGGTCGAGTCGACCGGCATCTTCACCGATGCCAGGAAAGCCGCCGCCCACCGTGATGCCGGGGCGAAGAAAGTCATCATCTCGGCACCCGCCAAGAACGAAGATCTGACCGTGGTTCTCGGGGTCAACGACGATAAGTACGACCCCGCAAAGCACCACGTCATCTCGAACGCCTCATGCACCACGAACTGCGTGGCGCCCATGGTCAAGGTCCTCCACGACAGCTTCGGCTTCGAGAAGGGCCTGATGACCACGATTCACGCCTACACGAACGACCAGAACACCCAGGACGGCCCGCACTCCGATCTCCGCCGCGCGAGAACGGCCGCGATGAGCATCATCCCCACCACCACCGGCGCGGCAAAGGCCGTGACGCTGGTCATCCCCGAACTCGAGGGCAGGCTGGACGGCATGGCGTTCCGCGTCCCGACAGCGACGGTATCGGTCACCGACCTGGTGGTCTCCCTCGAGAAGAACGCCACGGTCGAGGATGTAAACGAGGCCTACCGGCAGGCGTCGATGAACGACCCCCTGCACGGCCTCCTCGGCTACTCCACTGAGCCGCTCGTCTCCATCGACTACAAGGGCAACGCCAACAGCTGCACCATCGACGCCCTCTCGACTGCGGCGGTTGGCGACAACATGGTCAAGGTCGTTGGCTGGTACGACAACGAGTGGGGATATGCGTCCCGGACGGCCGACCTGTGCGCGCTACTGGCCGAGAAGGGGCTGTAGGCGCTAGCTATGGGTTATGGGACCTCACAGGCGTTATTGCCAGCCCCCAGGTGTAGTCGCGTCTGACACCAATGCGATGCGCCATCGCTCGACATACGATCTAGCTATGGCGATTGCACGGCCCACGATACGCGCCACGTTCAGGCTGCTCCTGCCCGGCGTTCTCGTCATCGCGCTCGCCTGCGGAGCGGCCGACGACTCGCCCGGCCCCGAGCGCTCGACTCAAAGCCCGGCGCCTACCGCGACACCGGCGAACGACACGGTTGTCGCAGAGACGCCGACGCTCGAACCCCCACCTGAGCTGCCCTCCGGCGCCATCGCCCTCTTCTACCGCGTCTCGTTCGGCTCCGACACGGAGCGCATCACCGTGATCGGCGGCGACATCCGGTGGGAGACCAGCAGCAAGGGCATCGTCCGGTACATCCCCGAGATCGACCGCTACGACGTCATCAAGACGATCTCATCGCCCAGCTATGCGAAGAGTTCCATCTACCCGATTACCGTTGGCGGCAGGCTCTATGCCATTCGAGACTGGGGCTCCGAGTGGACCTCGAAAGACAAGCACTTCGGCATCGAGGAGCTCGACCCCGTGACCGGCCGGACGATCGCATCAGCAGAGATCTACGCCGAGTGGTTCACGATCTCCGGCGACGACATCTACTACATGAGTGAGGTCAGGACCGATCTCTTCGGCAATGCCACCGGCGGTGGGCGGCTTATGGTCAAGAACCTCGCCACGGGCGGCGGCTCGCAGATCGCAGACAAAGCCGAGCGGTTCCGGGCAATCGGAGGTTCGCTGATCTCCCTCGATGACTCGGGCGTGAGCCGCCATTCCGCCACGACCGGAATCGCCCGGCCCATAGCGACGTTCGACTATTCTCTGATCGAAAACATCTGGCCTCACATTGGCCGGATATTCACCGGCGACTCCGCCATCTACTGGGCAACCGAGCGCGGGTCCGGAGTGCCGGGATTGGTGGATGTGATCGCCCTGTACGCGAACGGCGAGACGAAGACGGTGGCGGAAATCGAGTTTGACCCGGATGAAACCGACCTCATCGTCGACGAGCACGACGGCCTGGTCCTGATAGGCGCGATCAGCTCGTCGCATGGACGAGGGCTTGCAGTGACCAGCGCCTTCATTCTGACACCGGGCGACGGCGAGGTCACTGAGATCGCCCTGGAAGGCTTCATCGGCTCGTCCAAGGCCGATGCCGGCGGCGGACTCCAGCTGCTCAGACTGCCCTGAGCACGTTATCGGGCAGAGGGCCATACGGCCTACATACGCCCACGTGCCCACGCGTTACCGTCAACTCATACACGCTCCCCCCCAGGCAAAAAATCCACTCGACAGGTAGCGCGCCACATGTCACTCGTCGTCTCTCTTCAGCAACGAGAAGTCCCACCCCTTTCGGACGGCAGTGCGTCGTTCGATTACGATTGGCCCTTCTCCGTGGACCGCTGTGAAGTGGTTCGTGAGCAGGAAAACATCCGCATCTACTTCTGGCGCGACGGCGTCAAGGAGATCGGTCCCGGCCTCACCATTCCCAGCGCCATCGCGCCCGACGTTGGCACCGCCATTGCGCTCCTCGTCACCTCGGCGAAAGAGCGCATCGAGATCGCGATCCCGGCCGCCTGAGGCGGACAAAGCCTGCCCGCACGTCGCCGAACGCAATAATCCGCATGTAAATAGGGGCTGCACACAGCCCCTTTCCCCCACAGCCGCCGCCGCGCCGCATATAATCCGTAGTCCACCACATTGGTGTACAGCGCGGGTTCGGTGTCGCGCTGGCTGGTCCGTTCCCAGATTGAACGGAAGCAAGTGGAGAAAAAGCCGATGGCAACTCTCACCACGTCTACTGAAGCTCAGACCAACGGCGCAACGCCGGAGACCGGATCCTGGCGCGTCAAGGGCGGCCTGGCCCAGATGCTCAAGGGCGGCGTCATCATGGATGTCGTCACCGCAGACCAGGCGAAGATCGCAGAGGACGCAGGCGCATGCGCGGTAATGGCGCTTGAGCGCGTACCGTCCGATATCCGGAAAGATGGCGGCGTAGCCCGCATGTCCGACCCGGAGTTGATTCGCGCGATCATCGAGGCCGTCAGCATCCCGGTCATGGCAAAGGCGCGAATCGGCCACTTCGTGGAGGCCCAGATTCTCGAAGCGCTCGGCGTCGACTACGCCGATGAATCGGAAGTCCTGACTCCCGCCGATGAAAAGTTCCACATCAACAAGTGGGACTTCAAAATGCCCTTCGTCTGCGGCTGTATCGACCTCGGCCAGGCGCTACGCAGAATTGGCGAGGGCGCGGCGATGATCCGCACCAAGGGCGAGGCCGGGACCGGCGACATCGTCCAGGCTGTGACGCACGCACGCAAGGTTCTCGGCCAGATCAAAAAGATCCACCACATGGATGAGGCTGAGTTGATGGCCGAGGCGCAGTCTCTCAGAGCGCCCTACGAACTCGTCCGCGAAGTCCATGCGACAGGCAAGCTGCCCGTCGTCAACTTCGCGGCCGGAGGCATTGCCACGCCGGCCGACGCAGCGCTGCTGATGCAGATAGGCGTCGAGGGCGTGTTCGTCGGCTCAGGCATCTTCAAGTCGACCAACCCGGCATTGATGGCAACCGCCATCGTAAAGGCGACGACGCACTACAACGACCCGGACATGCTTGCCGAGATCTCAACCGGTCTTGGCAAGGCGATGCCGGGTCTTGAAGTAAGCAAGCTTTCCGACGATGAGCGCCTTGAGAAAAGGGGCAATTAGCCGGTGACACGGATTGGCGTCCTGGCCATCCAGGGCGACTTCCATGAGCACATACAGGTCCTCGAGTCCCTCGGTGTTGAGACCTCGGAGGTAAGACTCCCGAAGCACCTCGAGGGGCTTGATGGCCTGATCATCCCCGGCGGTGAATCCACTACCATCGTCAAGCTCGCCGATCTCTACGGCCTGAGAGAGGCCATTCGCTCGGCCGTGGACGGTGGCATGGCGCTCTGGGGAACGTGCGCGGGGATGATCGTCATCGCAAGGGAGCTCGCGGAAGATCGGCCCGAGCCGTTTAACCTCGTCGACATGAAGGTCTCGCGCAACTGGTTCGGCCGCCAGGTCGATAGCTTCGAGCAGGATATTCCGATCGAGGGCATCGAAGGCGGGCCGTACAGGTGTGTCTTCATTCGCGCGCCCGCCGTCACAGAGCTGGGCAACGGCGTGGAAGTTATTGCCTCACTCAATGGCGCCTTTCAACGGCGGTACACCCGTCGCGGTGCGGAGCGGTAAAATCCTTGCGACGGCATTTCATCCCGAGTTAACCGACGATACGAGGGTTCACGAGCTTTTCCTGAGCCTGGCTGAGAACCGGCACCCAGCATAACGGGGTATAACCGGACACAATCTGCGCCTGGCGTATTCAGAATCCGGAGGGCGGCCAACTGCCCGGAATCTTGAGACCACTGCGACCACTGCGACCAGTGGACACCGCCGCTCTGGTGATGTTCGCAAGGTACGCTGGCGCTTCCCGGACATTCACTCTCGAGCGCGCGATCGCCCCGTCTCCGCCCTCGTTTTCCGTAATACGGTACCTGGGCTTTGCATTTGCCCCCCGGTCCGCGAAGGGCGTATGGGTCACCGGCACGCCGGCGCGGATTGACGCTGTGCTTCGGGCTGGCCCGAGAAGCGGCCGCCTGGTCTGGGAACTCAGTGAGTTCTATGAGACACGCCTGAGCGAGAGCGCCGAAGTCGAGTTGCTGGAACTGATTGGCGCTGAAGCCGCAGCTGCAGGGGCGCTCCGAATCTTGCTCAGGTCCGACCATGACAGTGACCTGATTCCCCCGGCGCGGCGGGCCGGATTTCTCCCGCATCGCACCGAGACTCTCTACCGCCTGCCGGGCGACAAGACCCCCGGGGAAGGCTCGATCGGGGCCATGGCAAAGCAGATGGGCCTTCGCCCTCGGCAGAGCACTGACGATAACGGCCTGTTTCGCCTCTACTGTGCAGTGACTCCCGTGGAAGTCCGGACCCACAGTGGAATGTCTGCCGACGAGTGGGGCGACGGCCTGGAAGCTCCCGCCCACGCCGATCAGGAGTGGGTGTGGGAAGACGAGGGCCAGATCAAGGCGTGGCTGAGCATCAGCCAAACACACGGCGAACGCTACATCGCCGTCGCGGCGGACCAGACGTTCCCCAAAGGCATCCCTGCACTCGTGGAGTGCGCCGTCGCCGGAGTTGCGGCGGAGGGCGTGGTCGCGCTTGTCCCAGACTATGAGATCGCGGTCATCGCAGCACTAGAAATGAAGGGATTCGAGCCCCAGCGAGAGTTTCAGGTTCTGGCCCGACCGCTCGCCGTAAGAGTGAAACATCCATCGGGAGTAGTCGCCGCAACGGGCTAAGAGTGTGATAATCGTATTGTAGATACTGTTACTGACCCGGTTTGATAGTACGTGTAATCCGTGAAACGGGGGAGACGCAAACTGACGGAATCGCCGACACGAATCATCGACGATCACGAATCGCTGATGGCGACCATGCCAGGCCGTCTGCAGGAGAGTCTGCGGGCCGAAGGAGATCTGTCCGATCTGCTGGAGGTCGTCATCGACCTCGGCCGGGCGCCGGAGGTGAGGTTCCACGGCCGGCAGGCCGTTCTTGACACCGGTGAAGTCACGCGTGACGACATCCAGTGGGTGATCGATCGCGTGGGAAGCTTTGGCGATGATAATCGGGCAGGTATTGAGCGTACTCTCCACCGGATATCTGTAATCAGAAATCGCCTGGGCGAGCCGGTCGGCCTCACGTTGCGATTCGGCAGGGCCGTCTTCGGCACCATCAAAGTCATCGAAGATCTCGTCTTCAGCGGTGAAAGCATCCTTCTCATGGGCCGGCCCGGCGTGGGCAAGACCACCATGCTGCGCGAGGTCGCACGGGTGCTCGCCGACGATGCCAACAAGCGCGTGGTAGTAGTCGATACGTCCAACGAGATCGCAGGCGATGGGGACGTCCCGCACCCCGCCATCGGCAGAGCCCGGCGCATGCAGGTGCCAAGCACGCCGGAGCAGCACCGCGTGATGATCGAAGCGGTCGAGAATCACATGCCCCAGGTCATCATCATTGATGAGATGAGCACCGTTGACGAGGCGCTCGCCGCACGAACTATCGCCGAGCGCGGCGTCCAGCTCATCGCCACCGCACACGGCAACACCCTGGAAAACCTGATCTCCAACCCCTCGCTTTCCGACCTTATTGGTGGCACTCAGGCCGTCACCCTGGGCGATGTCGAAGCACGCCGGCGGCGCAGCCAGAAGACCGTCATAGAGCGCAAACAACGCCCGACGTTCAACGTAATCGTCGAGATCAACGACTGGAACAACGTGGGCGTGCACCGCAACACGGCCGCTGTTGTGGACGACATATTGCGTGGCTATGCCGCACGCCCGGAGTTGCGCTGGCTCGGAAACAATGGCGACCTCCAGCAGGAGCAGGGAGATTCCGCCACGCGGGGCGGCGGCATCCCGCTGGAAAGCCCGGCCCCGAAACCCGAACCCGAGCCCGCGCCGGAGCCGCCGCGGGAGCCTGAGATCATTCGCATTGTGGCTTTCGGGATCCCAAGGCCGTTGATGGAGGAAGAGGCTTCCAGGCTCAATGCCGCCGTGGAGATGGTCAAAGACCTTGACGACGCGGACATGCTTGTCACAACGAAGTCCCACTACAGCCGCAGACCCAGGGCGGTTCGAACAGCGGAAGAAAACGGGATGGCCGTCTACGTACTCCGCAAGCAGAGCCGTGAACAGATACGGCAATTTCTGCGCGGATTCACGCGCTCTCTCATTCGGGATGAAGAAACAGACGCGACCCGATCGCGCGGCTCGCGGAGGGGCGCTCATCAGAATGGCCAGCGGAACGCCATGCAGGAAACAGAGGTGGGGGTCAGGCGTATTCAAGCCGGGGAAAGCAGTGTGGAGCTGGCTCCTCAAAGTGCGTTCGTTCGGCGCCTGCAGCATAGCCTCGCGGGCCGCTCAAACGTTGGCTCTTCATCCGTTGGCTCAGAGCCGGAGCGCCGGGTGGTGCTACGCCGCCGCCAGCGCTAACATCGGCTCATGTCCCGGCTTATCTCCTTTGAAGGCGGGGATGGCGCGGGTAAAACCACCCAGGCCGCCCTCCTTGTCGAACGCCTTGGCTTCGCAGGCAAAGACGCCGTTCTCGTTAGAGAGCCCGGCGGCACTCCGCTTGGCGAGCGCCTGCGACCGCTGATCAAAGGGGAAGCCCCGGCGTCTCCCATGGCGGAACTGCTCATGTTCGAAGCTGCCAGGGCCGAGCTCGTTCAAGAGGTGATCCGGCCCGCCCTCGATGCCGGAACCATCGTCGTAACCGACCGTTTCTACGACTCCACCACCGCATACCAGGGATTTGGCCGTGGGATGGACATGGAGATCATAGAGAACCTCAATCGCATCGCCACCGGTGGCCTGGAGCCCCACATC
>JADFPB010000076.1 GCA_022562515.1 Chloroflexota bacterium | reverse complement strand
ACGTGAATATGGGCTGCCCGGTTCGCAAGATCGTCAAAAAAGGCAAGGGCTCTGCCCTGATGCGCGACCTGCCGCGCACGGCAGAGATTCTTTCGTCGATGCGGAAAGCACTCTCGATCCCGCTCACGATCAAGATCAGGGGCGGCTGGGACGATGAGCACCTGAACGCTGTCGAAGTCGCGCAGGTCGCGGAGGGCGAAGGCGTAGATGCCATAACCGTGCATCCCCGCACCCGGTCCCAGCAGTTCACGGGGGTGGCGCCGTGGCGGATCATTGGCGAGGTGGTCGATGCTGTGACAATCCCGGTCATCGGCAACGGCGATGTCACGTCGATGCCGGAAGCGCGCAGGATGATGGCAGAGACAGGCTGCCAGTCCGTGATGATCGGGCGTGGCGCAATGGGCCGGCCCTGGGTCTTTTCGGATGAGTACCAGTCACTTGGCCGCGAAGACCAGGACGAGTACCGGCTGAACGTGATCGACGAGCACATGGAGTTGATACAGGAACACCTCGATGAGCGGCGCGCCCTGATCCAGATGAAGAAGAACCTCTCCTGGTACATATCCACGGGCTGGCGCGCCAGATTCCGGCGCCGTGAGCTGTTTGAGTGCGCCACAGCCGCCGAGGCATGGGACGTATTCAGGCGTTACTGGGATTTGCGGCTCTTCGAAGAGGAAAAGCTGGCCGCAGCAGCAGGCTAACGGCCTTCGCACAGGCCGGTTCACGCCAGGTCATCCGCTGTTAGAATCGCTGCCGCCGCGCGAGCGAATCATGATGCCCGTCGCGCCGTTCGATTTGACGCTTCAGCGCCCGTACCGCTCATGACCAGTCCCAAACCTCCAGATAGCGCCCACCGCACGGCTCGTCGCGGCCCGTCGGGCGATCGCGAGCGCCGCGTAATCACGGTCCTCTTCTGCGATGTCGTCGGCTCCACTTCAATGGCTGAGCAGATGGACCCGGAGGACTGGACCGAAATCATGGATGAGGCATTCCGCTACATGACCGCGCCGGTCGAGCGCTACGGCGGCACAATCGGGCGCTTCATGGGCGACGCGATCGTGGCGTTCTTCGGTGCTCCGTCCGCGCATGAAGACGACCCTGAGCGCGCCGTACGGGCAGGCCTCGAGATCATTTCCGGCATACAAGAATTCAAGCACGAAATCGACGATGAGTTCGAGGTCGACTTCAACGTGCGCGTGGGCATCAACACCGGTCCGGTCATAGTCGGCTTGGTCGGCTCGCAAAACCCCGGCGACTATACGGCGATGGGCGATGCCGTGAACGTTGCCGCACGCATGGAGCAATCAGCCGAGGCTGCCACAGTACAGGTATCTGAAGCCACACACTCCCTCACCGCGGCTCGATTCGAATTTGAGAGCCTCGGCGGCATCGCGGTCAAGGGCAAAGTGGAGCCGGTCCCCACATTCAAAGCGCTACGCGTCAGCGAAGGCCGCGCGTGGCTGCGCGGCAGGCTGGGCGCCTCGACCCCGATCGTCGGCCGTGAGAAAGAACTGGCACTTCTGCGCCAAAAGGCTTCGGCCGTCGCCGCCGTCGAAGGGAATGGCGACAGAACCGGGCAGATCGTGAGCATCATTGGAGAAGCCGGCCTCGGCAAGTCCCGAATGATCCATGAACTGCGGGATCGCTGGGCGGAGCTGACGGGCGGACAGGGCGGCTGGTCAGAGTTGCGTGGCGTGTCGTTCGACGAGACGCTTCCATACGGCGTGTTCCTGCCCCGGGTGCGGCGAATGTTCGGCGTCGAAGAGGGAGACGACAGGCGAAGCGTAGAAGAGAAGATCGCCACGAGGCTCGAAAACGTCCCTGAAGAATCTCGCGACTTCGTTCGCCAGTCCGCCGATGTGCTCCGATCCCTCGTTCCGCACGGCGTCCGCCCTCCCCTGGAAGGAGAACAACTCAAACAGGCCCTCTACCAGACTGCGACGGAGTTCTGGCAACGTGAATCGTCTGGCGCGCCCACCGTACTGGTGCTTGATGACTTGCATTGGTCCGATGAGGCGTCTTATGAGTTGCTGGTGCACCTGTTCGCGCTGGTTGAATCGGCGCCGATCTTGTTTCTGTGCGCCTTCAGGCCGGAGCGAGAGTCTGCCGGATGGCGGCTGAAGCGGGCGGCCGAATCAGATTTTGCGGACTACTACACGGAGATAACCCTTGAGCCGCTTTCATCAGCCGATACCGGCACGCTCCTAGACAGCCTCCTCGATGTCAAAGGCATACCGCCGGAAGTACTGCAGACGCTGCGCAGCAGGACAGACGGCAACCCGTACTTCGTCGAGGAGATGGTCCGGTCGCTCGTTGAGAGCGATGCCGTGATCTCCAACGGGGCTGGACTGCGATGGCAGGGAGGTACCGACGCCCGGCGCATAGCGATTCCAGACAACGTCCAGGCGTTATTGATAACCCGACTCGATCGGCTGGAGGCCGAGTCACGCCGCACCCTGCAGCTCGCCGCGGTCATCGGCCGCCGATTCCATAGAGGCGTGCTGGACGCGCTGGTCGAAGACCCGTCCGGCCTCGATGCCCAGATCGCAAGCTTCGAGAAGATGGAACTCATCGATGAGACTGCCCGGTCGCCAGAACTCGAATACACGTTCAGGCACCAACTAACGCGCGATGCCGCATACAGTTCCATCCTGCGCAGGGAACGCCGGCGTTTTCATCGCCGGGTCGCAGAAGCGCTGGAAAAGCACCACGGCGATAGCGCCAACGCAGAGGCTCACAGGCTCGCATATCACTACCGCGAGGGCGGCGATAACGAGCGCGGCGCCCACTACTACCGGATCGCTGCTAGACGGGCAACCCGGCTGCACGCCAATCGTGAGGCCGCGGCGTTATTCACGTTAGGCCTGGAATGTACGGACCAGGACGCTGCGCCCGAGGAGGACGTCGTTGCGCTATTCACCGGGCGAGGCCGGGCCATGGAAGTCTCGGGCGATTACGAATCAGCTCTGGACAACTATCGCGAGTTGGAAGGACTGGCAGGCCGCAGGAACAGCAAAGGCATGCAACTCGCGGCGCTCATCCCGCAGGCGACCATCTATTCGACCCTCAACACCCAGCTAGACCCGAAGCGCGGCGAGAAGATCTCGAGAAGAACGGTTGAGCTGGCGCAGGAGCTTGGCGACCACCGGGCCGAGTCGCGGGCCTACTGGAACCTGATGCTCCTCGACGCCTACACCGGCGGCAATCCCGAAAGCGCCGTAGGTATGGGAGAGCAGGCCGTCGCCATCGCGCGGGCCCACGATCTGAAAGAGGAGCTGGCATACGCGCTCAATGATCTGGCAAGGCCATATCTGGCACTCGGGCAGCACGATGATCTGACCGCGGGGCTCGAAGAGTCGCTGCAACTGTGGCGCGAACTGGAGAACCTGCCAATGCTCGCGGACGGACTGATTAAGGTCGCCGATGCCAGGATGACCGCTGGAGACCTGGTTCGCGCGATGGAGGCATCACGGGAGGCCCTTGATATAGTCCGCAGCAGTCGGAACCAGTTCGGTGAGGTGGTCGCCCTTCTGAGGATCAGCATCGTACACGGCGAGCTCGGGGAGGTCGAAGACTCCATCTCGACGCTCGAGGAAGCTGCCGCCGGGAGCGCGGGGGCAGAATTCGCACCCGCTCTGCTGTTCAACGCGAGACTCGCGCTTGCGAGAGCAGAAGCGGGCGATTATGGAGGCGGCGATCTGGCGGCGCGGTCGGTCGCGAACACCGCAGAGCTCCCGGTTCTGCAGCGGTTCGCCCTGGTGGTCCAGGCCCGTATGCACATCTACAACGCTGATGATGCCGCTGCTGCCGCAGCGCTCCAACAGGCCGCAAGCTTTCCTGAACCAGACATCTCCAATCCAGTCTGCGGATATGGTTACATCCATGCCGTAGAGATCGATGCCGTTCTGCAACTGGGTGAGACGACAAGGGCGTTGGCTCTTATCGATGACGTTTTGAGCGAGATGCGAGCGCGCGGGTGGCAGATGCGGGTCTACGACATCCTGCGATTCAAGGCAGAGGCGCTCACCGTCGAAGGCAGGGTCGACGAAGGCCGCGTTGCGCTCACCGAGGCACTGGAGACGGCAGAGGCCATAGGCTCAGCGCGCGGTACGTGGCAGGCGCTCTCCGCCCTTGCCAGGCTGGAGGCCAGCGCCGGCAATGACTCCGCCCGCGAGGTTGCGCGGGATCGCGCGAGGGCGATTCTTGGCGGTATAGTCGAAAGGATCGGAGATAGTGGACTCCGCGAGGCATTTAAGAGCCAGCCCGCCGTCCGCGAGATGATGGACTAAACGGCCGGTATCCTCCGGCGCTCAGACTCCACCTCGTCAAACCACGTTTCAAGCTCGCCCAGCATCTTCCTGACCCGCTCGGGCTCTTCAGACGCAAGATCACGCTGTTCCAGCGGATCGGCGGCTATGTCATACAACTCTGCCGGCGGCGGCTCGGGCACAACGCGATCAGGCTCCGGCCAGTCGAGGATTTCGGGCACGTTCTCGGGGCGGTACTTGTACTCGATGTCCATCTCCACGTAGCGCGCCCAGAGCCGCTCATCGTCCGGCGTCGCATATCGGATTCCATCGATCACCGGCCGTACCAGCTTCCAGTCGCCATCACGCAGCGCCGCATTCGACGTTCCGATGGGGCTGTAGTTGTTCCATTGCCAGAAGCGCGGCGGTGGAGCATCTGCAGTCTCACCACGCAGCACGTTCAGCACATTGCGGCCATCAAGCCGCGCGCCTTCCGGGCGTTCGATACCGGCGATGTTTACCAGCGTCGGCAGCCAGTCTGTGAAGTGAATCAGATCAGATATCTCCCTGCCGCCTTCGAGGCCGTCAGGCCACCGGATCACCATGGGCACTCGAATACCGCCCTCGTAGACAGAGCCCTTCGCGCCGTTGAACCCGCAGTTCCAACGGCTCGCATTGATACTGACGCCCTCCGGCACCTGGTCGGCCCGCAAAAGAAACGCGGGACCGTTGTCGCTCGTGAACATGACTACCGTGTTCTGCTCCAGCCCTTGCATCGCCAGCTCGGCCAGGATCATCTGTACGCCGCGGTCCATTACCTCGATCATGGCGTACGTGATCGCGACGGCGGGATTGAGGCCCATGTCGAGATACGGCTGCACAACGTCATCGGGAGCCTGCAGGGGGCTGTGCGGAGCGTTGTACGTGACGGCCAGGAAAAACGGCTCGGAACGGTGCCGCCGAATGAAGCCAACAGCCTCGTCTGTCAGGACGTCGGTGAGATAGCGGCCGTCCGACTCCTCGAACGAGCCGTTGCGATCGAGCCGCCAGCGATAGTAATCGGCCCAGCCACCGAGAAAACCCGCGAACTCGTCGAATCCTCGGGCGTTCGGGTGGAATCTGGGGTCCAGCGCACCGTTGTGCCACTTGCCGACCATCCCCGTCGCGTAGCCGGCCGACTTGAAAACGTCCCCTATGGTTATCTCCGAAAGAGCCAGCCGGTCGTAACCGAGAACTTCCTGCGGCGTGATGCCGCCGGTCCGAATGGAATACCGGCCGGTCAGCAGCGCGGCGCGTGACGGCGAGCATACCGGCGAGCCGGCATAGTGCTGGCTCAGGCATGTGCCGCCCGCTATGAGCTGATCAAGTGTCGGAGTGCGGACCTTGCCGTCATTGAACACACCGAAGTCGCCGTAGCCCATGTCGTCGGCCACCATCATTACGATATTGGGCTTTGACACGTCCCTCGCTCCTACACTATCCAGCTTTCCGAGCCGCCCTCAGGCCCGAGAGCCTATCAGGCCTGCGGTTCTTCTTGAGTCTCCACTATTTCTGGAGATTCTCTGCACAACTCCTTCAGAGTTTGCCGCCAACATGTCAGGAGAGGACAGCCAAACAATGGCCCGATGGCAACCGCCACCGGGCCACGCGGAGAAGAGAAGAAAGTGATTTCACGAAAAGCATTGATGAGTACGGCGATCGCCGTAGCCGGAGTTGCTGTTCTTTCCGGCGGCGTTCTGGCAGCCACGAACGGACACAGAGGCGGCCCTGCCGATGAAGTGATCGACAAGGTTGCCGAGATTCTCGGAGTCGACTCTGAAGAGCTGGGCGGAGCCCTCGCTCAGGCCCGCACCGACGTGGCCCAGGAGCAGCGCGACGAGCGCCTTGACCAGCTAGTCACGGATGGCGTGTTGACCCAGGAGCAGGTAGACGAGATAAAAACCTGGCAGGCAGCACGACCCGCCATCCTCGATGAGGTTGGGCCCCATGGCGGCCATGCCTTCAGGGGCAACGGCCCGGCGAGCGATGAGCGACTGGCCCGGCTAGTGGAAAACGGAGTGCTGACTCAACAGCAGGCCGATGAGATCAAAGCCTGGCACGATGACCGGCCTGACGCCCTGAGCGAGATTCGGCCCAATCAGGGCCACCACTTCGGCCGCCACAACCGTGGTGGACATGGCTTCCAGGGCCAGTTCAAGGGCTCGTTTGAAGGCAAATTCAAAGGCCAGCTCGAGGGCCGCTTCAGGGGCAGATTCCGTGGCGGAATCGAGGGCTTCGGCCAGCGCTTCGGCGAGCGGTTCAATCTTGAAGTACCCGGCGTAGAGGGCGGCATTGAGCTAATCATCCCGCCGGCGAACGGCACATCAGCCTAGGCGGATACTCCTCCTCATACCCCTCCTCACCCTCTTCAACAGAAGGCGCGGCGCCCGGACTACCTCCCAACAGTCCGGGCGTCGTCGCGTCAGGCCGGCTTTGACCGGATCAGCGGGAGCAACGCGCAGCCCGTCCTGGAAAGCGTCAGGCCGGAGACGGCAGTTGGTAGAACTCTTCCAGTTCCAGGATGGTTCCAGACTGCTCTGCGGTCTCCAACAGGCCGAGCGCGCTGCGCAGGATCGCGGCATGGCGTGCGGCATCGCCGGGAGCCCCCATGGAGCGGCTCACCGGATGGCGCGTGATCACCGTCCGCGACAGCTTCATCTGCTCCGCATAGTGCCGGAACGCGCGGACGAATATGGATACCGTGGGAATGCCGATCTCCTCGACTGCCCTGTGAACGAGTCCAACGGACCCGTGGCAGACCGATCAGACTGGCACCATGACAAACGCTTCGATTCCCTCGTCTCTGAACCTGTCGGCCCACTCGCCTGCAACCGATTCACGGAGTCGCAACAGGGAGGTCACGCCGACGAAGCTGAAGAGAGTTGGATGCAGCTCGCCGATTCGCCCTTCCGTCTCGGCCGTTTTCATGGCGTCAACGGGCAGCACCACGTTGTGATCAATCGCCGCGCCTCGGACGTCGTAACCGCCGTGGCGCAGCACCATCTCCTCGGCCGGCGTGTCAACCGGGATGCTGCTGAGGACTGGAGCCACCTTCAAGTACTCCTGTATGTGATCTTCGGCATCGGCCTGCGTCATGCCGGGGTAGCCGAGCGGCTCAGGGTCGTCGCCGCGCACGAAGTGGCCGCCGGAAGAGAGCAGCGCGACCCGGCTCTCCGAAAGCGGCTTCCTGAGTGGCGTAAACGGCCCGTCCGTGTAGTCGAAACGGGGCGGGGCATCGGGATCCTGGGCATAGCCCCTCACCTGCCAGTCATACACGGTCTCCACGACACGCTCGAACGACCCGTCATCGAGTGAGTCCCCGACGTCCCTCAACAACGACTCGAAGAATTCTCCTGCCTGGTCCGACGGGAGATGGCGCAGAAACTTGAACAAGACGTCGCTGCGCGAGCCGTAGGAGAAGGAGTTCTTGAACTCCTCAAATGTCTCACTCGAAATTTCTGAATCCAGCCTGGAGTCATCCTGCTTTTGCTCAGTCATGGCGCTATTCTAAAGAAACTTTATTGGCCCTTCTATTGGTAGCGGCGTGAGGATTGGAGCTCCGCGGCGGCTCCATAGGCTGCCGATGCCGCCTATACTGTGCCGGAAATTGCCCACATGTGTGTGCGGACAGGAGATGAAAATGGCGGCGAGCGCTAACCGAAACGGCGATACAGGTAAATGGAAGGGCGTGTTCCCAGCGGTGCCCACACCGTTCAATGACGATGGCTCGATCAATGAGCCGGCGTACAGGGCCATCCTGGAAGACAATATCTCCCACGGCGTCCACGGCTTCTGGAGCGCCGGCGGAACGGGCGAAGGCGCCATCATGAACGACCAGCAGCGCACGACCGTCGCCCGGATCACCGGCGAGGTCTGCCAGGGCCGGGTCCTTGCGATCATGCACGTTGGCGCACCGACTACCGAAAGCGCGATGAAGGCGGCCCGAGCCGCCCGAGACTCCGGTTGCGCCGCCATCTGCTGCGTGCCGCCGATCGTCTACAAGGCGAGCGACAAGACGCTGATCGAGCACTACCAGCGCGTCGCCGATGCGGCCGATCTTCCCTTCTTCGCATACAACCTGCCGCAGATGACGCAGCTCGAAATTGTTCCGCCGCTGATGGAGAAGATCCAGAAGGCAGTGCCGCAACTCACCGGCCTCAAGCACTCCGCTCCCGCTTTCATGCACCTGCAGGCATATGCGGCAATGGGCCTGCGCGCCTTCATCGGCAGCGGACAGCTTCTGCTGCCGGCGCTCACGTACGGAGGCATAGGCGTCGTAGACGCTCCTCCCGGCGTCGCCCCATGGACCTACGTAGAACTATTCGACGCGTGGGAAGCCGGCGACATCGATACCGCCATGGCCCGCCAGGCGGATGCCATCGCAGTAACGGACCTCGTCCGAATGTTCGGAACCGCCGCTCACAACGTGAAGACGATCTTCGGCGCACGCACCGGAGTCGACTGCGGCGCGCCGCTTGCGCCGATGCCCCGCCTGGAAGACGATCAGAAGCGAGTGATCCTCGCCAGAGCCGAAGAACTGGGCCTGCTGAAAGCCCGCGTAGCCGTCTGAACCCGGCTGCCCGTCCAGACCGTTGAGCCGCCCGTTCACGTTGATCGCCCATCGAGGGTTCTCATCGCGCGCGCCTGAAAACACCGTCGCGGCGTTCGACCTTGCGATAGGCGCAGGCTTCGACAACATCGAGCTGGACGCGCACCTGAGCGCCGATGGGGTACCCGTCGTGATTCACGACGACACCCTCGACAGGACGACGAACGGCAGCGGCCCGGTCTCTTCCCTGACGCTTGCCGAGTTGCGGGAGCTCGACGCCGGGGCGTGGTTCGGAGACGACCGCGAGTATGCCGGCGACCCTATTCCCACGCTGGACGAGCTACTCGAGCGTTATGCGGGACGCGCGCATATCCATCTCGAGTTGAAATCGCAAGATCCAGACCTTGCGGGCGTCGTGATCGCGTTGCTGCGAGAACGCGGGTGGCTCGATGCCGCCTCAGGCGGCCCATTCGACGCTCCCGGATTAACCATCACTTCGTTCCAGTACGAGCAGCTTCAGCGGTCAATTGCCCTGGCGGGCAGCGAAGTGCGGCACGGGTGGCTTGTGCAAGAGATTGCCGGTGACACTCTGCAGGCCGCCGTCGACGCCGGGATAAGCGGCATCTACCCCAGAGCGCCAAATGCCACTATCGAGTCGACTCATATGGCCGAACAGACCGGCATGTCCGTGCGGGGCTGGGGCGTCGCCAGCGAAGCCGATCTTCTGCAGATCTACAGGGCTGAGGCGGCCGGAACCACGGTCGACTGGCCCGATAGCGCCAGGGCGGTCCTGGAAGGCCTCTCCGGCGATTCCTGATAGTCCTGGACTGACGGGTCGCACGAAGACTCAGCGCGCCCGGGGCGCGCCTACTGCCTGCTTGCCCTCGCTCTGAGCCGCCACAGGAACAGGCCGAAAGGCAGCGCGATCAGACCGATCTGGCCCGCCGATGTTGTCCCGTTGGTGCCGCCGCAACTCCCGCCGCCATCACCTTCCGGCGTCGGCGATGGCGTCGGAGTCACAATAATCACCACTGGCGTCGGCGGAAATTGCGTCGGCGTTGGCGTAGGCGTCAGCGTCGGTGTGGGCACCGGCGTTGGAGTAGGCGTGCGGGTCGGCGCCGGCGTTGGCGTCGGAACAGGCGTCGGAGTTGGAACCGGGGTTGCCGTTGGGAGCGGCGTCGGCGTAGGGGCCGGCGTCGGCGTTGGCGTTGCCGTTGGCACCGGTGTTGGTGTCGGCGCGGCGCCAAAGGTCAGATTGAATGCGGTTCTGAACTCACCCGGTGCATACACGGCCGTCTGCGCAGCGGTTTGACCACCGATGAAGAATTCGATGGTCTGACCGACGAACGAATCAAACCGTGGATTGGCAACCAGGCTGTACAGGCCATTGGTGGTGAGCGAAGGGGGCGAGACGTAGTCACCTATGCGAAGGAACACGAGCAGCCCATCTGCTGCGACCGTCGAGCCGGTGATCACAAGGCCCTGGAAGAGCGACGGCTGCACGATCACCGGCGTCGGTGTCGGCGTTGGGACAGGCGCCGAAGCGAATGTGAGATTCAGGCCGGTGCTGATCGGCAGGCTGCTCACGCTGAACACAGGCTTCTCTTCAGCGATGACCTGGTCTTCCAGGATGAACTCTATGGTGTCGCCCAGGCCTGCCGGAGAGGGACCGACAACGAGACCGACGTAGCGTCCGGCATCGGTGATAACAGAGGACGATACGAATTTATCTCCGATCCGGGCAACAATTACAAATCCGTCGGGGACCGGCTGGCCGCCAACGGTCACATTACCCTGGTAGATAACGAAACTCAGGGACGGCGGCGCCTGGGCATTGGCGTCTTCTGATCCGAACACGGCAGCCAGCACGATGGCCAGCGCCAGAGCCGCTCCCAGTAAACGCGTCATACCGATCTTCAAATCTATCTCTCTCAAGCAGACACCCCCTCCCCGCATTCGGGAAGGGGGTGTCCATTTTAGCTCTGGTCAGGCCAGGACTTTACTCCACGTTACGGAGTGATCGTCCCGTCCGCGGTCACGAAGACCCAGAGGCCTTCACCGACTTCTACCGTGTTGCCGGAGATGGCAGTAAACGTGCTAGTCAGCGCGATGTACCGGTAGACCTTCGAGAAGTCCACGCCGGCCAGGTATGCGTCAACCCCGGTCACGCCAAATCCTGCATCTATCAAGCCTGTAGTGTCGACGACTGAAATCAGGTTCCAGCCCTCAAACACAGGCACTGTCGGCGGCAAGGTAGCGGCCGGAAGCGGCGGGATGAACACTTCGATCGGGTTGAACGAAGTTGTGTTGATCCAGTAGCCGTGCTGTGCGTCGATCGTCGACAGACTGCCGCTCAGGCGGCCTGTGACAGAGTCACGCACCGCTGTCAGGAAGTTGCCGGCGACCGTCGGGTCGAACGTGATCACCGTGCCGACATCGTCGACGGTGATGACCGCGTTGATTGACGGGTCTGCAGGCGCGCCTGGCAGGGACACGAGGTTCCAGCCTGCGATCAACGGAAGCGAGAAGTCGTCGCGCTCTTCAATCGTGAAGCTCGCGCTGTCATCTTCGCTCTCGTTGCCGGCAGCATCAACGGAAGACACCTTGATGGTGTGCTCGCCGAGAGCGAGCGTGCTTGCGCCGCCCGGGTAGCTGCCGGGTGAGAGGACGAACAGCTCGTTGTCAGCCGTGCTGGCGTTCAGCGCAGCAAGGATGTCAACTTCGTCACCGTCGCCGCTCGCGAACGTCGCGGCGGTCAGGGTGACCGACTCGGTGAAAGCGACCCGGATGAACGGTGAGGCGTTCGAGATGGGGCTTTCACCGTCGTCGCTGTCATCCGGCGTAAAGTCGAGTGCGAGGCCGGGCTCCGTGGTGTCGACCGTGAACGTGATTGTGCCATCCACGTCGGCGGCGTCTACCAGCTTCCCGCTATCTGCTGTGAAGGTACCGAGCGTGAACGGGTTGCCCTGGGCGTCGGCGCCAGTGATCACGATGGCATTGA
>JADFPB010000254.1 GCA_022562515.1 Chloroflexota bacterium | reverse complement strand
CTGATCGGAGCAGACGCCACGATCACCCTCACGCCCCCTCCCCCTCAAGAATCCTGGTCCGAGCAACGCCTCTACCGGCCGTTCGTCAAATGGTCGCTGATAGTCGCTCTGACGCTGGGCTTCACAGCCGGCGCAGGCATGCTGATGCTGCCGGCGCTGGGCATAGACCGCAGCCTCTGGTGGCTGAAGCACGCCCAGTTCCACGGGCAGGCCCAGATTTTCGGCTTCGCAGGCCTCTTCACGATGGGCGTCGCGTTCCACGTCGTACCCCGGTTCAGGCGCGCCGCACCACCGTTCCCCACCCCGCAGCAAGCGACGCTCGCACTGATCGTCACGGCCGTGTTCCTGCGCTCGTTCGGCCAGGCGATGTCGCACCGCCCCGTCGGCCCATACATGCTCTACGCCTCAGGCGCCGCACTACTGCTGGGCACGCTCATATTCGCAGGCGTAATTGCCCTGACGCTCAAGCGGGGAGACAGCCCGCGGACGCAGGTTGAGCTCTGGATAGCCGCCGGCGCGGCGTGGGCCGTCGCGGCGGCCGCGATCCACCTCCGGGCGATGATCGACATGGGTACAGACGGCGCGCCGCTCGTCAACGGCGCGTGGGAGCTCGCGATCATCTACGCCGGCATATTCGGCTTTATCATCAACATCGTCTTCGCCGTCAGTACCCGCGCTGTCGCAGGGTTCATGAACCTGCGGCCCGGGTTCCTCCGGCTCAGGTGGGCCGCGCTGGCGCTGGTCAACACCGGCGCCGCCCTGTACGTAACAGGCAGGCTGCTCTCGTGGGAGCAAAACATGATCGGTCTCGCCACGATCTTGCTCGCTACGGGCCTGATCGCGTTCGCGATCTCGCTCCGCATCTTCGAGCCCCCGACGAAGCGCCGACCGTATATCGCGCCCGCATACGCCCGATACGAGTGGTTCGTGAAAGCAGCTTACGGCTGGCTCGTCGTGGGCGCCGTCCTGCTCTTCCTGCAGGGCATCGAGGGGATGCTCGGCGACCAGATACTGCCGTCGCTGTCCACGGCGCCGGTGATCCACGTGTTCGCGCTCGGCTTCGTCGCGATGATGATCTTCGGCCTGTCAGCCCGGATGCTGCCGCTGTTCGAGCCCACCGCGCTGCCGCACCACCGCGCCATGGACGCAGCATTCGTCCTGCTCAACGTATCGGTCGGCCTGCGACTGGTCTTCGGCCTCGGCAACCCGGCGGCCGCGGACGAGTTCCTCGCGCTCTCCGGCATCGCCGGCCTCGCAGCGCTGATCAGCTACTCGATACCGCTGTTCAAATCGATGCGCCCCGCCGCCCGAGCGAAACATGCGGAGATGATGGCCGGCCTGGGAGCGGAGCGACTGCACCAGATCCAGAACTACCACGCCCGCAAAGTGCCACTCGTCTGAGCCCACAAAACCAGGGTTGGCATGGTGTTCCAGGGAGGACCCATGAGCAGAACAATCACTCTCGAGCCATACGCAGGCACATGGCCGGACGATGACCCGGATGCAGGCTTTCGCTCAGCGGTAGCGGAGTACTCAAGCCTGGATGGCCTGGCGACTCTTGGGGTACTGAGCCGCAACAAGGACATCCCGATCGGAGCGCTCGTCGCGTTCATCGTCGGCCGCTACAGCGCGTCCGGCAGCGATGCGCTTCTCGAAGTCGGACCGATCGTAGTCGGCCAGATGGACTCGATAGTGCAAAAGGCGGAGTCGACGGCAACCGACGAGGCGCGTCTGGAAGCCTACGAGTCGCTAAAAGCGATCGTCTCGTGGCTAAAAGTCCCGCTGGAAGACCCGGACTGGCGATCCGCCAGCCGATAGCCGCGAATCCCGGCGCGGGCCTCCACCCTGGACCTGGCCGACAACGGCTGAATCCCGATTCAGGCCAGACGTGTCCGGCCGTAACGCAGAGCCGCGCCCGAGGTCGGCACGTCGTGCACCTCGAAGTGGCCGACGCCCTGCTCCGTGACGTAGATCTTCTTCTCGCCATCCGGCCCGAAAGCGACATTCGTCGGCGCAGGCCCGGCAAGCTGGATGCGGTCAACGACCTCGCCGGGCCCAAGACGGTCACGTCGCCCTGCCCGACAACGGCGCAGTAGAGATTGCCGTCCTCACCGAACGCCATCCCGTCGCCGCCCCTCAACCCCTCAACGTCCGATTTCGCCGGGTCGAGAAGGTCCCCGAACAGCTCCCGAGAACCGACCTCGCCGTCATTCCACTCGTATCGGTAGACCTTCCCGTCCAGGGTTGTCGAAACATAAATCGCGTCATCCGGCCCGAACGCGATGCCATTGGCGAACGCCAGCCCGGAATCCAGCTTCTCAACAGACATCTTTTCGAGGTCGATGCGGTAAAGCCGCCCATCCGCTCCCTGCCGGACGCGCTCCTCGTGCGTCATAGCGCGCCACCCGGCCTGATCGACTCCCGAGTCGGTCATATAAAGCGCCCCATCCGGTCCAAAAGCCAGATCGTTAGGAAACAGAAACGCCCCATCGCCGTCCCCGGTTAGAACGACTTTGGTGTCTGCCTCGTCCGCGCCGTCCCACTTGATCTTCAACAGTGACGG
>JADFPB010000075.1 GCA_022562515.1 Chloroflexota bacterium | reverse complement strand
GGATTGGCGCGGCAGCTCGTACGGCCAGCTGCGGGCAAAACGCGATTCAGGCGCTATAAAATAGGGTTGCTGGCCTTCCGGGTCGGCGGCTCATCTGCCAACGTAGCTCAGAGGTAGAGCAGCTGTTTCGTAAACAGCAGGTCACAGGTTCGATTCCTGTCGTTGGCTCCATATCTAATCCGATACGTAAGGAGGCCCTCGGTTTGAGGGCCTCCCCGGCCTTAAGATGGCTTAGGCGCATCACTAACACAGTGTCTTGCATAATTCGTCTCGGCACACGTCGAGGCGTTAGTTAGCTCGGAACGCATCGGCAAAGTCGCGGGCAAACGTCTCGAAGGACCGGGCCGGATGGCCCGTAAGCTGCTCGACCGAAGGCGTGGTCAAGTCGGCATAGCCCTCTTTGAACCCCTCAAACAGTTCGACATACGCCTCTATCGTCCAGTCCGGCATGCCCATCTCAAGCAGTGCGTCCCGCATAGCCTGCGATGGCACATCGATGTATGTGACTTCTTTGCTGATCGCCTTGGAAAGCTCACCGGCCACCTCATGGTGAGATATGGCTGCCGGGCCAGTCAACACGTACGTTTTGCCTTCGTGACCCTCGGATATAAGGACTTTGAACGCCACGTCCGCGACATCCCTTACGTCTACCATCCCGATACGACCATCCCCAAGCGGCACGTACATCGCGCCATCCGAAGCCACCGTCTGGGCCGACATCATGACGTTCTGCATGAAGAACGTTGGCTTTACTATGGTGTAGGGCAGTCCAGAGTCCTGCAGCTCCCTCTCGATGTCCTCATGCTGCGCGATCATCCGGCATTTGGAAGTGCCGTAGCCCGACTGTCTCACTATGTGAGGCTTCTCCGACCCTTTAACGGCTTTGATCACGTTTCTCGCCTGCTGGGCCCCAGCCTCGCCGTTGGAGGTGATCAGGTAGATCTTGTCCACACCGGCTACTGCTGCCTCCAGCGTTTCTGCCTTCTCCATGTCGCCGATGACCACTTCGGCCCCCAGGTCACTCAGAGACCTGGCCTTCGATTCGTCGTGGATCAATGCCCTGACCTTCTGGCCATCCTCCAGCAGTGCCGGGATTAGCAAGCTCGCCACGTTGCCGGTTGCTCCAGTTACAAGAATCATCATGCCCTCCTATTTCTGCTGTAAGTAAATGGCGGTCAGGGCATCTTACGGCAATTACCTAAGACGGTTAACTGTCCATGCCAGGCACCGCGGCGGCCCGTCTAGCCGCGTCAGCCCGGGACCCAGGGATCGTGTGCCGTAGCGATGGGCCGTGATGCAGATCACTGTTTCGACGACAACCCCTGACACCTCGAACAGTCGCCCACCGTCCGCCAGCGACACTGCTGTGCCTGTGTGTCTCCCTCTCATGGAATCGATGGTAGGGACGCCCTCCCCGTTTCAAGATGCGTATGCGCCCGTGCGCGGCGCTCGCGGCATCAACCGTCTCGCCAGCCGCTGAGCGTTGGGTTGCTGATTTCTGAACACGGCTTGCACCAGCACCAGGAAGTCTTCCCCCATTCATGATCCGTACATCGCGCTGCACCCGCAAGAGTCCCATCAGATCCCGATGGACTGTTACCTAGTGTTCACTTCAGAAGCGACTGCTCAATGCGAACGGAATCTTTCCGTTAGTTAACGAAATGTGGTGAATGGGGACAGTCCGGTCGCTCAAACCGGTGGAGATTCTCACGAGAGGATGGTATTGGCGTATCGAAATCATAAGTCTTACATAGTTTTACATTCATAATCGTTTCCTATGTATCCTGTCTCTGTCGCGTCCCGGTTCCCACGCACGCTTGATCGAGCGTTGGCAGAGCCGGAAGTGACGGCCTTCACAGCGATCGAGCTGTGGAATGAGGGGCCGAGCCGAACTCAAAAACGCTCTTTTGCCATGTAGTGCATCGCTGCTGGCAGGTAGTAGCCGTGTCCGCCGCTGCTGAACTGCGATATCTGGCCTCTCCGTCGATATTTCATGTTCATGTATCCGAAATGCGGCCGTCAAATTGCCGCTCAAACCTTGAAAAGAGCCGGCTGACCAGGCTCAACCCTTCCTTCTGGCACGCCGTGAGCTCGGAACTGCCGCACCCTGGATCGATCTGTCCAATGGACCGCTCACCATGCTGCTTGCTGCCGTATCCCTCGCCCCTTTATCTACACTCGAGTGTACTCAAATGATACTCGAATCCCGTCACTATATCCGCTGGATTTCAGACAGATCAACGGTGTGGCAGAAACGCTTCTAACGAGAAAGGCGTATCGACGGGCTGCCGTCGGGCGTTATCGGCACTGAAATCGCCGGACTGCGGCCCATAACCGGGGTTGAACAAACGCGAGCGGGCCGCCAATTCCGTCACTCACACCCGCACACAGGGCAGCGCTCTATCAGACGGAGATCGGCCGCGAAGCGGTTCGTCTCTCCCGGAGCTGAGATCGCCGCCCTGCCCTGCGGTGATCTCTCAGGCACCCTCCCTTGCTTCCATCGTCCGTAGTTGATGCCTGTGATGCCGCCTGCGCTGCCCTATAATCCTCTGGCTCTTCTGGTGGCTCTTCCGATGGAATTTTGGACGGCCCTATCAGGTGGCGTTCTCTGGCAACTGAAGAGATTCCGGGTCGCGGCTCATGCAGTCGAGTTCGTAAACAAAAAGGTTAGTCAGCGAAAGCTCAGGGCTTCAGATATCGAGGAATCAATGGCAGCAGATATCTCAAAAGACACTCTCATGCTCATGCTTGAGCGCATGTGGCGGATACGTCATTTCGAACTCAAGGTGATCGAGGTGTACGGCCAGGGCGAGTTCGTCGGCGCCGCCCACCCGTACATAGGCGAGGAGGCGGTAGCCGTTGGCGCGTGTGTCGCGATGCGGGACACCGACTACATCGCCGGCAACCACCGCTCGCACGGCCACCCTATCGCAAAGGGAGCGGACCTCAAGAAGGCGATGGCGGAGATCTACGGCCGCTCAGGAGGCTACTGCAAGGGCAAAGGCGGTTCCATGCACCTGGCCGACTTCTCCGTTGGGATCCTCGGCGAGTCTGGCATCGTCGCCTCGTCGGTTCCGATTGCCACCGGCGCCGCACTGGCGGCGAAGCTCCAGGGCAAGGACTTCATCTCCGCCGTATTTTTCGGCGACGGGGCGTCCAACCAGGGCGCCTGCCACGAGTCGATGAACCTCGCGTCCGTCTGGAATCTTCCGGTGCTCTTCATCTGCGAGAACAATCAGTATGCAGTAACCACTTCATACAAGGACACTGTCTCTACCGAGCGCATATCGGACCGCGCCCAGGCCTACAACATGCCAGGAGTCCTTGTCGACGGCCAGGATGCCATCGCCATGTATGAGGCGTCCTCGGAGGCCATCGCCCGCGCCCGTGCCGGTGAAGGTCCCACTCTCATCGAGGCGCTCACCTACAGGTTCGAGGAGCACTCCCTGGGACTGGACCGGATACGCAAGTCAGAATATCGCAGTAAAGAAGAGATCGACAAGTGGCGGGAGCGCGACCCGATCGATGTCCTGACCAAGAACATCCTCGATAGTGGAATGGGCACGAAGGACGAATGCGAGCAGGTCAGCGAGCGAGCGCGGGCGGCCGTTGAGGAGGCAGTCGAGTTCGCCCGCAACAGTCCGTTCCCTGACGAGTCGGAACTGTACGAGGACATGTTTTCCGCGGAGATGCCGATTCCGTAGGCGGAAGAGCCGGCGTCTTCGCGATCAGACCCGTTCCTTTAGAGAAACAGCCAGAGATACAGAGAAACAGAGATAGAGACATGGCAGAAAAGCTATACATGCAGGCCCTTGGCATGGGAATCGCGGAGGAGATGCGCCGCGACCCCAAGGTCTTTTTCATGGGCGAGGACATACGGGCCAGCGTCTACGGCGCGGCAGCCGGCATGCATGATGAATTTGGCGATGAGCGTGTTATTAACACGCCGCTTTCGGAGAACGGCTTCTTCGGCGCGGCGATCGGCGCCTCGGCGGTCGGCATGCGTCCGGTAGTCGAGACCCTCACCAGTTTCATGTGGGTGGGGATGGACCAGCTCGTCTCCCAGGCAGCCAAGATGCGGTACATGTTCGGCGGCCAGGTTACATTGCCTGTCGTGTTCCGGGCGGTCATGTACTACGGCGGTGGCTCTGCAGCCCACCATTCTGACCGTTCCTACCCGGTTTTCATGAACATCGGCGGCCTCAAGGTGGTCGTTCCGTCTACCCCGGCCGATGCCAAGGGCCTGATGAAAACGGCCATCCGGGACGACGACCCCGTGATCATGTTCGAGGACGGAACGCTCTTCGGCACGCGGGGCGAGGTGCCCGATGATCCCGATTTCACGGTGCCGTTCGGCGTAGCGAACGTGATGCGGCAGGGCACGGACGCCACGGTAGTCGCGATTGCGGGCTCTGTGCCCCACGCGCTGGCCGCCGCGGAGGAGCTTGAGGGTGAAGGCGTCTCCGTGGAGGTTATCGATCCCCGCACGCTGGTGCCGCTGGACAAGCAGACGATCCTCGATTCGGTCGAGAAGACGGGCCGGCTCATCGTGGCGGATCCCGCCGCCAAGGTCTGCAGCGCGGCGAGTGAGATCATGTCGATCGTAGGCGAAGAGGCGTTCTGGTCGCTCCAGGCGCCGATGCAAAAGGTGGCGTCGAAGCAGGTGCACGTGCCGTTCAGCCCAGCGCTGGAGAAGCTGGTCTACCCTACGAAGGACAAGATCGTGGCAGCGGTCCGGAAAACTCTGGACTAACAGGGGACCGGCAGCACGGCATTTCATAGATTCTCTATATCTTCCGGGGAGACATGATGGCCCAATTCGACGGGGTGAAGACCCTTACGTTCGACCTGTTCGGCACGGTGCTCGACCTTGGCGGGAGTCTCACGCCGTATATCGCCGACTTCTTGAAGGCGCAGGGGTCTGACGCCGACGCGGCCGAGGTGTGGTCGCAGTGGCGCTACAGGCAGCGGATCGAGCAGTACCAGGACACGCTTGTGGAGCTGGGCCATGGCGGATACCTGGAGACCGCGCGAAAGGCGTTTGTCTACGTGCTTGGCCTGAACAGCATCGAAGCGAGGCCGGGCGAAGTCGATGAGTTCATGCAGGCGTGGCAGGAGTTGAGGCCGTTCGATGATGTGCTGCCCAATCTGCCGCGGCTGGCGTCCCGGTACCGGCTTGTGGCGCTCTCCAACGGTAATCGCTGGTTCCTTGATCATCTCGTTGCAAACCGGATCAAGTGGGAATTTGACGCTGTGATCTCCGTGGATGAGTTCGGCCACTTCAAGCCCCATCCCTCGGTGTACAGGGGCGCGGCCCGAATCCTGGGGTTGGAAGTGGGTGAGATCATGATGATTTCTGCCAACTCATTCGACGTGATGGGAGCGCGGATGTGCGGCAATCGCGGCAGCTTCGTGAATCGATACGGCCTGCCTTATGAGGACACGCCTTACGTGCCGGACGTAACGGTCAAAGACTTCGCCGAGCTTGCCGACGCCATCGTCTGAAGCCAACGGTTCAGGTGATTGTCTGAGGAAGGACCCGCATGAGATACAGGACTCTTGGCCGGACAGGTGTCAACGTGAGCGCGATCGGTCTTGGTTGCATGATGTTTGGCGGCCGGACTTCGCCTGAGGACTCGTACGAGATAATCGACTACGCGCTCGATCAGGGCGTTAACTTCCTGGACACTGCGAACGTGTACAACGGCGGCCGCAGCGAGGAGGCGGTCGGTGAAGCGCTGAAGCGTAACGGCAGGCGTAACGAGGTACTTCTGGCGACCAAGGTCCACGGGCGCATGTCTCCGGCGCCGAACGACCTTGGCAACTCCCGCTACCACATCATGCGCGAGTGCGAGGAGAGCCTCCGGCGGATGCAGACGGACCACATCGACCTGTACCAACTGCATCGGCCTGACCCGGACATCGCCATCGACGAGACGCTGCGGGCACTGGACGACCTGATCCGCGCCGGAAAAGTCCGCTACATCGGCACCAGCAACTTCGGGGCCTGGCAGACGGTGGAGTCGATCTGGGCTGCGAAAGAGCTCGGCCTCAACCGATTCGTATCCGATCAGTCGCCGTACAACATGAGCGACCGCCGTGTGGAGCGGGAGCAGATACCGATGTGCCAGACATACGGCATGGCGGTAATCCCGTGGAGCCCTCTTGGCGGCGGCGGGCTGACCGGCAAGTACGCCCGAACGAAATCCACGGAATCCCAGGCTGCGGGAACGCGGTTCGGCGATGAGACGGATCCCGGCAAGTTGCAGCGATTCAGCGATGGCGTGCTGGACATCGTCGATGGGATCAAGCCTCTGGCGGAGGAGAAGGGCTGCACGGTCGCGCAGTTCGCGCTGGCGTGGCTGATGGCCCAGCCGGGCGTCACGGCCCCCATCGCGGGTCCGCGCACCCTGGAGCAGTTCAGGGATAATCTCGGGGCTCTCGATGTGACGATTACGGACGAGGACCGGGCATTGGTGGATTCAGTAAATCCGCCGGGCGGCCATGTCGCCAACTTCTTCGAAGCCAGCTTCACGCCCAACGTGCACCGGGTCATTTTTTAGTTATGCACGTCACTCAGCGCGGGTAAGCTCCGCGTATCGGAAGCAGTTCATTTCGTGGTCGTTGACCATGCCGGTCGCCTGCATGAAGGCGTAGCAGATGGTGGAGCCGACGAACTTGAAGCCTCGCTTCTTCAGGCCTTTGCACATCGCGTCGGAGACCGGCGTATTGGCCGGCGCGTCGAACGCTGACTTGAATTGATTGACCTGCGTTGAGCCGCCTGCAAGATTCCAGATATAGGAATCGAAGCTCCCGTGCTCGCGCTGGACGTCCAGGAAATTCTGGGCATTGGTGACTGCAGCGCGGACTTTCAGGCGATTGCGAACGATACCGGGGTTTTCGAGCAGGGTTTTTATCTTCACTTCGTCATATTCAGCGATCAACCCGGGATCAAAATTGTCGAATGCCTTGCGATAGTTATCCCGCTTGCGAAGGATGGTGATCCAAGCGAGGCCGGCCTGCGCTCCCTCGAGGATTAGAAACTCAAACAGAGTGCGATCATCATGAACCGGCGTTCCCCACTCTTTATCGTGGTAGCGGACCATGTCGGGGTCGTCTCCGGCCCATGCGCAGCGTTGCACAGCTTTCGCTCCCTGATTAGTCGACCAGATGCCGGATCGGCCGATTGCGAATCCGGTGGGGCACAGTTATACCTCATCTGGCGGCCGCGCGAATCGCCAGAGACGCCTGGGGCGTGGATCGCGGGCCTGAATACCCTTGTGATTGCTATACTCGCCATGAGCGCTGGCAGGGCGGCCGGAGGCCTGCCTTATTTCGCAAAGTCTCGTAAACAGGGGATCGTGGCCGGGGAGAAAAAATGCCGTTCGAAGTGTTGTTGCCTCAGTGGGGCATGGGAATGAACGATGGGCTGCTTTTGAAGTGGCTCAAGGCCGAAGGCGATTCTGTTGCCAAGGGCGATCCTCTCGTAGAGATCGAATCGTCGAAGGTCAACGGCGAGGTTGAGGCTCCCGGAGCAGGAACTCTGGCGAGAATCGTCGTTCCAGAAGGCATGACGGTGGCGACCGGCTCGCTTCTGGCGGTGATCCTGGCCGAGGGTGAAACGGCCGATCTGCCCGACCCGATCAGCCAGGCGCCGTCGGCGTCAGCCCCGGTGGCGGTGGCTCCCGCGGCGTCAGCGCCGGCGGCCGCGGCGCCCGCGGGAGGGCGGCAGCAGGTGACGCCTATCGCGCGCCGGCTGGCGAAAGAGCTGAACGTCGATCTGGCAAACGTAGCCGGGACCGGCCCACGGGGCAGGATCACGGAAGATGACGTTCGAGCCGCCGCGAGTGGTGCGGCTCCAGCTACGGCCGCCGCCTCAGGACCACCGCCCGGTGCGCCGGAAGCGCAGGAAGTGACGAAGCTCTCTGGCCTGCGAGCGACGATCGCGCGGCGTATGACGGAGAGCAGCCAGATTCCGGTCGTCACGCTCACCACGGAGGTGGACGTGACGGATGCGCAGGGCCTCATGGAAGAGCTGGTGCGGGAGTGGCGCAAGGCCCGCATCCGGCCGCAGTTCCAGGACATCGTCCTTCGCGCAGTGGCGAGGGCCCTGTCCGAGCACCCGCGCGCCAACGCGCATTTCTTCAACGATGAGGTACACCAGTACGAGGAAGTTAACCCGGGATTCGCGATGGCCGTCACGGACGGGCTGGTCGTGCCGGTGATTCACAATGCCGACAAGAAGACGCTGCTGGAGCTTGCGCAGCACGTTCGCGACGCGGCCAAGCGCGTCAGGGCGGGCGAGCAGACCGTGGAGGATTTCACAGGCGGCACATTCAGCGTTACCTCGCTCGGCCACTACGGGGTTGATGCATTCGATCCACTGGTGAACCCGCCCGAGGTGGGCATCCTCGGCGTGGGCCGTATAGCCGAGAAGCCGGCGGTCGTAGACGGCGAGGTCGTCGTGCGGGCGCTAATGTGGCTCAGCCTCACCTTCGACCACCGGGCCTGGGACGGCGCGCCGGCGGGCGACTTCCTCCAGTCAGTGTCGAAGTACCTGTCGAGCCCTGGTTGGATGCTTGATTAACCGGGGATGCTGGACTGAGCGGGCGTTAGTGCTGCCTGAAATCCAGTCATGATTAGCGTAGGTGTAATTGCCAACCCTTCCGCCGGCAAGGACATTCGCCGGCTTGTGGCGCAGGGCCGCGTCATCTCCGATCAGGAGAAGGCCAACACGCTCATCCGCGTGTTCGCGGGCCTGAAGGCGATGGGTGTGGACCGCGTGCTGTCGATGCCTGAGCGGTCGCTGCTCACGCGCGAGGCGGCGAAGAAGTTCGCGGGCGAGCTGGTGACCGATTACGTCCAGATGCCGGCTGCCGAGCACGGCGGAGCGTCCACGCGCGCCGCTAAGGCGATGATCGAGGACGGTGTCGAGTGCATCATCACGCTTGGCGGCGACGGCACGAATCGCAACGTGGCGGCGGCGGGGGGCGATGTGCCGCTGGTGGCGATTTCCACGGGCACCAACAACGTCTTCCCGCAGATGGTCGAAGGGACGCTGGCGGGCGTCGCGGCCGGAGCGATTGCCACCGGAAAGGTGTCGCGGGAAGAGGTCTGCAGGCACTCGAAGCGCCTCGAGATTTTCATAGATGGCGAATTACGCGAGATCGCACTCGTGGATGCGGCGATTTCCCGAGAGATGTTTGCGGGGACGCGTGCGATCTGGGACCTGGGTACGATCACGGATGTTTTTCTCACCCGCGCCGAGCCGGCCTGCATCGGCATTTCTGCCCTGGGCGCGCATCTCCGGCGGATCACCATAGACGAGCCCAGGGGCCTGCATTTCACCATCGGAAATTCCAAGTCGAAGCTGCAGGTGCTTGCGCCAACGGGGCCGGGCACCGTGGACACCATCGGGATAGATCGATGGTCGGTGCTGGAACCGGGCGACAGGCATGAGATCGATCAGCGGCCGGGAATGATCGCGCTGGACGGCGAACGGGAGGTCTCCCTGCTCGCCGGGCAGACAGTCGAGATTGGCCTCTCAACCGATGGACCATGGGTGGTGGACGTGCCTCTGGCGCTCGAGGTGCTGGCCCGCAAAAACTCGAACGGGGTCGGGCCCGCATCGTGACGGGGGCCGCTGATGGCCCACTTCGCTTATGATGCCCGGCATAATGCCATCTGAGCGTGTAAATCGGCGGATTGATTCGCTACTTGACGATGCGGACACGGCCCTTGAGCGGCGTGATTGGCAAGCAGCGCTGGAATCGGCCGAGGCGGTACTGGGATTCGATGCCGAAAACGCGGAAATGCTCCTCGATGGCGAGCCCCACGGCGACCGCGAAAAGGCCACCGCACTCCAGGACGAGGCCATCGCCATCGAGCTGGGTATGCAGCCGCTGCTGGAGCGCGTGCTGGCGCAGCGGGAGATATTGAAGGCTTAGGAGGAAACATGTTTGCCCGGTTGGTGCTATTCAATTTTGGGCCGGGAATGCGAGATGCAGCAGACGCACTCGCTGCCGATCTTGGCCCTCAGATCAGAGGTCTGGACGGCTTTCAGTCCGTGACTTTCTTTGGCGATGACACAGACGGCCAGTACGGCCTCTTCGTGCTGTGGGACTCTCAGGAGAGTGCAGACGCCGCAGCCGATGTGATCGCGCCACAGCTTATGTCACACCTGAAAGGCAAGGTCACAGAAGAGCCATCGAGACGCCTGTACAGCGTGATCGGTTGATGACGCCGTTCCTGGAACACCGGAGCAGACATGCCACCCAGCCTTGAAGGAAAAGTTACCGTCGTCACCGGCGCCAGTTCCGGCATCGGCCGGGCCGCGGCGCTGGCGCTGGCCCGCGCCGGGTCGCGCGTTGTCGTTGCGGCGCGGCGGGAGGCGAAGTTGCAAACGCTGGTCGACGAGATTTCAGCCGCAGGCGGCGAGGCGTTCGCGATAACCACAGACGTCACGGACGAGGAGCAGGTGCGCGCCCTGATCGAGGGCGCCGTTGAGCGGTTCGGGGGCATCGATTGCGCATTCAACAACGCCGGGATCGAGGGACCGAGCAAACCCGCGCATACGTACTCCTCCGAGGAGTTCATGCAGGTTCTCGATGTGAACTGCCTGGGTACGTTTCTCTGCATGAAGTATGAGATTGAGCACATGGTGGAAAACGGCGGCGGGGCTATCGTCAACGATGCCTCGGTCGCCGGGCTGCGGGGGATGCCGCGGCAGGTCGCCTACTCGGCGTCGAAGCATGCCGTCATCGGCATGACGAAGGTGGCGGCACTGGACTACGGCGGCAACGGCATCCGGGTGAATGCCGTGTGCCCGGGGTTTACAGATACCGATATGGTGGACCGCCTGACAGGGGGAGACCCGCAGCGCGCCGAGCGGCTGGCGGCGTATTCGCCGATGGGCCGGCTCGGCACAGTCGAAGAGGTGGCGAACGCTGTCGTCTGGCTCTGCTCCGACGAGTCGTCGTTCACCAACGGCGAGGCGATGGTCCTCGATGGCGGCCTCTCCGCCTGAGGGCGCGATGCCGGGCCGCAATAGACCCCACCCTGAATGAACACAATAATCGACTCGCGAGAACGAAATTGAAGATCGAATCTGTCGAGACGTTCATCGTCACCAGCTGGCTGATCGTCCGGATCCGGACGGACAACGGTCTGGAAGGCGTTGGCGAATCGACCTTTTTCGGCTGGCCGGGCGCGACGCAGGACGTGGTGAGGTCGTTCGAGAGTTACCTGGTCGGCAACGACCCTCTGAACATCGAGCACCACTGGAACTGGATGTTCCGTAACAAAGCGATGCGCGGCGGAGCGATCGGCGGTGCGATAAGCGCCATCGACCAGGCCCTGTGGGACATCAAGGGCAAGCGGTTCGATGCGCCGGTCTGGCAGTTGCTCGGCGGTAAGGTGCGGCCGAAAGTGCGGGCGATGCTCGTGCTTGAGACCGGGACGCGCGACGAGGTCGCCGCGCAGGCGAAAGCCGCCGCTGACGAGGGGTATACGGCGGTCAAGGTCCTGCTGCACCAGGACGAGCATCACCAGATGCGCCACGGAGCGAAGATCCAGGACATGGTGGAGCGCGCTTCGGCGATTCGGGAGGCGATTGGCTGGGACGTGGACATGGGCCTCGAACTGCACCGCAACATGGTCCCCGGCGAGGCCATCGCGCTGGTGTCCGAACTGGAGAAGCTGAGGCCGTATTTCGTGGAAGACCCGATCGCGCCGGACAGCGTCCTGTCGTTCGGCGAGACGGCGGCCCGGATGAACGTCCCGATGGCCGCTGGAGAGCGGAACCTGAACATCTGGGAGTTCAGGGAGTATGTGGAGCACGGGAACGTGCAATTCATCCGGCCGGACGTCGGCGTTGCGGGCGGGATAACCCACGTCAAGAAGATCTGCGCGCTGGCGGAGGCGCACCACCAGGGCATCATCCCGCACACCGTGCCGAACGGGCCGATTGCCGTGGCGGCG
>JADFPB010000074.1 GCA_022562515.1 Chloroflexota bacterium | reverse complement strand
TTGTCTCCAGCACCAGTGTTGTGCCTGCGCGGCCGTGGCGCGCCGTGATTTCCAGGAGGTCCTGCAGAGCGGGCACCTGTTCGCCGGCAAATCGTTCACCGTGCCACCGCCCGGCATCGAGGGCTTTTATCTCCGCCAGCGTGGTTTTTGCCACGGGCCCGGTGCCGCTGGTGGTGCGGTCGAGCGTATCGTCGTGGATGATGACGATCTCGCCGTCGGCGGTCCTCCGGAGGTCGACTTCGACCGCCATGCCCAGTTCCAGGGCGGCGATGAATGCGGGCGCGGTGTTTTCCGGGGCGAACTCGTCGAGGCCCCTGTGAGCGGCAATTATGGGGTGTGCGGCGATTATCGGTTGCGTATCCATTCCACCACCTCGTCGACCAACCGATCCCGATTCTCCAGACTCACATTTCTAATCTCGACGTCGTTCCTTAAAACGCACCCGGGACGCGAAGCCCTCGCCCTTTTCACGAACGATGGCCACTACGGGCACAGTGCTCGACAGCACTTGCTCGATGAGGGCTTCAACCTTCGGGTCCCAGGATGAGATTATGCCGATTTCATCGATCACGAAGAGGTCTGCTGGAACATCGAGCCGCAGTTCGTCGCGAACAATCCGGGTGAACAGATCGAAGTCGACGCCGTACTTGCCCATCCTGTGTGAGAAGTCGACGTCGGTATGGGCGAGAACGCCGCCCTCGCTGTTCAGACCTTGAAGTCGCCAACCTGCGCGCATCGAGCTGTCAACGATTATTTCTGAGATGAATCCTCTGCAGCGGAGGCCGGCAAGTTGCTTCACCACGTTTTGCAGAAGGAACGATTTTCCGACGCCGGACGGGCCGGTGAGGAGGAGGTTGGAGGCCGCCGTTTGGATCACAGCCCTGCGAGCGCGGTGTTCAGTCGCCGGGCGACGGCTGGGGCGCCAGGAGGACGGGCTGCGACCGCACGCGTTCCAGGCTGAGCGAAAGCTCCCGCAGTCGGTGGCGCTGATCGCGAGCCGCCAGGAATGCGGCGTAGCGGGACGTGAGCATTGCTCCCACGAGCATGATGATTGAAGAGACGTAAACCCAGCCCATGAAGGCGACCACGGCGCTGATGGTCCCGTAGACATCCTGGTAGGCGTCGAACCTCTTCAGCCACTGTACGAATACAAGCGTAGAGATGCTGAACACGAGTGCTGCGCCCAGCGCGGGGAGCCATGCCTCCCGGAATCTCACCCTGGTATTCGGGAGCCATGTGTAGACGATCATAAACGTGAAGAACATGGATATTGGCGGGATGGTGAGGGCCACTCTGCTCCAGAACTCGTCGCCACTGGGAGGCGACTCGGGCAGCAACACAGAAAAGATCTCCTGGAAGAAGCTGAAGAACGTCGTCGTGAAAACGGAGGTGACCAGGAGGATGGAAGCTCCGATCATCAGCGTGAAGTCCATGAGGCGCTCTTGAAGGAACGGCCGCGTCCTCTGGATTCCGAATATGAGGTTGGTGCTTTTGCGGATGGCGCCGAAGACGGTCATCGATGCCCAGAACAGGCCTATGACCGCCAGTACGCTTGTGATGACCTTGCCATCGTTCACGCGGTCGAGGACCGTCTGGACGAGTCCGGCGTCGATGGCCGGCCACTGCTCGGGGATTTCCCGGACCAGCTTCAGCTGAAGATCTTCTGAGTTAAGGAGGAAGCCGAATACTGCCAGTACTGCGAGCAGCAGTGGGAACATGGAGAAGAGCGCGTAGAACGAGATCGCTGCCGCCATGTACGGCCCGTTTTTGTTCAGGTACTCGTTGAACAGGCTGGCGCACAGCTTTATGAAGTCCGTGAAGACGCGGACTGCGAATGAGATGGCGATACCGGGCATGGTGGCTAGGGAACACCGGTTTTTGATGGCCAGTGCGCTCCAGGGAGTTATTTTCGGCGTTCCCGGCCGCGATCGCAACAGGCGTGGGAAACCGTGTTGTGGGTATTGCCAGTATCGCTGGTATCGCTGGCGTAGCGGGCATTAAGGGGCTGAAAGAGGGTTAGAATTATTCGGCTTGCAAGGGGCGGGCCAAGTTGCAGATTAGTCTGCCCTTCAGGGACCGGCGCCCGTTCGGGGATTGTTCGGTCTGTGTCCACCACTGCCACCACTGGACGAAAGGTAACGCTTGCAGCCCCCCTGGCGGCCTCGACCTGGAGACGTAATCGTACGCCGTCCGCGGCAGGCCGAGATCGCGCCAGTACAGATCCATTTAACGCGGCGGACCGTTCCCGTGCGCGGTGTCGCATCGCCGATGGCGATTGTGTACGGATTTATCGCGCTGGCGGCCATAGGCACCGGTTTCTTATTGCTTCCAGTGGCAAACACGACGGGCGAGGTAACGCCGTTTCTGACTGCGGTATTCACTTCCGTGTCTGCCATAACCGTTACGGGTCTGATCGTGGTGGATACGCCTTCTTACTGGACCGGGTTTGGGGAAGCGGTGATCCTGATTCTTCTGTTTATTGGCGGCCTGGGCTTCATGACCAGCGCGGCCTTTTTATTGATCCTAATTGGGCAGCGCCTGGGACTGCAAAACCAGCTGGCAATCAGTCGCGGTCTTGGAGTATCTCAACTCGGCGGACTCCCGGCGCTGGTGCGCAACATTGTGCTGGCGGCCATCGGTTTCCAACTAGTCGGGGCGTTGGCTCTTTTCCTACGCTGGTACGTATTCGGATCGCTATGGGAGGGGATTTCGGCTGCGGAGGCGTTGTGGCAATCGGTATTTCACGCGGCCTCGTCCTTTAATAACGCCGGTTTCTCGGTATTCCCGGCGGAGCATATAAGCGGCGCCAGCATAACGGCGTTTGCCGATGATTTCGTCGTGCTGCCAATCATGGGAGCCCTGATCCTTGTAGGCGGCCTGGGCTACCTGGTCATTTACGAATTTGTGACGGTGCGCAGGATTTCCAGATTTTCCATGGACACCAAGCTCATTCTCGTCGGCACGGTGGCCTTGCTTATGGCCGGTGCGGGCCTGGTGTTCGCCGTGGAGTTCGATCGCGAGGGGACGCTCGCGGGCCGGACCACGGGCCAGAAAGCGGCGGATGCCATATTCCAATCGGTCTCCGGGCGGACCGCGGGATTCACCACGATTGATTGGGGTGAGACGTCTGATGCGACAAACCTGGGCATGCAAGCTCTGATGTTCATTGGCGGGGCGTCGGCCTCTACAGCGGGAGGTATAAAGCTGGGGACCTTCGCGCTGATAATCCTGGCGATCGGCGCGACTGTTCGGAATCGCCGGAACACACAGGTGTTCGGCAGGGCGATTCCTGCAGACACGGTCAGACAGGCGCTGGTGGTTGGTGCGGTGGCGGTATCCACGTTGTTCGCATTGACATTTCTCCTTGCCGCGGTGGAGGATCTTCCGCTCGGGGCTGTATTGTTCGAGACTGTATCGGCGTTCGCGACAGTAGGGCTGTCGACGGGCATCACGGATCAGCTTTCGGACTGGGGCAAAGGGATCATCGTGGCAGCGATGTTCATGGGTCGATTCGGGCCGCTTACGCTCGCATTGTTGATGCAGGGCAGGGAGTATTCCGAGCCCTACCGATTCGCCGAAGAGCAGGTTAGAATAGGCTGACCCGCGATCCGGTACCGGATAGGGCCGGTTACGAGTGGAATTCCAGTAATTTGCAAGCTAATCTCCAGGGCAAGAAGCTGGTCGCAGTTGTAGGTCTTGGCAGGCTGGGCTCACAGGTTGCGCGAACCCTTTATCAACTGGGCCATGATGTTCTTGCCATTGACCAGGACGAACAGCGCGTCCAGATTCTCACCGGTGAGGTGACACATCCCGTCCGCGGCGATGCCACGAACGAGGCGGTGTTGCGCGAGCTTGGCATCCACAACTACGATGTCGCCATCGTCGCCATCGGCTCCAATGTGCAGGCGAACATCATGGTGACTGTGCTTTTCAAAACGATTGGCATCCCTTACATCGTGGCCCGCGCGAACAACGAGTTGCATGCGAATACGCTTGAGAGGATTGGGTGCGACAAGGTGATCCAGCCGGAGGCCGAAAGTGGGACGCGGCTGGCGCACTTGCTGTTCACGCCGGACGCTCAGGAATATATGGAGCTGACGCCGGCGTACGGCATATCCAGGATCAAAGTTCCCGACCGATTTGTGAACATGACGCTCCAGGAGAGCGGTTTTGGCCACGTTCGTGACAAGTACGGTGTTGCGGTTCTGGCGCTGAAGAGGGGCGATGACATCACGCTGAGCCCGGATGGGGACGACCGCCTGCAGGCTGGTGACGTCATGGTCGTCGCGGGACGCGACGAACTGGTCGGGCGGATCAGTTCATCATGAGGAACTTGCTGTCCCTGCCTCAGAGGTCCAAGCAATCGCCGCGCGAGTCCGTGCAGCGGGGCGTTGCGTTCAACAAGGTTCTTGCTGTGGTTACGGGCGGTCCTTCCGATGAAGGTGTCCTGGCGCATGCGGCGAGTCTTGTGAGGCCGGTAAGGGGACGGTTGCACGTCCTGTATGTGATTAAAGTCGACCGTAGCCTTCCTGTAGATGCTGAGATCGGGCCGGCCGCGGCCAAGGGCGAGGATATATTGCAGCGGACCGAGGCGATAGTGCACCTCGCCAGCAGCGAATTCGACGCCCATATGGTTCAGGCCAGAGAACTTGGCCCGGCGGTCGTGTCAGAAGCCCTTGCGCGCGAAGTTGATGCGCTGGTTGTCGGGACCGAGTTCCGGAGCCGCTACGGTGCGTTCTCGATCGGTCCGGATATTCCGTTCATCCTTGAACATGCGCCCTGCCTTGTGGTGTTGCGCCGGGAGGCGCCGCCGGGAAGGAACGGGCGCCGCTCTCCGGGCGCTTCAGGGCTGCAATCGGGCGGGAATGCCTGATCCGTCTTCGGGTCCGGGCGGATAATGCGCGTAATCATTCTGGGCTGCGGCCGCACGGGTTCCGCCATCGCATCATCCCTCGCCGCGGAGGGTGACCGCGTGATGGTGATAGACAAAGTAATTCGGCAATTTGATCGGCTGCCGCCTTCCGTGGTGGACGAGGGCGCGATCGGTGTCGTGCATGGCGATGGCACCCTCTCGAACATCCTGCTGCGTGCTGAAGTGGAGGATGCTGATCTGTTTATCGCGCTGACGGGGCATGACACGATAAACGCGATGGCCGCGCAGAAAGTGAAACAGGTCTATGAGGTTGATCAGGTGATCATGAGGGTCAGGGATCCGTCGCTGGCCGAGCTGTATACGGCGCTGGGCCTGAGCGTCTATTGTCCCACTGAAGCTGCTGTGTCGCATATCATCGAATCTATCTCACGCGAGGGTTAGCGTCCTGAACTAGCGGTTTTAGGGCAGGGCGTGGGAACGGGAGGCCGGGATGTATGTTGTCATCGCTGGCGGAGGGCGGCTTGGCGGACGCCTTGCCGATTCACTGATTGCCGGTGGACATGAGGTCTACGTAATCGACATCGATGCGGAGGTCGTCAGCCAATTAAGAACCGAACTCGGAAGTGTCGGCGGCATTGGCGATGCGACGAAGCTGTCGGTTCTTTCTGATGCCGGGGTGGCTCGTGCGTCGGTATTTGTTGCAGTTACGGGGCGGGACGAGGACAACCTGGCAGCTTGCCAGCTAGCCAAGTCCCGGTTCAACGTTCCGAAGACTGCCGCTGTGGTGCAGAACCCAGACAACGTTGTGCTGTTTGAGGCTTCGGGCGTCGATGACGTGATCTCCGCTACTGACCTGGTGTTATCCCGGATTGCCGGCGCGCTGCCGGCCCATCCGCTGGTGCGGCTGATGCCCGTGACCGGCCGGAGCAAGGAGATTGTCGGCATCAAGGTGCCGTCCGGCGGAGTGGTCGCGGGGATGGCGCTGAGGGACGTGAACGTACCTTACGGCAGCCTCATCTCCCTGGTGATCAGCGCCAACGGCCACACAGAAGTTCCCAGCGCGGATACGGTATTGGAGCCCGAGGATGAGATCATTGCGGTGAGCCCGGTCGAGACGACCGATATGCTCTACCAGACGCTGACAGAGTTGCGGTGACGGGTGAGGCGCGATGAGGCTGGGATACCTTGGTCCTGAAGGGACGTTCAGTGAGCAGGCCGCGATCCTCTATGAGCCGGCGGCCGAGTTCGTCCCATACCCGTCGATTCGGAGCGTCGCTGAAGCGGTGGACGCGCGGGAGATAGACGAGGGCGTGGTGCCCATTGAAAACAGTTTGCACGGCTCCGTGATCGATGTCCTGGACTTTCTTATTCGGACGGACCGCACCAAGATAAAGTTCGAGTTGGCGATACCTATCGAGCAGTGCCTGATAGTGGTCCCAGGCGCGGACAGGCGCGAAGTCGAAGTTATCTACTCTCATCCGCAGGCTCTGGGGCAGTGCCAGGAATTTCTAGCGAGAGAGTATCCGGGCGTGGAGCTGGTTGCGTCGCTGTCTACGGCGGGTTCGGTCACCGATATGGTGGAGAGCGACCGGCCGGCGGCGGCGATAGCTCCGTTCAGGGCCGCCGAGATTCACGGCGCTGAAGTCGCGGAGCGGGGGATCCAGGGCAATCGGTCGAACTTTACGCGTTTTGTGACGCTGGCTTCGGAAGATAGCCTGCCGACGGGCCATGACAAGACGTCGCTGGCGTTCTGGTACGCCTCGGACGCGCCTGGGACGCTCTATGAGACGCTTGGGATCTTTTCAAGTCGCGGCATTAATCTGGTCAAGATCGAGTCACGTCCGACGGGTGAGAGTCTGGGTGAGTACGTCTTCCTCGTTGATATCGAGGGGCACCGGCTGGACGCCATTGTTGCGGCTGCCCTGGCGGAATTGACGAAGGTGACTTCGGAGTTGAGAGTATTCGGATCGTATCCGATGCTCAGGAGCGAGCCTGCCTGAAGGGGGGCCTGGGATCAGAGCGGCGGCTCGTCGTCGTCGTATTCGTCGTTATCCTTAAGATTCAGGTTATCGCCCCTCGCTGCCGCGGCCGCGCTTCGCCCTTCATCCACAGCCGAACGTACTCTGTACTGTGCTGACTCTGCGAGTTCTTCTGCCCGGTCACGCCACTCGCCGGTTTTCTCTCCGATGAGGGCCCGCGTCTCTTCGCCCGATTTCGGGGCGAAGAGGATGCCGGCGATTGCGCCGACCATGCCGCCGACCACAAAGCCAGTCCAGAAACCGGCGCCGCCGCCGTTGCCGTTGTTGTCAGCCATCCCGCCAACTCCAATTCAGGTTCTGGCGGCTCCCGTCCGGGAGCCACCAGCTAAGGACGCCGGAAGCGTCCGAATATTCTTGTTGCGATGCCGCCAATGCTGAGGATGTTGCCCACGTTAATGGTGGCTCCTACAACGCTGTCGAAAAGTTCCGTAACGCTTTTCAAACGCTCGATCACTTCGTCGGCGGCATCAAGGACTCTTGTCGCCCTGCGATAGAGCGAGAGTGCGAAGAAGATAAAGATGAGCAGAGCGATGATTGCGATGGAAAGGAAGACGACTACGAAAACATCCCTTATCAGGGCGACTGTTTCCGAGGAGGAGAGGATGATGATGTCCGGCAACGCGCTGGCCCCAGTCTGTGGCATCGATCTTAGCACCGGCTGATCGGGCTGCGCAAGGATATGAAGTGATCTATTAGTAAGAAGACGCTATGTATGCGATGTGAATTCAATTGGCCACGAGAAGGCCAGGCTGACACTTGCGGCAGAAGTTCGTCTCGCGTTTGTTGGCAGTGATTGCGCTGATCGTGTAACCACATCGCGGGCATGGTTTGCTACCCTTCCCATGGACGGCCAGAAACGAGCGAACTTTTTTGTGGATCGCGTCGCCGACCTCGCGGCGCAGGAGATTGACGGCCATGCGAGGGACCGCGTATGTAGCCTCATGAAGGCGCTTGACCTCTTCGTGCGTGAGGCGGGTCCGCTTTTTGAATGGAAAGATCATGGCGGCGTGGAGGATCTCGTCGGCGTAGGCATTGCCGACTCCTGAGACGAGGCGTCCGCGGGTCAGGACGCCTTTGATCTCACCCCGGAATGGGCGCAGGGCTGTCCGAAAATCTTCGAGGTTCATCGGTTCGTCCAGAACGTCCGGCCCCTGTTCATCTACGCGTGTCGTGTCGTTCACCTGGTCCGGCCGCAAGTAGTAGACCATGCCCATCTTTTTCTGGTCGAAGTACCTGAGCTGCCGGTTTCCCTCGAAGTCCAAGATGACGTGTGTCGTCGCCAGAATTTTGTCGGACGGATCGGCGTATCGGAAGCCGCCTGTAAGCATGGGGTTGATGAGGACCACCCGATCATTGGAGAGTTCGAAAAACAGCAATTTGCCGTGGCGTCTGATCTTCTCGACTGTGCGTCCGGCGATATCGTCGCAAAAGGGCTTGCCGGTGAGATTTCGCAACACCAGCGGTTTCACCTCGCGCGCGCCGGTGATAACTCGGCCGGTGAGACGAGGTTCGAGAAACTCCAGTATTACCTGCAGGTCAGGCGCTTCAGGCATGGGGCGCGCTCCTGGGATCGGGTGCCGGAGTGTACCGCATGCATTGGTGCGACGATTGACGCCCGACTACAGCAGGGTGCGGAAGAGACGACCGGGGGCTGTATCAGCGTTGCCTTGCGAATAGCTGTCTGAGGCGCTCATTTGTCTCCAGCGCGCTATTTTCTACGAGCCCTTTCGCGTCGTTGGGTTCGTCGCCGGCGCCGATCTCCTTCAGGATCCGTTCTTCCTGGCTTTTCAGTAGCCGCAGATGCCTTTCGAGCAGCCGCCTCACGCACTCAGATATGTCGGCGACCCTCGTGGGTTGGTCTGCGGGGGGAAGGGGCTTGTCGGAGATTCGGTCCAGGCGTTGCCCAAGGTCTGGCGGAATCGCGTTCCTCAATTCATCAAGCGATGTTGATGCCTTCCACGTGGTAAAGAGATTTCTGTTCGTGGCGTCCTCGAACACGGCGTCGTCGAGGTCGGATGCGTACTCTCGCAGGTCTTCGTGGGCGAAGACGAGGCCGAGGAGGTGCTCTTCGATCGCGGTGGTAGACGTATATTCCGGCACCCTGTCGGCTGTGGCTGATGTGCCTGGCGGCGCCTGCAGCCCTGCCGGTCTGCGCGCCGTTCGCCGGCGCGTTGATCGTAGTTGGCCGGCGGACGCCCGGAGTTGCTCGATCGATACGCTCAGCGTCTCGGCAAGTGTTGTCAGGTAGCGGTCCTGCTCGTAGGGGTTGCCGACTGCGGCGATGAGTGGAAACAGGGCCTCCGTGATCTGTTTTTTGCCTTCGGGGGAGTTGGCGTCGAAGCGCCGGGCGTATGCGGCGATCAGCCATTCGAGGAGTGGCGCTGCGCCATCGATCGCTTCCTGCCACTCGTTGGGGGAGTTGCGAATCACCTCGTCCGGGTCTTTGCCTGAGTCGAGCCGCGCGATTTTTATCTCAACTGATCCCGTTCGGCGTCCGGCGCCGGGCTCACCGCGGGTCGCGAACGCCCCCCAGACCGTCTCGAGGCTGTTCAGCGTCGCCTCCTGGCCGGCGGCGTCGGAGTCGAGAGCGAGCACGACCGTGTCTGTCATGCCGGTCAGGAGGCCCACCTGCTCGGCGGTGATTGCCGTGCCCATGGATGCGACGACGTTTTCGAAGCCCGCTTCCTGTGCGGTGATGACGTCCATGTACCCCTCGACGACGATTGCCTGGCGTGAGCTGCGTATTGCCTTTGCCGCCCAGTGAAGGCCGTAGAGGAGGCGCGACTTATCGAAGATTTCTGTGCTGGCGGTGTTCAGATACTTCGGGTCGGAGCCGTCCAGCGACCGGCCGCCGAAGCCCACTACGCGACCTTCGGCGTCTCTAATCGCGATTGTGAGGCGGCCTTTGAACATGTCGCGCCAGCCGCCGTCGGAGGTCTGCACGACGAGTCCCGCGCCGGCTGCTGCTGAGCCGGGGGTGCCGGTGCTTTTCAGGTATCCGGCAAGCGTGTCCATGCCGTTCGGCGCCAGGCCGAGGTCGCGCCGGCGGGCGGTGTCGTTATCGATGCCTCTGCCTTCCAGGTACGCCCGGGCGTCTTCGCCGCTTGCCCCGCGCAGTTGCGTCCAGAAGTAGCCGAGCGCTATTTCGTTGGCTGCGATGAGCGGGGAGATGGACTCCTGTTTCTCGCGTGGCCTGTTGTCGAGCTCGATGCCTGCGCGTTGTGCGGCTGCCTGGAGGGCGCCTCGGAAGTCGAGTTCGTCTCGTTTCTGGATGAAGGAGATGACATCGCCGCCGGTGGCGCATGCGCCGAAGCATCTCCAGGTGCCGGTTTCCGGGAAGACGACGAACGAGGGTGTGCGTTCGGCGTGGAACGGGCAGTTTGCCTTGGGTGTGCGCGAGCGGGTATCCAGATCGACCGTTTCGCTGACGACCTGGACGATATCGAGGGCGCTTTTTATTTCATCGATTTGAGACACGAAGGTGGTGGTTCTCCCTCAGTGAGTATATGTAGTAGGAGGGGAAACTCCTCCCACCTCTCTTCACCCGATATCCACAGGGCGGGCAGGGAATCCCCAGGGCCCACATGTGCCAGACGGTGATCTGGGCTTTCACGGGGATCGGGGCGTTGTTGGCCAGTTCGGACGCGAGTTGCGCTTGTTGGCTGAGATCCCTCGACTCCGGAGGCTCCGCTCGGGATGACAAATATGGGCGGACGCGGGATGACAAAGAAGAAGGCGGGCGGGGTTAGACGTTGATTATTTCGAAGCGGACTGCGTATTCGGCGCCCATTTCGGCGCCTGCCCAGCTAGCGTTGTCTTTGAGAAATGAGTTGGGGTCGAAGTCGCGGCCAAGGCCATTAATGTAGGCTTCGTGCTCTTTCAGCGATGCCACGCCTGTGTCTATGTGGTCGGTGACGTCGACGCCGTGGGCGGCTTCAGGCGAGCCTGCGACGCAGACGAATCGGACGCCGTTCCATGGCTCGAAGCCCTCGTCCAGCAGCTCGGGGAAGATCCAGCGGTTGCCGGCGTCACGGGCGGCGTCGAGCACCGCTATTCCGACGGCCCGGTGGTCGGCCATGTTCAGTGCTCCGGATGGCCATTTCAGGTGGAAGCTGCCGGTGATGAGGATTTCCGGCTTGTGTTGCCGGATTGCGCGTGCGATATCGCGGCGGAGGGGTAGTCCGTACTCGACCATTCCGTCTGCGTACTCGAGGAAGTCGACCGTATCGACGCCGACCACCGCGGCGCCGGCGATCTCTTCCTGCGTGCGGAGCGGACCGGTTTCGTCGGGGCGCATGCTATCGATGCCGGCCTCGCCGCGGGTGACGAGGAGGTAGCCGACCCATTTGCCCTGCGAGGTCCATCGGGCGATCGCGCTTGCGGCGCCGTATTCGAGGTCGTCGGGGTGGGCGGCGATGGCGAGGGCGCGCTGCCAGTCTTCGGGTACTGGCTGCAGGGTGTTTTCGTCAGGCATGGGGGATTTCTCTCTCGGAGGCGCTGGCGGCGCCAGATGTGTCTGGACTGTTTGGGGACCGGGGCGTTACTGGCCGTATCGTACGCGAATGGCCTCAGCAGGCTGAGGTCCCTCGACTCCGGGGACTCCGCTCGGGATGACAAATCCGGGTACAACGGGGTCGGCAAAAGGCTCTGGTTAGCGGCCGCTGATGCGGGCGCCGGGCCAGTCGGGGTTTAGCGCTGTGCCGTAGATGTGGTCGGGGCGGAGGATTACGGCCACGCGCTTATCGTCGTCTACCAGCCTGTCGTACTCGTCCCAGCCGGTTGAGCGGCGGCGGGTTGGTGCAGATTCGCGTCGATATGCTTTCCAATCGTCCGCATCACACGACGCACTACGCGCTGCAGGGCACGGATGGTTGTTATGAATCGGGCGATGGGCACCAGGGCGTAGCGCGGATCTGGCTGCACAGCCGCAAAGCGCAGCCGCGCTGGGATGTCATTGAGAAAATCCGGGAATTGCATCTCAAGGGCAACCGCATAATCATGTTCACAGCACGAGGAACGGAAACGGGGAAGGACTGGCGAGTCGTAACGGAGCTTCAACTCAAGTTGTGGGAAGTCCCATATGACGAATTGATATTTGGCAAACCTGCTGCTGATATTTACGTTGACGA
>JADFPB010000253.1 GCA_022562515.1 Chloroflexota bacterium | reverse complement strand
GAAAGCCTGGAAGCGCTTGGGATCGAGTCGGGAGATGAGGTCGCGGTTGGCGAGTGGAACTTCGTCTGGGAGTAGCTCTGGCAGTAGTCTGGCCGGACGCAGCCGCGTTGGGTAACGCGGCCGAGCGGCGCGCCGGGCGACGTGTGGGAATATTCGGCGGCACGTTCGACCCGATTCACGGCGGACACCTCGCGGTGGCCAGCGCTGCCGCCGAAGAACTGGACCTGGACGCCGTCTACTTCGTTCCCGCCGGGGATCCGTATCTGCGCCGGCCTCCGGTCGCCTCAATAGGCGATCGCATTGCCATGGTCGAACTGGCGATCGCCGGCGACGATCGATTTCTGCTCTCGACCGTGGATGCTGAGCGGCCTGGACCCACATACAGCGTCGATACGGTGGAGGATGTCCGTACTGCTGCGGGGACGAATGCGGCGCTTTACTTGATCGTCGGCGCCGATGCAGCGCTACAGCTTGCGCGTTGGCGGGAGCCGGATAAGCTTGCCGCTGCCACCACCATCGTTGTGGTAGGCAGACCGGACCAGTTGTCGCCGACCGATCTTCCCGCCGGCCACCCGGCTCGTGACGCCACTTTCGTGAACATGCCGCAGCTGGACGTAAGCGGCACGGTTATACGCGATGCCCTTGCGAATGGCCGGCCGATCACTGGTATGGTTCCGCCAGAGGTTGAGCGGTACATACATAGCAAGGGACTCTACTCGCCCCGCTCAACCTACCGGGAGGAACGATAGTCCGTGGAGGAATCAGGGCACGATCGGGCTGCGAGGATTCTGGAGCTCGCGAAGGAACTGGGGTCGCTACAGTTCGGGGAGTTCAAGCTCTCTTCGGGACAGACCAGCAACTACTACTTTGACGATCGCCTGCTTTCTCTCCACCCCAAGGGCTTGCATGAGATCGCGAACGCCTTTCTTCCCCTGATCGCAGAAACTCCGGCTGCTGCCGTCGGGGGGCCTACAGTGGCGGCAGACCCCATCGTCGGGGCCATAACAATGCTTAGCGAACAGAAGGGAACTCCGCTTCGGGGTTTCCTTGTGAGAAGCGAAGCCAAAGCCCATGGAATGGGCAAGCAGGTGGAGGGCCCGGTCGAGGCGGGAATGGACGTGGCAATAATCGACGGCACGCTATCGACCGGAGACAGCATGTTCGTGGCCATAGACGCCGCCGAGGCGATGGGGTGCAAAGTTGTGCGTGTGCTATCTATCCTGGACAGGCACCAGGGTGGCAGCGACAGGCTCAAAGAGCGCGGTTATAACTACGTGACCTTGCTGGAGGCCACGGCCGACGGCGATGTGAGGGTAGCCGGCGCCTGACCAGATATATCTGGACTACATAGGGATCGAGCCGTTTGCGGCCAATGTGGCCGCGAATTGCCCCCGGAGGTTTAGGCCGATCGTGGGTGGGCACTACAGGTAGAGGCGACGGCTTGCCTCGCCCGTCCCGCGTGGCTGGCAGACCACGCTCGGGAGACGCAAGCGTCTCCCCTACATAGACGAGGAAGCCCCTAAACGTCCAGGTTTTTCACTTCGAGCGCGTGCGTCCGGATGAAGTCGCGCCGCGGCCCCACGTCATCTCCCATGAGCGTCCGGAATATCTCGTCTGCCAGCATGAGGTCGTCGGCTATTACCTGCAGGAGAACACGATTGGCCGGGTCCATGGTGGTCTCCCAGAGCTGGTCGGCATTCATTTCGCCGAGGCCCTTGTAGCGCTGAATCGACACGCCCGAACGGTCGGTGGCTCGCTCAATTGCCGCCGGGAGGTCCTGCCACGTCACATCGTCAGAGAGGACCTTGTCATCCTTCGATATCTGCATCACGCCCGCCTCTACCAGGGGCCGGACACGATCGTGGAGCCGGCGGGCGCGTCTGAGCGCCGGGTGCTCGTAGATCGTTCGAGTCAGCGTGTAGCCATCGATATCGATCGTCTTTTCTTCTACCTGTTCTGGCGGTTCTGGCTCGATCACTTCCTCCGCGTTCTCAACCCCGGATTCACCGCCGGGCTCGCCAGCAGACTCGCCATCGGCCTCGCCAGTGTCCTCATGAGCGGACTCAGGAGACGAATCGGCATCTTCGGGGAGTTCGTTTTCGCCGGTCGGAACAGGGCTATCGAACGGGCTGGGCTGCGGAATCTCCGGGATGTAAGGCTTGAGATCGAGATTCTGATACTCCGGGTCGGAAATCAGGCTGGCTGCAACGCCCTCAGGGATTCCGAGTGCGTTCAGGGTGATCAGGGCGTCCGCGTATTCACGCAGCGGGCCGAGGATAGCGCCCAGGCCCTCGCCGGCCAGCGAGAGGCCTTTGCCATCCTCATCTTCGGCCCGCACCGTCACCTTGATGTCTCCGTACACGCGCTGAGCGAGCCATCGGTCCAGCTCCTGGTCGGAATAGAGCCATTGAGCCGACCGGCCCCGTGAGGCCCGGTAGAGCGGTGGCTGCCCGATATAGAGATGGCCGTCGGCAATGAGCTGCGGCATGTTCCGGAAGAAGAACGTCAGCAGCAGCGTCCGGATGTGTGATCCGTCCACGTCGGCGTCGGTCATTATCACCACGCGGTGGTATCGGAGCCTGTCGGGGTCATAATCTTCGCCAAGCCCCGCGCCAAGTGCTGTGA
>JADFPB010000073.1 GCA_022562515.1 Chloroflexota bacterium | reverse complement strand
CTCAGGGTGTCCGGCCCCAACTGGCCGAAGACGAGCTCGTCGATCTGCTGGACGAGGCAATCGAAGCCAGAGTGTTGGAAGAAACGTCCGCTCCCGGTGCCGACTACCAGTTCACACACGCGCTCATCAAAGAAACCCTCACCGATGAGATATCGATCACCCGCCGGGCTCGCCTGCACGCACGTGTCGCCCTCATGCTGGAAGAGCTATACGGCGAAGACCCGGGCCAGCACGCAGCGCAACTGGCCTTCCACTTCGGAGAGGCGGAGAACGTCCTCGGCTCTGAAAGGCTGATCCGCTATTCGCTGATAGCGGGGAACCATAGCCTTGCCGCATATGCACATGAGGAGGCGCTGGTCCATCTTCAACGCGGATTGTCAGCGAAAGAGGGACAGCAGGACGATCTGGAAACCGCCGAACTCTTGCATGGACTCGGGCGCGCTAAGGTGATGGCCCTTCTGATCGAACAACAGGACGACGGACTCCGCCATCTCCTCAGGGCGCTCAATATCTTTGTGGACGCTGGCCTCATCGATCAGGCTCTGGCAATTCCCGAGCAGATTGAACCCCGTCGTGCCGGCGCAAACGACCCGGAGCGTCGGCTTTACTCCCGTGCGCTGGAAGTCTCGCCCGAGAATTCACCTGCGGCGGCCCTAAATCTAGCAAAATATGGTGCGACTCTCGCCCTCGGCACCGGCGATTTCGATGCAGGCCGTGACGCCATTGCAAGAGCGATTGAAATAGCGAGTCGAAGAGGAGACGCAAGACTTGAAGCCCAGATATTGCTGGCGCAGGCCGCCCTTGAAGCCTGGGCAACAAATTGGCAGAAGCTTGCCGAAATTACGAACCGCGCAGATTCTCTGATCGATGCAAAGGTGGATCCACTAATAAGCGGCCGGATCGGATTCCTCTCCTGCGGAGCGGCATTCTTCAGTGGCGACCGGGCACTTGCCGTGCGCAGAGCCCAGACGGCACGTGCATCCGCAATTGCTGTCCGTGATGCCCCCACCATCTCAGGCTGTATCTGGATAGAAGCATCTGCTCTTGCGTTTTCAGGCGCCTGGGACCAGGCCAGAGAGCTGGTCGACGAAGCCCGGCAGTCCATCGGGATGGATAGTCGAGTACTGGGTGTCGCCGCCAAAATCGAAATCGAGATCGGCGAGTTCGATACCGCCGCGGTGTACCTGCAGCAGATCGACACCCTCTCCGAGTACTACAGCTCGGAGCCAACTTTCCGAAGGTACTTCGCTGTCGGCTCATATGCCGATGCAGCATACGTCACCGGCGATACCGCAAATCTCATCAGGACGAAGGAGCGCGCTACCGCGACCGCTCAGGACCCAACCCGGACTCCGTTGGTCGAATCCTCCGCGATATATGCTCTTGCTCTCGTCGCCGTAATGGAAGACGATTCTGAAGCTGCGGCCGAACTGGTTCCCGCCGTTGAGCAATCCGGCACGTCAATGACTCCCTTCGGCCAGAGCAATCGCATCGCCGGGCTTGCGGCACGAACAGCCGGACAATTTGAAGAGTCAGTCGCTCACTTCGAGCGGGCCCTGGCGTTTCTTGAGAAATCTGGTTACGCGGCCGAGAAAGCCTGGGCACTGCATAACTATGCCGAAACCCTGCTGGGCCGCAATGCCGATGGCGACATGACCCGCGCCGCCGAATTCAATGCAGAGGCTGCCACCCTTGCCGAAAAGTTCGGCATGAATCCCCTGCTCGCCCGGGCTCAAGCCTTGCAGGCGACTATTGGCGCTGCGCCAGTTGCCTCCGACGGCCACCCCGCTGGCCTGAGCGCCCGTGAGATCGAAGTAATCCAACTCGTCGCAGCCGGGAAGAGCAACCGTGAGATTGCTGAAGCGCTCATCATCAGCCTGAACACGGTCACCCACCACATGACCAGCATCTTCAACAAAACCGATAGCGCTAATCGAGCCGAAGCGGCCGCATTCGCTACCCGCAACGGCATCGCATAGCCAGACGCTCTCTCGACTATGGCAGCCCACTGCCATAGCCGCTGCTACTCGTTTTACCTCGCAATAGCAGTAATGCCATGCGCTGCTATCACCCCTGCCATCCAACCTGCCACGCCCGGCCATGAAGCGCTCCTAAAGATGGCAGTAGCGCGAAGTGCAAGAACCCCATGAAATAGCGATGTAGACGCCACCCCTCGTGGCCGATTCTGTATCGGTCGCACCAACACGAGGGGTACTGAAATGAACGCCAGAAACGCCACACGAACCTACTTCCCGCCAATCGCCGCCCGCCTTCCCGGACTCGGCCTGCTTGGAATTCGAGACTTCCGCCTGCTCTGGATGGTGACGGGCCTCAGCTTCACCGGCATTCAGATGCGCATGATGGCCCTGAGCTGGCTCGTCCTCGAAATCACCGACTCCACGATGTGGGTCGGCATCGTCAACGGCATCGCAGCGGTGCCCGTGCTCCTCCTCTCGCTCTACGCCGGAGCCCTCGGTGACCGCGTCGACAAGAGGCTACTGATCGCGAAAGCCACCGGCGCACTCGCGCTCATGGCGCTGGTGGTTGGCATACTCGCGAACACAGGCGCAATCACACTCTGGCACGTAATCGTGATCTCACTGCTCTCCGCCACCGCCGCCGCCTTCTTCCAGCCCGCCACCCAGGCACTCCTCTACGACATCGTGGGCCCCGACCGCCTCTTCAGGGCCGTCTCCCTCAACTCATCGGCGATGAACCTGGGTGGGATGATCGGCCCCGCCGCCGGCGGCATCCTCATCGCTATGTTCGGCATTGGAGCTTCGTTCTACCTGATCGCTGTCATGTTCCTGGGCGCTATGCTCGGCATTCTCGCCATCCGAAGTGGCGGCAACGTCCCCGTAAAAGCGGCCACACCGATCCTCAAAGACGCCGCCGAGGCGCTGGCATACGTCCGGCGCACCCCTCACGTGGCATGGCTGCTCCTACTATCCACCGCCACTCTATTCGCCGCGGTCTACTTTCCGCTCGTTCCCGTCTACGCACGCGACGTGTTCGGCGGCGGAGCCAGGGAGTTCGGCTTCCTCATGGGCGCCCAGGGCGCAGGCTTCCTGATCGGCTCGCTCGCGACCACCGCCATCGGAGACATGCCCCACAAAGGCAAGATGCTGCTCCTGGTAGCGGTCGCCTGGAGCACAGGGATGATCGTCTTCGCCTTTTCGACCAGCTTCCCGCTCACGCTCGCCAGCGTGTTCACCATGGGCTTCGTGGGCATGTTCTGGGTCAACACCCTGCGCACGCTCATGCAGACGGCCGTCCCCGATGAGATGCGCGGCAGGGTAATGGGTCTCTACATGATGACCCTGCAGGCGATTCCCCTCGGATGGCTGGTCGGCGGCACGCTCGCAACGGCTTTCGGCAACGAGGCCGCGCTGGTGATAGGCGCTCTGGTCTTCACCAGCATTGTCGCCCTGGCCTTCATCCGCTCACCGGAACTCCGACGGCTGGCTTGAGCTTCCACTCCGCCCGTCCCCTAGGAGTTCACATACTCCACGGAGTTCAAGATCAACCGCTGGAAATCCGGCTGCTCTACGCTTACGCCGGCATGGCCAAGGGCGATGTTTGCCACCTTGCCCTTGCCGTACGTTGTGCTCCAGCCAAGCGGCCGCTCCTCGTCCTCGACATCGCCAACCATGAACACGTCTATGCCCGGCTGGATATCCACCCCGCAGTAGCACTCGTCGGTGGTCTCGAAATCGGATACCCCGGCGGCCAGAGGATGATCGGGATTCTTGATATGCACCGACATCTCGCCGAATGGCGGATGCCAGCTCGTGCCGGATATCCATCCGCCGCCCGTCATCGGCTTCATCTCCGGCCAGTCGGGCGCCGAGTCCGGCGATATGTGCACCGAGACCAGCCCACCGCCGTTCTCAACGAACGACTTGAGGCCCTCGCGCTGAGGGACCGAGAAGTTGTTGTCAGAGTCGTCCCGCCGACGTGTGTTCAGGACGATCGTATCGAACGCCCCCATCGCGGCCGACTCCAGCTCCTCCGCCGTCTCGGACACGGTGACATCGTGTCCGGCCGCGCTGAGGAAGCTGGAAAGAATCGGAGTCGTTTCCTCGTAAGGGTGACTGCCGCCGGTAATCAGAAGAAGCTTCAAGTTCCCATCCCCTCGTCGTCAAAAGGCGCTCGATCCACGCACCGGGGGATTCTAACCCGGACGACGCCCGATGCGCGCCCGGCGCGTGTCAGGGCGCGCCTGACTGTGACGGGCCTACGTTCCGGCCTCTACCTGCTCCTTCTGCCAGCCGTAGTCCACAGCGCCATCGTAGAAACGCTCGGGATGCTCGATAGCCCAGAGCTGCTTGCGCATGTTCCAGTGGCTGGGGTCGATTGTGCTGCCCTCACGCCATATCCCCTTGGCGCCTTCGATGTCGCCCGCCCTGTACAGCTCCAAACCTCGTGGAAAATGGTCGTACGGCGTATCCGCATCGGTCTTCCCGGCTTCACCCGGAACCTCGCCGGTGGCGGCAAAATGCATCACCGCCGCCGCCGTATCGCCATCCTTGACGTTGAAGCCGCTGTGGTGCTGCCACCGGAGCCGGCCTTCTTCATCGATCATGAAGCCGTTGGGAATGGCGCGATAGCCGAATATGCCGCCCAGGGCGTTCGTCTCGTCGACAACCGTCGTGAACTCGGCGCCTGCCTGCTCGTGATACGGACGAGGCAGATCGGGTCCCTGCAGATCAACAGCGACAGACAGCAGATCGGCGCCGTGAGAGCGGAGCTCGGAGTACATGGACTGCCAGACCGGCAGTTGCTCGCGGCAGCCTCACCAGGAGCCCCAGCAGAAGATGAGAAGCCGTCCCCCGTGATAGTCGGACAGACTCACGTCGCTGCCGTCGAGCGACTTCAGGGTGAAATCGGGTACCAGGTCGCCGGAGTTCAGAACGCCGCTCATATAGCTGCCTTTCGTCCACTTGGCCCCAACTCAGGGGTAGTAACTTTTCGAAAGTGTACTCCCTGAAGCATGATGTCCGGCGAATGGCAGGGCAGGACGCGATCGAATCTGCGAGCGCGAACTCAATGAACCGCAGCCGCCGGCGCCGCCGCGCGCTCGTTCACCAGCTTTCCCTCACCGAAACGCCGCAGATTGAACGGTTTTATCAAGTCAGGCGTCTTACCCGTGGCGATCAGCTCGGCCATCGTGAAGCCGGCAATCGGCCCGGCTTTGAATCCCCACGTGCCCCAGCCGCACGACAGCATGAAGCCGGGCAGGCCATCCACCTCGCCCAGGATCGGCGCGTAGTCCGGACTCATATCGCAAAGCCCCGCCCACTGCCGCATCACGTTCACACCCCGCAGGAAGGGGAACAGCTCCAGCGTGTTGGCGGCCAGCTCCTCAAGCGTGTGCAGCGTCGAGCGCTGGCTGTAGCTCGAATACGGGTCAACGCCGCCGCCAACAACAACCTCGCCGCGGTCCGTCTGGTAGACGTATACGTGCAGGTTCGCCGATGACACTGACCGGTCGATGAACGGCTTGAGCGGCTCAGTGACGAACGCCTGCAGCGGATGCGTCACGATGGGCAGCTTGAGGTCGACCATCCGCGCGATGTTCGAACTCCACCCCGCCGTCGCGCTCATGACGGTATCGGCGTGAACCGTTCGATCACCAACAACCACGCCGGTGACCCGTCCACCCGCTCTCACGATGCCCGTCACCTCCGTGAACGGGTGGATCTCGACGCCCAGCCGATCAGCGCCGCGGCCATACCCCCACACCACCGCATCGTGCCGTATGACGCCTGCGGACGACTGATACAGCGCCGCAAGCACCGGCAGATGCTTGCCCTTCCGAAGATCGATAGCCGGCATAAGCTCCTTGATCTCTGCCGGCCCGATCATCCGGCTGTCGACCCCGAGCAGCCGGTTCATGCCCGTGCGCATGCGCAGGCCGAAAACCGCCGAATCGGTATGGCCCAGGTCGAGCCGCCCCGACTGGTCAAACAGCAGGTTGAAATCAAGCTCTATTGACAGGTCCTCGTAAAGCCGCAGGCTCTCCCTGAAAAACGGGATTCCTTCGGGCGTCAGATAGTTGGCGCGAATGATCGCCGTATTGCGCCCGCTCGCCCCGCCGCCGACATATCCCTTGTCGATCACCGCCACGTTCGTGACGCCCTGCTTCGCAAGGTAGTACGCGGTTGACAGCCCATGAACCCCCGCGCCGATAATCACCACGTCGTACCGGTCCCGCAACGGATATTTTTCCCACATCCTGGCCTCGGTAAAAAGCTGCACGGCTATGCGTCCACTCGCGGAATTATCGACACAGGTTCGGTCTCCTCGCGGGTCTCCGGTTTCATGTCGGCCCGCGTACCTGCTGGCCTGTCAATACGCGTATCTCCCGTGTCTTCACGTCTAGAAAATCCCCCATCGCGACACGGTTGGCGACCCGGCTCCACGCAATCCTGGCCGCAGCGGTCGCCGGAATAGAAAGCAATCCTGTGTGGAGGGCGGCGAGGGTGGCCCCGAGGATCGAAAACGTCGCGGCCTTGCCCATTCGTCTGGCGCCGCGTTGCAAGGCCTCCTCGATGCTGGAACGTCCGACGAGCACACGCCTCCCTTCCGTGACCGCCACCAACACTCCCGGAATCACCGGCACGGCATCGAAGGCCCATTCCGCGCCCTGATGCAGCACGTCCGTGACCGTATCCTCGCTCAACTCGCCAACGAATTGGCGACTGGCTTCCTCGAGATCGGAATCTGAGATGTCCGTCTGCAGGATTTCTTCTGCGACTCCGTCGATTTCCGACGGTGCAACAACTCTTATGCCGGGATACTTGACGAGGGCACTCTTCACGTAGCCCATCGATTCGGTGGCCTTCAGTTGCAACTCTTCTATGATCGACCCATCATCTGTGCTCACAATCTGGAGATCCCAACCTGCCTGCGTTGGAGACTCGGCAATCTCGGCGATCTGGCCGGGTCCCAGGGTCAATTCGCCCACACTCTCACCCCTGTTCAGTCGGTCCACCACGAGTACCTCGAAATACTTCCCTTTGATGCCGTTTGCGAGGCCCTCCAGCCTTTCTTTTGAGGCGCCCGATAACGAGAGAGGGTTGACATGTGGATACTGCAGCCGAAACGCTTCTTCAAGCTGCGGATTAATTTCCGGTTCCAGCCCAAGATTCAGAATCGAGTCAACTGAGACATCGGCCGCGACCGCTGCGATGTCAAGGATTTCCTCCTGTTGCCTGCGCTCGTACTGCCTCGCCAGATCGGCTAGTTCAGCTCGATCTGCCGCCGGGTACTGGTCGGCCAGCGACCGGAGAGCGTGATAGTCGCTCATAGAGACAACGCCAGCGCCAGCGCCGCGATAGCCAGTATCACCGCGGTCAGGGAGAAGACGAAGGCGGCCACGGCCAGTTTATGGGTGGGGAGAGTGGACGGCGTCGCAGGTGTGGCCCGTTCAAGCTTCTCAAGTCTCTTGTCCAGTTCCAACTGGTCACGATGAATACCCACGACGGTCGTCTCAACGATGTTCGTGAACCGTTCAAATTGCCGCCGATACGCCGCCCCGCTGACCTTGTCTAGTGAACTCCCGACCGCCCCGCGAGCCGAATTGAATGTTCCCCGCAAGCGTCTGCTTCGCTGCGTTTTGTCTCGGTCTTCTTCTGCCATCAGACACTCCAGTCACAGATCTGGTGATCGCTGCGCGAAACCCCCGCGCCGATGATCACCACGTCATACCGGTCCCGCAGCGGATATTTTTCCCACATCCTGGCCTCGGTAAAAAGCTGCACGGCTACCGCCCCCGCTCCAGCCGTCGCAGTGTTTCCGCGCCGAACGGCACGACCTTGCCGTGGCCCAGCGATTCGATGACAGCTTCCCAGACGTAGAGGCCGTACTCGCGTGCTACGTAAAGCTCATACGCCGCCGTTCCCCCGATATCGAGGCGCAGCAACGTCCCGTGCACCTGCGCGAACCCGGCCTGGGCGCACGACCCATCCGGCATCGAGCCCTCCCGCAGATCGATATCCGTAAGCGCGGCAAGAACCTCCCGAGCCAGCGGCCCGGCGATCTTCAGCCCCGCCAATCCCGAAGTCACGTCTATGACGTACCGACGTGGGTTGGCGCGCTCCGCAATCCCGGCGTGCGAACTCCCCTCGGCCGATGGCGGGCCGATCGCCAGCGCCTCCTCAGACGTCAGCCGGGCTATTACGGAGTTCCCATCCCTGAGCACCGAACCGATTGCAGGCGCTCTGCCGCCAAGAACCTCGTCCAGGCGAGTCGACTTGATACGCACGGCCGACCGGCCGCTGATGTCGCAAACGCCCGCCGATAACGTCACGGCCTTCAGCTCGCCCTCGACGTCACCATAGCGCTGGACGACCTGCCAGCCCGCCTCTTCTGCGAATACGGCGCCCAGCTCACCATGCAGCGCATGCAGCGGGCTGAGACGGGCAGGGGAGTGCGCGATTGCCATCAGATCACTCCCTCAATCTCAAGCCGTCCGGGTCGTACACAGGCTCCATCGTGACAACGGCCGGCCAGTCATTGCCGCCGCTGCGGATGAGTATCTCCGCCCCCTCGCGGGCCAGCTTTTCCGGTACCCATGCCAGCCCGAAGCCCCTGCCAAGCGTCGGGCTCATCCGCGAACTCGTCACGCGGCCGATCGGCACTCCATCCTCCACAACCGGCTGGCCGTCCTCGGGAACGAAGCCGTCGCTCATCACGAAACCGACGAGTTTCTCTTTAGTTGGCCGAGCTCTATTAGCGACCAACCCCCCGCGGCCGATGAAATCGGGTTTGTCGAACCTCACCGCCCAGCGCATCCCCGCGTCCAGAGGGTCGGTCGCCGCGTCCGTGTCCTGGCCAACGATGATGTGGCCCTTCTCCAGCCGCAGGACGCGCTGAGCCTCCAGCCCGAACGGCGCAATCCCGAACTCCGCTCCGGCATCCATCAGAGCGCCCCACATGTGCTCTGCGTGCTCAGGCGGGAAGTGCAACTCCCAGCCGGCCTCCCCCACGAACCCGATCCTCAGGAAAATGCACGGCACCCCCGCCACGGCACCGCGCACCGAGCGCATATAGCCGAGGCCTTCGGTCGACAGATCGACGTCCGTGAGCTTCACAAGCGTCTCCCTCGCACGCGGCCCCGCCACGTTGATTGCTGCGTACGAAGAGGTCACGTTGGTGACGAACACCTCCATCCCGGTCCCCGCAAGCCACCAGTTGAACCAGTCCTCGATCGCGTCCACGTTCCCGGTCGTAGTCGTCACGAAGTAGTGGTCATCGGCAAACCGGGTGACCGTGCCGTCATCCATAATCGCCCCGTTCTCGCCGCACAGCAGCCCGTATCGGATGCGCCCTTCGCGCAGGTTCGAGAAGCGATGCGTGTACACCCTGTCCAGCAGCGCGCCCGCGTCCGGCCCCTGGACATCCAGCTTGCCAAGAGTGCTGACGTCGATGATCCCGACGCGCTCCCTGACGGCCAGCGCCTCGTCATTGGGCGAACCATAGTTGTGCGCCCGCAGCCACGGCCCAACCTCCACCATCTCTGCCCCTGCGGCGCGATGCACCCCATCCAGCGCCGTCCGCTTGCGCGGCATGTGGCCGGGACCGGCCAGCGCGCCAAGCGGCACTCCCTGCGCAGGCGGCCTCGCCGTCGTAGCGCCCGTATCAGTGATGCTGACGCCAGTACGCCCCGCAGTCGCCTCCACGAACGCCCTGTGGCACATCTTCCCCTGGCACGGCCCCATCGTGGCGGTGGTGTAGCGCTTCAACGTCTGGATGTCGCCAAATCCCTCGCCCACCGCGACGTCGATGTCCTTAGTAGAGACGTCCTCGCAAAAGCAGATGAATTCTTTCTTGTGGCCCTGGCCTGAAAACACGTTTGCAGGCCGCATCCCGGCCCTGTAATCCCGTTCGAGAGCCTCCAACAGCGGAGCGCCCTCATTGCCATCACGTGCGGCCTGCCGTCCCGCCGCCGCGCCTTGCGCCACGGCGATCCTCAGATCGTGCAACCCCGTGATATCGCCGGCAACGAAAACGCCATCAGGCAGTCGCACAGGAACAGATTCCCCCAACTCCTCGTCATACTCCACGACCGCGCCCGGCTGTTGCAAAAAAAGCCCGGTCGCAGGCTGCTGCACCCCGGCCATGCAGACGAGATCGCAGCGCAAAACCCGTTCCGACGAGTCGGGTGCCGCCACAGTGATCCGTGAAACCCGCTTTGTCCCCCCGGCCGACAACACGCGATGTCCGGCAAGCACGTCCACGCCCCGTGCGCGCACAGCGTCCGCGGCCTCGCTCGCACCCGGATCTGCGCGCATGTCGACCACCGCCTCGACCGCGACCCCTGCATCGAGCAGACCCAGCGCGGCAGAATATCCCGAATCGTCCGCTGTCGCGACTACCGCCCGCTTGCCCGGCGAGACCCCGTAAAGCTTCAACAGCCGCATCGCCCCGGAGGCCAGCATGACACCCGGAAGATCGTTGTTCTTGAACTGCATTGGGACTTCGAAGGCACCCGTGGCGATCACGACCCGCCCGGCGCGCAGTTGAATCGCCTCATCCCCCCAGAGAATGGCAAGCAAATTGCCCTGATAGAAGCCGAACGCGGTCGCCTCGCTCAGGACCCGTATGCCATCCTGCGCCGCTACCCGCTCCCGCAGAGACGCCGCAATCTCCTGCCCGCTGCCGTCGCCAGCCCCATCGACGCCGGTATAGTGAGTCGCGTCATAGCGCAGGTGACCGCCGGCCACCGGCTGGTCGTCAATCAGCGTCACGTCGAACCCCGCCGCGGCCGCCTCGAGCGCCGCCGCCATCCCCGCCGGCCCGCCGCCCACGACTGCCACGTCCGTGTGCATATTGCGATGCCTGTACGTGGGCCCGCCATCGCTCGATACGTCGACGCTGCCCAGGCCGGCCACACGGCGCACCAGAGGCCGCATCACCTCCCACAACACCTTGGGCCTGTGAAACGCCTTGTAGTAGAAGCCGACCGGCAACAGCCGGTCCATGCGGTCCAGCACCGCCCCTGCGTCATGGTCCACCGAAGGCCAGGCGTTCTGGCGGCTCACCCTCATCCCCGCCCGTACCCTCGTAACACAGGTGCGGACGTTCGGAATCCCATCCACCGTCATCAGGCAGTTCGGGCAGTTGCCCGCAACGCACAGCAGCCCGCGCGGCCGGTGGTACTTGAAGCTCCGGCTCAGGATCTCGACCCCCGCCGCGGCCAGCGCAGAGCCGATGGTGTCGCCCTCGTGGGCCGCGATATGCCGGCCCTCGAACTCGAACTCGATGACCACGTTCCTGTCGATCACCTCGTGTCTGGCAGGTGAGAGGCGCTCGCCAGCGCCGCTATTCGCCATCAGCAGGCCCATCTGCGAGCCGCGTGCCCTCGGGTGGCCACGCCGTCTCGATTACTTCGTTGGTATGCGTGTTACGGACGGCGATGAACCACTTCCGGCATCCCAGGCTGTGATTCCACCACTCGCGCTGCGGGCCATCGGCGTTCTCGCGGGTATACAGATACGCGGTCAACTCATCCTCGGTTGCGTCGGGCGCGGGCCGAGTTAAAACCTCGCCACCAAATCGGAAGTCATACACGTTGCGCTGGCCGCAGTTCGGGCAGTTGAGCAGGAATGCCACAGCAGGATTTTTCTAGATCGGTTCTGACGAGAGCGCTGACTAAAACAGCGTCAGATACCGGTCGACCTCCCACTTGGACACCTGGGCGTGGTACTCGGCCCATTCCGATTCTTTCAGCGCCACGAACTCATCGTAAATCACGCCCAGCGCGGCTTGAACTACCTCGTCCTTTCGAAGCTCGCCGAGCGCCTCGGCCAGCGACTGCGGCAGCAGCCGGATGCCGCGCTTCGCGATCTCGTCGAGTCCCAGTTCGTACAGGTTGCCCGAGTTCGGCTCCCCGGGGTCCAATTTTCGGGCGATGCCGTCCATCCCGGCCGCAACGTATGCCGAGAAAGCCAGGTAAGGGTTGCACGCAGCCGATATCGTCCTGTCCTCAAGGTTGCCGGGTCCGGCCGTGCGAATCATCTGCGTGCGGTTGTTGTCGCCGTATGAGATGAACGCAGGCGTCCAGTTGAACCCGGATGCCGAGCTGGTCAGCCCGGCGCCAACCTGCAGGCGCTTGTAGCAGTTCACGGTCGGCGACATCACCGCCGTGAGCGCAGAGGCATGTTCCAGAATCCCGCCTATGAACTGATAGCCGAGCTCAGACGTGCCCAGCCCTCGCGGGTCGTCCTCGTCCTCGAACAGGTTCTCTCCCGTTTCGGCGTCGG
>JADFPB010000072.1 GCA_022562515.1 Chloroflexota bacterium | reverse complement strand
GACCGCCTCGGGGGTATCCACGTCCAGCCGGATCACATCCGGGTCGATGGTGACGGTGCCGGCAGCGGCCGGTTTATCTTTGGCCATGACTGTCTCCAGGTGGCGCGTCTTGATCTGCCACGGCCCTCCGCCACCTGGAGGACCGCGGCTGCGGTCAACTGCTAGTTGTCGATCCGGATGGTCTGGTAGGACACGTTCAGGCCCCAGCCCGTCCGGTCATCCCACTGGATGTATTCCAGCTTGGTCTCGCGGACCTGGTCGGAGTTGTCGAACGTGGCCGACGCCTCGCGCAGCTCTTGGCGGCGCTGCTGGAAGATCGCCTTCTTGCGGCTGCCCTCTAGGAAGATGAACCAGTCGTCGTTGGTCGTCGGGATCAGGCTGGTCGGCTCGAGCCGGATCTTCAGCCCCATCGCCATGATGGTGTTGCTCGGGGTGCCGACGCCCGTTCCGGCCACGGTCTCGATCGTGCGTTCGCGTTTGAACGCCTTGGCGAAGACCTGCCAGTTGTGGACGCCGAAGTAGATCACCAGGCCGGCGTCGATGATGGCCGCATTCCACAGCGGCTTGCCCTTGATGTTCTGGAAGAGCCGGAACTGCTCGAGGGCACTGAAGAGGTCGTCTTCGATCGCCTCCGCCGATGCGACTCCGGTCCCGGTCAGGCTGTTGCCGTCGGTCGCGCCGAACCTCGCCGCGCCGAGAAAATCGGTCGTCGAGTAGAGCGATACGCCGGTCGGATCGGTCGGGATCTCCTTTTTGCGGCTGTTCTTGCGAAGCCGCATCAGCGCCGCATTCGTCGCGATCCGATAGAGCCAGGTGGTCACCTGCGCATCGCCGCGGAACCTTTCCCGTGCCCGATAAGCGGAAAGGAACGTGTCCTGGACAACCTCATCTGCGTCATCCGGATTGCCCATCATCCTGTAGGCGACGTTGTAAACAAAGCTCGAATGCTCAGATACGATCTGCTCGAACTTCTCGTCATCCATGACAGATGTGCTGCTGGAAGTCATTGCACTCCATCACCAGATGGCGATCCGGTCGTGCCGGGTCCGGCCCACGCTTCAGGACTCGCTGCCCGGTCTGCCTATCATATCTTCTAATTATGGGTACGCACAGAATGGCCGGACAGTCCCCCCATAAACACGCGCGACTCGGCCCGCATCCGGCGGACACACACGAGCATCCAATTGTTTGCATGGACTATTGCCGGTGTAGGGATGTACCTGACCGACGGTCCGTGATAAAAAGTACAAACCTACAAACACGGGTTTGGCACGAGGTTATTGAATAGCAGTGGTATCCAAATTTTTCAAGAGAGGCGATGGGAGTTCAGAGATGACTCCCTGCGAAAAGTTGCGCGCCCGCGGATCTGACCTGATCGACGGGGACTGCGACGAGGAGACGGCCGCAAAACTCAACGCCCACCTGGATGAGTGCCCCGATTGCAACCCCTGGTTCTCGTCGCTTCAGTCCACTGTCGGGCTGCTGCGTAATCTGCCTAGCCCCCCCATCCCGGATGGCCTGCTGGAGCATATTCGCCAGGTGACGACCCGCAATAAATAACGATCTCCGGAAAACGAAACGCCCCGCAATCGGCGGGGCGTTTTCGCGTGCGTCACACCTCAGACGGTCCGGGGACGACCTAGGTTCCACTATTGGCGTTGTAGATCTCGGTGATCGTTTCAGAGTCGCCGTAGTCGGCGATGAAGGGATCACCGTCGCCCGACTGGTCAACCGTCTCCTGGACGTTCACGTATTTCGTCGGGCACTTCACGATCAATGTCTCCGTAGAGAAAACACCGTCTGCTCCGTACGCTCCCTCCAGGATCAGCTCTGAGTGGTCGTTGAAAAACAGTTGCCCGACTTCGCCTGAATAGGCCACCGGAAGCAGATTGCCCTCTTCGTCACGGATCGAGAACGAGACTTCGAGACCATTGCCGGCCCGCTCGAACGACTCGCTCACCAACTTGCCCGCGACCCGCACGAGTGTGCCATCGCCGGTGATTCCCTGCTCTTCCAACTCGTTGACGGTCAGATAGTAGACAGAAGCGTTCTGAAACGCCTGGGTGGCGAAAAATCCCAGCGCGGCTGTAATCAGCACGGCGAAGAGGATGAGCTTGGTCCGAGGGCTCAGCAACGTCGACGCCGAGGCCGACACTGCCGGTCTCAGCACGTCAGGCAGATCGTCCGGCTCGATATCCGGAGAGTCCAGATTTATGTCGTCTCTTCGGTCAGAGGCCATAAAGTGAGGCCCTAGCCCTTCCCCGCGCGCTGTTGCTCAGTAAGCAGTTGCCGTAAGTCCTTGATCTCCCGCTCCATGGTGCGCTGCCTGCGGGAGACGATGAAGACGTATATGAAGAAACCCGCCCAGGTCACCATGTATATGGCAAACAGGAAATCCAGGTTGGTCTCAGTGTTGGTGTTCTCCTGCGCAGCGATCTCAGCAGCCACTTCCGGCGGCCCTCCGGCCGAGGCCAGCGCAACGGCGCCGGCCGGCACGAGCAGCACAAGCAAGGCCATGATAATGGATGAAGGCCGCTTCAATACCGCAAGCATTTAATCACCTGAGACCGCGGGCGCGGCTCTTCGCATCGTGGCCGCCGTTGCCGGCTGCGCCTCGGGCCGGTACAGAAGGTTTCGAATATCGCGTTTCAGTTCACCCAGCTCGTTCTCAGATTGGCGCACGCGATACCGGTCTACCACCATGTAGGCGTAAAGGCTTGTGAACGCCACGAGCGACACAAGAAGCGTGGTCGACATCTCAGAACTCAGCCCGGAAGACTCCGCCGCGGGTCCTATGATGAGTTCGGGATGCGCGGTCCGCCAGAGATCAGCCGCGTAATAGACGAGCGGCACGTCAATGGCCCCCAGTATCGCCACCACGGCGGCCATCCTGTAAGCCTGGTTGCCCGGCGGCGCGAATGCCCGGAGCATCAGATACGCAACGTATAAGAACCACAGGATTGCCGTAGTGGTCAGCTTCGCGTCCCAGGTCCACCAGACGTTCCAGATCGGCTTCGCCCAGATGGCGCCGGTAACGAGCATCAGCGTCCCCACCACGACTCCCGTCTCCGCGGACGCGAGGGCCACCGAGTCCCACTTGCGCCTGCCCGTTATCAAGTACATCAGGCTGGCGGCAGCGACGACGAATACCGCGACCATGGAGATCCAGGCGAGAGGGACGTGGATGTAGAGGGCGCGCTGGATCTCGCCGAGGTTCCTCTCAGTGGGCGCCCACTCGAAGATCATCCACATGGTGAACAGCACCAGGCCAGCCGTTATGACCAGCCAGACAGCACGCTTTGGACCTACTGCGCCGACCACCAAAAACCCTCCGAAATACTTCGTGCAGTCTATCACAATCCAACGTGATTCCAGTTCATATAAACGTAAGATTCCATGGCTTAGATTCCACCTTTTTGGGGATTAGCGCCGTGGATCACATGTGGTTTTCTGGACACTCTCCGGTACCCATGTCAGGACACACTCAGCGATTGATAACCCGACCCGCCGCGAGGCCTGTTTAGTCCTCCAGCAAAAACTGGAACGCGAGCAACGCGGCGACGATGAAAACCACGTCGAACGCGGCCAGAATCTCGATCCACTGCAGCGCGTCGCCCCAACCCCCGCCCTCCGTTACGCGGGCGGTTCCCTCGACCGCCGATATGAGTATCGGGATGGCTATGGGCAGAAACAGGACCGGCAGCATGATCTCCCGCGCCCGTGTGTTCACGGACAGCGCCGCAAACATCGTTCCCACGGTTGAGAGGCCGAGAATCGTGAGCAGAGCGATCACGACCACCTCGATCTTCAGGACGTTCACATCGAATAGCGCCGTGAAGATCGGGAACAGAACGACGAGCGCTACGGCCATGAAGATGAAGTTGCCGACCGTCTTGCCGATCAAAATCGTGTCGCGTCCCACCGGCGTCAGTAACAGCCCGTCCAGGGCGTTGCCATCCTTTTCGATGATGAACGACCGGTTGAGGCCAAGAACCGATGCGAATGCAACGGCCACCCAGAGCACGCCGGGCCCGACGGTATCCTTGTTGGCCGACGTCAATTCGATCGCGAAGTTGAAGATGATGAAAACGAGCCCCGAGAAAACCAGGAGAGATATAACAATTTCTCGATTCCGAACCTCCAGCAGAAGATCCTTTTTCGCGACGGCCCATACCGGCCCCAGACGGAGATTCACTGGCGCTCTCCGGTAAGCCGGGCAAATATCCCCGGCATCTCGCTCGGCTCAATGTTGTCGCTCGAATCGACGAATACGAATTTCCCGCCGCCGAGTATCGCGACGCGGTCGGAGAGAGCAAGGCCGCGCTCCAGGGAATGGGTCGTCATCACCACGGACCCACCGACCTCCCGATAGTCGGCGAGCAGGCTCTCGAAAATCGCCAGCGTGTTCTGGTCCAGGCCGGTTTCGGGCTCATCCAGCAGCAGCAACTTCGGCCGGTGGAGCAACGCCCGTGCAAACGAGACTCGCTTCCTCAACCCGTGCGAGAGATCCCGCACCTTATCGTCCAGCCGGTGCGCCACATTCATGCGCTCGGCAACGTCGTTGATCCGTTTCTCAATTCCCGCAAGATTGAACATTCGCCCGTAGAACCGCAGGTTCTCCCGCCCGGTCAGGTCGCCGTAGAGCAGCGAAGCGTGCATGACGACGCCGATTGTGCTGCGGGCAAGCGCCGCGTCTTTCGCGAAATCGAATCCGTTGATGACAACCCGTCCCGAGTCAGGGCGGGTCAGCGTGGCGAGCACTCTCAAAAGAGTGGTCTTGCCCGAGCCGTTCGGCCCGAAAATGGCCAGCACCTCTCCCGCCGAGACATCCATATCCAGCCCGGACAGGACCCCGTTGAAGCCGTACGACTTGGCAAGGCCGCGCGCGGTTATCGCCATTTCTGGCGACGATTCCGGCCCTTCGCCGGCCACCTGGTCTGAGATATTTGGGGCAGTCAGTATCCGGTCCTCAATAGCCCCCGTCAAAATCCCGGAGGCGGGGTGTGATCGTGACGGGCGGCGTGGAAGGGCGAGAAACGGCGCCCCGCTCGCACCGTCTCCACCGGCTCGAGCACGCGGTCGCCATGCCGCACGTCGCCGCGCGCATCTCTAAACTCTACCGGACCCTCCTTCAGCTGGAAAATCGCCACATCCGCCGCCGCGCCCGGCTTCAGTGATCCCACGACATCGTGCCTGCCGATCGCCTCCGCGGGAGCCTGCGTGCCGAGCCGTACGACTTCGTCAAGCGACAGGCCGAGATGCATGAACTTGGAAAGCGTCGTCGCGAGATCGAACACCGGTCCCCGAAGGTTGTAGCGGTGGACGTCGGAGCTGATCGTGGCTGGAGTGAAGCCGTGAGACATCGCTGCCTCCGCAACTTTGAAGCTGAAACTGCCTGCGCCGTGGCCGACGTCAAAATTGACGCCGCGCTTGCGGGCCTCCAGGGCGGCCTCAAGCACCTTGCCGTCGTCCGTGATGATACCCGGCGCATTGGCAGTGAAGCTGTGCGTGACGATATCGCCCTTCCGCAGCTTGCCAAAGATCTCCTCCAGCGGATGATGCGTCCCACCGATGTGAATCATCAGCGGCATACCGATATGCTCCGCCGCCTCCACTGCCCGCTCCAGCGCCACGACGTCATTGGCTCCGACTATGCCTTCGGTAAGCCTGACCTTGATGCCGACGATCAGATCCCTGTTCGCCCTCGCCGTATCGACCGCCGGACCGACGCGCGCCCAGCGTATATCTTCCAACTCGCCGATATCGCGATCGAGCTGGCCCATGCCGGAGATATGCAGGAAGGCGTATGACCGGGTGCTGACGCGCTCCATCACATAGCGGCGAAATCCAGGGAACGTGTTGGACCCCGACGAGCCGGCATCGACGACCGTTGTCGCTCCCCGCGCCAGTGACGACGGGTCGGCCTCGATCGCCAGATGCGCGACACCCCACCAGATGTGGACATGCAGGTCGACAAGGCCCGGGGTGACGATGAGCCCATCGGCTTCTATAACATCGCGGGCATCGCCGTCCGGAATATGGTCCTCGATCGAATGGACCACCCCGCCGGTGATGGCGATGTCTTTCTTCCCGTGCAACCCCTGGGATGGGTCGACCACCGTGCCGTTCTTGATGACCAGGTCGAATCCCGGCATTTAACGATTGTCCTCTCGACTGTTCTTACAGGACCATCAGAGTAAGCCTAACTCCGCGGGCGAATGCGCGTTGATCGCCTGACTAACTCACGCGTCCCGGCTTCGCAAGACCCGCCCCGGCGTTTCGCCCGTCGGCTGGCCATCGCGTACGGCGAATGCTCCGTTCACGAGGACATGGCTCACGCCCGTCGCGTACTGGTGCGGGTCGGGCTCTGTGGCGTTGTCCTGGACCGTACCGGGATCAAATATGGCGATGTCGGCGAAATACCCCGCTGCTATGCGGCCCCGCCTGCTTAGCTGCAGACGCTCGGCCGGCATCCCCGTCATCCGATGGATGCCCTCGGCAAGCCCTATGATTTTTCTTTCCCGGACGGTGCGCGCCAGATACCGGGCGCTGGCGCCGTAGTTGCGTGGGTGCGGCACGCCCGATGACAGCGGGCCCGTCGTACGCAGCGAACTCCCGTCCGAACCCATCGACACGTACGGAGCGCGCGTGATCAGGTCCACGTCTTCATCGCTCATCGAGTGAAGCACCACGGACGCCTCGCCCTGCTCGTAAAGTTTCAGGGCCGCCTCGCGCGGGTCGACGCCCATGCCGTCCGCGATCTCTCCCAGCGTCTTCCCGTCTAACGAGCTGTCGGGCGCATAGTTGGCTACGACAACTCCTTCAGGCCCCTGATACCGGACCAGCCCAATCTCGATGCCGTCGCGCATGCGGGCGCGCAGATCGTCATCTTCCATTCGAGCGAGGGTCGCCTGCCTGCCGCCTGCCTGCGACCAGCGCGGGAAAAGAACGCCGCTCAGGCCGGCGCTGGAGATCGTGTACGGATACTGGTCGCCGGCAACGTCCAGCCCCTCGCGCCGGGCATCCTCGATCAGGTCCAGCACCTGCCCCGCGCGGCCCCACACATATGTGCCGTTGCACTTGATGTGGGAGATCTGCACCCGCACGCCGGTCCGGCGGCCGATCTCGATGGCCTCCGTGATCGCGACAAGCAGGCCGCAGCCGTCATTGGACTCCGAGCGGGGATGGGTCGAGTAGAGCACCCCGCGTTCCGCGGCCTCGGTGGCAAGCTCCACCACCTCGTCGGTCAGAGAGTAGCTGCCCGGCGCGAAGTAGAGGCCGGTGGAAAATCCCAGCGCACCCGCGTCGATGGCTTCCGCAACCATCCGGCGCATGGCGAGCAACTCCTCGACAGAAGGCGCGCGTGCGTCCATCCCTACAACGGCGCTGCGCACCGTGCCGTGCCCCACCTGCGCGGCGAGGTTCAGCGTTGCGCCAGATTCAGATAGCGCATTAAGCCATGCGGCAAAGTCATCCCAGGCCAGCTTCCGATCAACATCGAACCTCGTCGTGCGGTCGCTCCATTCCTCCCGGTTTTTATCGTTGATCGGCGAGCAGTAGCTCATGCCGCAGTTGCCCATCAGCTCCAGCGTCACGCCCTGCCGGACCTTGGAGTCGGCGAGAGGGTCCACCAGGAACGAGTTGTCCGAGTGCGTGTGAAGATCGATGAATCCCGGCGATACGGCGAGCCCGCCGGCGTCCAGCACCTCGCCATCAGCGGCAGAAAGATCGCCCACCGCGGAGATGGCGTCGCCGTTGATCCCGATGTCGGCCGAAATGCCGCTCGCGCCGGTACCGTCGTACACGACGCCGTTCCTGATAATCAGATCAAACACGCTGCCCTACTCCTCCCTGCTGCGCAAAACCCGGCCTGCAGTTGCTCCGGTCGGCCTGCCATTTTCAACGGCGCGAACGCCATTCACCCAGACGTCATCTACCCCCACCGCGTACTGGTGGGGACTATCGAATGTCGCCTTGTCGAGCACCGCAGCGGGGTTGAACAGTACGATGTCCGCGGCATAGCCGGGCGAGATCCGGCCACGCTTGCTGAGCCCCAGCCGCTCTGCCGGAAGACCCGTCATGCGATGGACGGCCGACTCCAGGCTGACCGAGCCTTTTTTGTTCACGTACTCGGAGAAAAACCGGGCGTTCGTGCCGTAACTCCGGGGATGCGGAACCCCCGCCGATAGCGGCCCCTCGGTCCGGAGCGAGTTCCCGTCCGAGGCCACCGAGATGAACGGCGCGGCTGCGATGGTGTCCACGTCGTCCTGCCTGAGCGAGGCGAGCACGACCTGCCCTGCTCCGCGCTCGAAGATCAGCAGAGCCCCTTCCGATGGCTCGACGCCCAGCTCATCGGCGATCTGGCCCAGGTCCATCCCCTCGTAACGCGGCTCAGGGGCGTATGACGAGAAGGTAAACGCGCCCGGCCCCTCGTAGAGCCCAATGTTGTAATCGATGCCTGCCCGGACCTGCGCCCGCGTATCGCTATCGGAGATCCGCTCCAGAATCGCCTCGCGACCACCCTCCTGCGCCCACTTCGGGAACAGCGCGCCGGTCATCAAAGTCGACGATCGCGGATACGGATACTGGTCGCCCGCGACGTCGAGCCCCTCGCGGCGGGCCTTCTCGATCAGCTCCAGCACGTCGTTTGCGCGGCCCCAGACGGGAAAACCCTTGCACTTCACATGCGACAGCTCGACCCGCACTCCGGTCCTGCGGCCGATTTCGAGCGCCTCCTCGTAGGCGGTCATCATGCCGGGGCCGTCTGCGCCCTCTGAACGGAGATGGGACGAGTAGAGCGCCCCGCGGTCTGCCGCCACCTGCGCCAATGCCACTACTTCGTCCGTCAGTGAGTAACTACCAGGGGTGTAAAACAGGCCGGTCGAAAATCCCAGGGCGCCGGCATCCAGGCTCTCTGCGACAAGCCGCTCCATCGCGGCCAGCTCATCCGCAGACGGCGCCCTCGCATCCATGCCAAGCACGTTCTGCCGCACGGTCCCGTGCCCAACCTGCGCCGCCAGGTTCACCGTTGAGCCAATGGTCTCGAGGGCATCCAGGTATCCGCCCATGCCGCTCCAGTTGACGGCAATATCGGCGCCATACCGTTCAAGCCAGTCATCCAGATACTGATGGGCCATCCCGCCAAGAGGCGCGCAAAAACTCATGCCGCAGTTGCCCATCAACTCAAGCGTCACGCCCTGCCGGACCTTGGAGTCGGCAAGCGGATCCAGCAAAAATGAGCCGTCGGAATGCGTGTGGAGATCGATGAATCCCGGCGTCACGGTCTTGCCGGCCGCATCCACGAGTTGATGGGCTTCACCGTCCACGCGGCCTATCACAGCAATGCGCCCCTCATCCACCGCGATGTCGGTCGGATAGCCGGGCGCGCCGGTGCCATCGACGAGATTGGCGTTCTTGATCACTAAGTCGAACATCTGGCTCCCTGTCATCGGCTCCAGTGGCGGAGATGGCGCCCGTAGTCCCGGGACCCGCCAGGCGCCCCAGTCTAAACGGGATGTAAACGGGATGGCGGAGGCGCGGCCGGTACCTTACACTTGCGCCTCGCATCAGATACGAGAAATTTACGTCCGCCATGGCATGTCGTAGCGGCGAAGGCGGGAGAGAAACGATGAAGTTTGTACGGTTTGAGGCAGGCGGCGCCGCCGCGTACGGAATCGTCGATGACGAAACGGTGAAAGAGATTTCCGGCCCCGGCTATGAGAGCTACACCGAGACCGGCAAGACGCACAGGCTGGAGAGCGTGAAGCTGCTTGCGCCGGTTGAGCCTAAGAAGATGCTTGCAATGGCGCTGAACTACGGCTCCCACCTGCACGACGCCCCCGCTCCCGAGCGGCCTGAGCCGTTCTTCAAGATCCACACGTCGCTTGCCGGCCCCGGCGACGTAATCAGGATCCCAACCGACTCCGAGAAGGTGGACGCCGAATCGGAACTGGTCGTCGTGATCGGCAAAACGGCGACCGGCGTCTCCGTTGCCGACGCCATGGACTACGTTTTCGGCTACACATGCGGGAACGACGTCAGCGCCAGGGACTGGCAGTCGAGCGACACGAGCTGGTGGCGCGCCAAGTCGTCGGACACGTTCTCACCCATAGGCCCATGGATCGTCACGGACATCGATCCCTCCAATCTCGATATCGAGGGACGGATCAACGGTCAGGCATCCCAGAACTGCAACACTTCCGAGATGATCCATGACATACCTCACACAATTGCCTTCATCAGCACTTATGTGACCCTGGAGCCCGGCGATTGCATCTTCACCGGAACGTCCGGCACGGCCGGTCAAATACGCGCCGGAGACACCGTCGAAGTAGAGATTTCGGGAGTTGGTACGCTCGTCAACACCTGCGCATAGCCGGAACTCCCAGATCGTTTAAACAACAAGGCCCGCAATCCACGCGGGCCTCTTCTTTGCTCGTCGGGGTGCGGGAACCGGCCGCTAGAGATCGCTCAGAAAATCTCCCGTCGTCACGTCGGCGATTATTCCCTGCAGATCCGCGTACCGGAATGGCTTCTCCAACAATCCATCGACCACCCCCGCTGACAGTCGCGTCCGCAACTCATCGAGGCGTGCTCCGGCGGACATGACGATGATGTGGCGCGGCTTCTGAATATCGTCCTCTCCTGTGGCGATCGCATCGAGAACCTCTTCACCGGTCACAAGGGGCAGTTGCAGATCGAGGAACAGAAGGTCGAATTTCGTACCCGCGAGAGCGCCCATCGCTTCCTGTCCGTCCACCACGACGGATATATTCACATCCGCCAGTTCTTTCAGCATCGCGCTGAGAGCGAGCGGGATATCGAGCTGGTCGTCAACTATGAGGATTTCCAGCGCCGACTGTTTCGCCATGGGCATCGCCTCCCTGTCCGGACGGAAATCTCGCGTTCGGATCCCTCCGCAGCTCGAGTCGCGATTAGCTCCTCTTACTGTTCCACCTGGACGAACGGCGTTCCAACTCCGCAGGCCCCACACCCCCGGAACCCAGAGTATCGGTGTGCCAGAAACCCTGCGGCGTTGGTCACGACATCTTATGGGATTTTGGCTGCCTGCGTCACCGTCATCTCACCCAGATGCCCGCGGTGATTTACACCTTTTCCGTTCCGAAAATACAGCACAGATCCAGCCACCACTCCGGCATGGGTGTTAGCCACGCGCCGCGACACGAGTATCCCCCATACAAGGTCAGTGGATAGGTGGCTCCACGGGTCTTTTTGACACCTTTGGCTCAACCTGATTATCCGTTCAATCCCCGTTCCGACCACAAAGGCATGTGTTATGCGCGTAAGTCCCCCCGCATCATGGGTATAAGCGCATGTGGGCAGGAACATCCTCGCCCAGGCCGCCAATCACAACGCAATGCGAAGCATAGCCTTGAAAGCACACCGCAAAAACCGTGGAACCGGGAGATCGCCGAAGCTCTTGAAGCGTAGTGGCGAGAACTCCGGTCGCTTCGGCTGGCTTCGCAAACGGTCCTTCATCGGCATCGCAGCCACCGCAGCAATCATGGCGTGTACTCCCGGAGCATCAGGCATCGATAGCGCTGACGCTCTGGAGGCCTACGGGATAGATCCGGCGATTGTTCACCAGTTCATGGAGAACGGCGGCAAGCTGCCAGCCGGCTATGAAGCGAAACTCGAGATGCTCACCGAGAGTCAGGCCTTCGCAGACCTCGTGGCAGATTCGGGCGCGAGCACCCGCACCAACGACAACAACTTCACAATGCCGAAGGGTGCCGTGCAGGGCGACTCGGAAATCGTGGTGCTGATCAGGGTCGCCGCCGATCTCGGCGTTCTGTCAGACAGCGTGCAGCAAGCATTCGTGATGGCGAGCGTGCAGCCCACTCCTACGGCGCCGGCAGTCGTCATGGCAATAGCACCGGCCGACGACGGGGGCAACGATTTCTTCGACTCCGCAAGCGCGCTGGCCAGGCCCTCTGACCCGTCGCCCGGTGACCCAGCCGACGACGATTCCTTCGCGGACGCGCCTGTAATCGTCAGTGCTATGCAGCTGCCGCCGAAGAGTCCATCGAACTCTGACGACGCGGACACGTCAGGGAACGTCTCTACGGACATCGTTAGCGCCCTGATTAATGACGCCGGGGCCGCCCCGTCCGATCCGCCCGATGACGATCAGAACAACGGCAATAGCGGCGAGTCCGATTTCATCGTCTGGACAGTCTTCGGCGATGACAGCCAGGACGACGATGAGTCCAGCAGCAACTCAGGAAACAGCGGCAAGGGCAACGGCGAGTCCGGCATCGTCGTCTCCACTGACTTCGGCGATGACAGCCCGGACGACGAAGACTCCAGCAGCAACTCAGGAAATAGCGGCAAGGGCAACGTCAAGTCCGG
>JADFPB010000252.1 GCA_022562515.1 Chloroflexota bacterium | reverse complement strand
GGGGGCGGGGGTTGCCACAGCCTCGGTGTCTACTGATGCCACAGGCGCCACCGCGGGTGATCGCAGCGGGACGGCATGCCCCATTGCGCCTGGAGTCAGTTCGGCGGCCGAGTCGGGGCCGCCTGCTGGGAGGATCAGCGTGAAGGTGCTGCCTCTTCCCACCTCGCTGCTCGCGGTCAGCGACCCACCGTGCTGCTCGGCGAGGAACCGGGCGATGCTCAGGCCAAGGCCACTGCCGGTAACCGGCGAGCTGTCTGGAACTTTGCTCCGGAAGAATGGCGAGAAGATCATCTCGAGGTCGTCCTCCGGAATTCCCATTCCCGTGTCAGATACCTGGATGATGTGGGAGTCGCCTTGAGCGGTGATGTCGACGGCGATCCGTCCGCCCTCCGGCGTGTACTTGGAGGCGTTGGTGATGAGGTTGAGCAGAATTCGCTCAACCCTGCGGGAGTCCGATTTAGTCTGGGGCATGTCTTTCTGCACCCGGAAAGAGAGTTCCTGGCTTCGTGATTCGATGGCCGGGACGAGTGCGAGAACGTCTCGCACTACCTCTTCAAGATTTGCATCTGCCAGCTGGAGCTCGAGTTTGGCGCTCTGCATCGTTGCGTAGTCAAGGGCCTCTTGCGTGAGGCGCTCCAGCCTCTCGATGCCGCGCTTCAGCGTATTGATCATGCGAGCGTGAGGCGGCCCGTCGGGCTTCATTTCGAGGGTCGATTCCAGCAACTCGGTGGAGATCTTGATAGCTGTGATCGGAGACTTCAGTTCATGCGAGACGGTGTGGAGCAGGCTGGTTCTCACCGAGTCGAGCCTTTCCATCTCTGCCCGCCGCTCTACTTCGGTGGCGTACAGGCGTGCGTTTTCGATGGCGACGGCGCTGTGGTCGGCTACGGCCATGAGGAAGTCAACGTCGGACGGGTCGTAGTTACCGTCGACGATCTTGGGGCCGACGGCCAGAATGCCCGTGACCGTGTCTTTCGCGATCATCGGCACCAGCAGGACTGCGTCGACTCCTTCGATGGCTTCGCGCTCGTCGATACTGATGCCCTGGAGGAGGGGGTCTGTATCCAGCATCTGGCCGGCCAGGGGGGCGCGGTTTACCTCGAACCAGCGAGACAATCCACCGCCAGTCTGGATTGATGACGTGTGGTCTTCACTTTCTTCGTTTTGGGCGTTACGGGAGTCGATTGCGGTGACAAACGAGTTTTCCTCGCGGTTCGGAAGGAGCACTGTGACCCAGTCCGGATGCACGGCGCCCTTCAGACCCACAACAAGGCGTGACAGCACTTCTTTGAGGTCTGTGTTGTCCCTGAGGTCGGCGCTCATTGAGAACAGCGTTTCCAGGCGGTCTGAGCGTTCCCTGAAGAAGGCGCGATCGACGGCTTTCTGGAGCCTGCCGATGAACGGTTGTACTGCGACTCCGACGATGATGATCGTGCCGGCAATGGCCATCACCATGGCGGTGCCGCTCAGGTCTTTTACGAGGAACCATGTCGCGAGGACAGCGAGGCCGTGGATGGCCAGGAGGCTGGAACTGACGAGCGTGTAGGCGAGTCCGCGACGGAGTACGAGGCGCAGGTTCATGAGCCGGTATCTGGTGACGGCAGCGGTGGCGAGGAGGCCGAACGCGATGTTGCCCAGGACGCCCATCGGGTAGATCTGCAGTCCGAGCGAGGGAAGGAAGTCGGATGTTCCGCCGAGGACGGCTGCGATGACGCCCCAGCGGAGCAGGACGAGCTGCGTGTGCCTGACGCCACTGCCGGAGCGGCGAATTGCGCCGGTCAGCTTCCAGAACGCCAGTGCGACCGGCGGGTATGAGGCGAGGAGGACGATTGGGAATGCCCAGCCGAGTTGCGGAGCGAATCCGTAGAACTTGGTGATCATCTGCGGGGCCGACCAGCCCAGGAGTGAGAAGAGGCCGGCTATCAAGGCCAGGCCGTAGAAGGCGCGAATCAGCCGTCCGGGAGACTGCTCGCCGATGAAGCGGATAACGAAATGGTAGAAAAAGACTGTGGAGAAGGGAATGATCGCAAGAACGACTTTTTCGAACGCGAGCGCTCTGCCGGCGTCCGGGAACGAGTCTCGCATGCCGAAGATGGCGAAGCCCCACGCCGCCATGGCGACAAGGAAGAGTGCGAAGAGGCGATTGAGGGGGTTACGCGGCGCGCTCAGGAAGACGACGATGAGGAGCACGGCCAGTATCAGGAACTGGATGAATGGCAGAGCTACGTATATCTCGTTCATTGTTTCGGCCCCTCCGATGAGAGTCTCATCAGGTCCGCGACGACGGAGTCGCCAGGGTTCATGCGCGGTGGCTGAAGTTCGTGTAGTTCCCGACCCTGCGCGCGCTTCTCGTCGTAGAAGCGCTCGAACGTGCCGCTGGTCAGTTTGGATGCTCGCAGCGGCTGGATTCCCAGCATCGACTCGAGGTCTTTGTAGAACGGGTCCCTCGCTTTGAGCGCGTTGTGGATTCGGGATGCGACGTCATCGGCGTTTTGCGTATCGTCCATCTCGGCGTAGAGATTCAATATTGGCCGGTCGCCGACATGCTCCGGCGTCATCGTCCAGTCTTTGAGATTCAAGCCGGAGTCCCGCAGCGCCTGCCACAGGGTGGCTTCGTCCACCCTGGTGAACCCTGCAATGTCTATGCGATCGTCAGCGCGCCCCAGGAA